>NZ_SHKN01000001.1:2051705-2362090 GCF_004217115.1 Ancylomarina subtilis | reverse complement strand
TAATCGTTTTAGACTTTCTCTGATTCCAAAATTTGACATGATATATTGATTTTTTTAGTTTCGGTCACCTATCTTTATTTAATCTGTTTAAATTAAGAAAGATTTTAAATAAGCAATATGATATTTGTCATGTTCGTGGTCTGAAGTCTTTACCAAAAGCATAAAAACAACAAACCCGATAGTTTCAAACTACCGGGTATATTGTCTTTTAGTGTATGCAATATTTTTAAAGACCCACTTCTATCTCATCTGTTTCTTTTGTTTCTGAGTAGGCAATCTTTAAATCATCCAACTCAATATCTTCCTCTTCGTTGAAGATATGTAAGAGTGGTTCTTTAAACGATTTATTTGTAATTAATCGTTCAAGAGTAAGTAGTAATGACGGCAACAGAATCAAGTTTGAAAGCATTGCTGATAACAAGGTCACTGAAACTAAAACTCCCAAGGAAACTGTTCCTCCAAAATCGGATAAAGAGAATATACCAAATCCAAAGAATAAGATGATGGATGTATACATCATACTTTGTCCTGTTTCGCGAAGTGCCAGAACAACCGAATTTTTGATACTCCAATTGGTTATTTTAAGTTCTTGACGATATTTTGCCAGATAATGGATGGTGTCATCTACCGAGATACCAAACGCAATACTAAAAACCAATATGGTTGAGGCTTTAATAGGGATACCAAAATACCCCATTAGTGCAGCTGTAATTATCAAGGGAATTAAGTTGGGGATAAGGGCCACCAACACCATTCTTTTTGATGAAAACATCCAGGCCATAAAAGAGGCGATCAATACAACTGCCAGCGCCAAACTTAAGAATAGATTTTTTATCAGGTATTGTGTCCCTTTAAAAAAGACTATACTTGAACCCGTTACAGTAACTTTGTATTTGTCTTTTGGAAAAATCTGGTTAACATGCCCCAAAATAACTTTTTCCATCTGCTCCATCTTTGTGGTTCCAATATCTTTCATCCTAAAACTCATGCGAGTTTGAGTTTGGGTTGAATCGATAAAAGAATCAAAAATATTGACATCACCTTTAATATCTGCTTTCGAGAGGTATGACAGTATGATATTCTTTACATTACTACTCGGCATTTTGTAATATTTTTCCTTGCCATTGTAGTAGGCCTGATGGGCAAATTTTGCTCCTTCAACTAGTGATAGTGAAGCTGAAATTGTAGGGTATTGTTTTAATGAATCGTTTAATTTCTCAATGCGTTTAAGGGTAGAAAGTTTAAGAGCCCCGTTTTTTTTATTCGTTTCGACTACAACTTCCAAAGGCATAATGCCATCAAGATTTTCTTCAAAAAACTTCAGATCCTGATAAATGGTATTATCATGAGGAAGATCGTCCACCATATATCCTGTACTCTTCATTTGGCTGATACCAATAATACTAATAATTACCAGTGAGCCCGTGATTAAATAAACGGCTTTGCGATGATTCAATACAATTTTCTCAAGAGTTGAAACAAATTTGTTGGTAAACTTATTATCGAGATGTTGAGTTGCTTTATTGTCTGGTGGTGCCAGAAAACTAAAAATGATGGGAATCAGCACCAATGATAAAACGAACACAACCATAATGTTCAAAGAGGCGACAACACCAAACTCTTTTAAAATTTTACTTGATGTAATTATGAAGGTTGCAAAACCCGATGCAGTTGTCAAGTTGGTTAAGAACGTTGCATTTCCAATTTTGGAGACAACGCGCTGCAGGGCTTTAATTTTATTACGATGTCTGACGTATTCTCCATGGTATTTATTGATGAGAAATACAGAGTTGGGAATACCAATTACAACCAGAAGAGGCGGTAACATGGCAGTCAGAAGTGTAATCTTATAGTCGAAAAGAACCATGGATCCTACGGCCCAAACAACACTTAATCCAACAACCAACATGCAAAAGAAAACGACTTTGAATGATCGGAAGAACATAAAAAGGATAATGGCTGTTACCAATAAAGACAAGAGAATAAACATGTTCATCTCTTTCTTTATCATTTGAGCCATAACCACCCTGATGTAAGGTAAGCCTGAGTAACGCATTTGCAAGTTGTGCTTCTTAGCAAAGGTCTCGGATCTTTGATGCACAGCTTTTACCAGAGGTTCTCTCGCCTTAGACCCCATAACTCTCCCATTGACGGTAATGGCCATCAAATAGGTGTGGGTATCGTTGTTGACTAAACTGCCCTTATAAAAAGGTAAAGATTCTGCTATGGCAGCTATACTGTCAAGTTCTTTTTGAGAGTTTAATTTTTTAGGGAAAATTGATTCAAATTCGAATCGTTTTTTTTCTTTATTCTTTGTGATATTATATGTGTGTGCTATGGATACGACAGCATCAATACCATCCAATTTGGCCAGGTCATTGCCGAGAGTAATCCAATCATTAACCTTATCCAGTTGATAGAAGTTACTATCCTGAATGGCAAAAAACATTACATTTCCTTCTTGCCCAAAAGTTTTGTGAAAATTTTGATAATCGATAGAAGCAGGGTCGTCAGTAGGCAAGAGTTCAGCATGTTGATATGACATCTCAACAAATTGAGCTTTATAGCCCATAAAGACCGTCATGAGTCCAATAAGGACTATTAATAATATTCTATTTCTGAGAATAACTCCCGCAATCCTATTCCACATATCTTAAAATCTATCTTTGAATCTTCTCAATTGAAGTGTTTGTTTATATATCTAACTGATTGTTAGTTTAATATTAAGTATAAAAAATGACTTGACAACATTTGGGCGAAAATACGACTTAATATCTTTATTTCAAAAGCATGAAAGGCATATCGCTTGTGTACATCCCGATAATTGGATAATTGAAGGGGGGTATTTAAGCTTAATTAATATTTGAATGGTGGAATTGTGTTTGAAAGGATGAAAAAATGTCTTTAACATCTACAGATAAAGGATAAAATTAAGCAAGGTTAAGTTTTTAAATTATTTGGATTTCAAGCCAAAGTTAAGTTAACGTTAACAATTGTTTTTTTTGCCATTAAAAATTAGGTCGTCTCTAAATATCCTATATTTTTGCCAGCCCAAAAAGAGAACTAATTTACTGAAAAATAAATAAATTTAGACTAATTATGAATTACGGTTTAGGTGATTTCTTAACACTCATAGGATCCTTAGGATTATTCCTTTACGGGATGAAGTTGATGAGTGAGGCTCTACAAAAAGTAGCTGGAGAAAAGATGAGATCGATTTTGTCAGCTATGACGTCAAATCGTGTAAAGGGAGTTATGACGGGTGTTTTAATAACAGCACTTATTCAGTCATCATCTGCAACTACGGTAATGGTAGTTAGTTTTGTGAATGCAGGTTTGCTTTCACTGGTTGAGTCTGTGGGTGTTATTATGGGAGCCAATATCGGAACCACTGTTACTGCCTGGTTAATTTCTTTACTTGGTTTTAAAGTGAGTATGAGTGCCATTTCGTTGCCATTAATTGGTTTAAGTTTGCCTTTGCTTTTCTCGAGTAACCGTTCAAGAAAGAATTGGGGTGAATTGGTAATTGGTTTTGCTCTATTGTTTATAGGCTTGCAGTTTCTTAAGGAATCGGTGCCAGATATTAAGAATAACCCGGCGATATTAAATTTCTTAACGTCTTATACCGATTTAGGTTTTGTATCGTATTTATTATTTGCTGGAATTGGAACGCTTTTAACTATTTTGATTCAATCTTCATCGGCGACAATGGCTCTTACTCTTGTGATGTGTAACAGCGGATGGATTAGTTTTGATATGGCAGCAGCTATGGTTCTTGGTGAAAATATTGGAACAACTATTACGGCAAACTTAGCTGCAATGGTTGCAAATACTTCAGCAAGAAGAGCAGCTCGGGCTCACTTAATATTCAATGCATTTGGTGTGTTATGGATGCTGATGATTTTACCTTTTTTCCTTAAGGGAATTGCAGAACTGAATATGTGGCTTGGTGGAGGAAATCCATTATCGACTGATCCTGCATTAGCTAAAGAAACGATTGCAGCTGTACCAATATCGCTATCATTATTCCATACCATTTTCAATATCTTAAATGTGTTGATTCTGATCTGGTTTGCTAAGTTTATTGTGAAAGTTGTAACCAAATTGGTTCCTTCTAAAGAAAGCGAAGAAGAAGAATTTAAGTTGAAACATATTAAAACAGGTATGTTGTCAACGCCTGAGGCGTCTTTATTTCAAGCTAAGATGGAGATTAGTCTTTATGCCAAGCACACTAAAAAAATGTTTAGCTATGTGAAAGAGGCTTTTAACGAAACCAACGATAAGAACTTCACTAAACTTTACGAGAAGATTGATAAGCTTGAAGATGAGAATGATGATATGGAGGTTCAAATTGCAGATTACCTGACTAAGGTTTCTGAAACCAAATTGAGTCCTGTGAGTTCGAAACGTGTTCGTGCATTCTTCAAAATGGTTGACGATATTGAGAGTATGGGTGATTCGATGCTTAATATCGCTAAAGCTCTTCATCGTAAGAGAGAGCAAAAAGCCTGGTTCCCACAGGAAGTTCGCGATAATTTGAATAAGATGTTTGAATTGGTTGACGATGCTTTGTTAGTGATGTATAACAATACAGAAATGAACTTTGAGGAAGTGATGACGAAGAAAGCTTACGAGGCTGAGAAAGAGATTGACGAATTCCGTACAATTCTTAAGCAGCAGCATTTAAGCGATGTAAAAGAAAAGAAATACGAATATAAAGCGGGTATTATTTACAACGATATTTTCTCAGAATGTGAGAAGATTGGTGATTACTGTATCAATATCTCTCAATCAATCTCTGAGATTAAAGAGTAATTGAAATTTAAAATATAAAAGCTCTGATGCCATTGGTATCGGAGCTTTTTTGGTTTGAACCAGTCAATTTTTTGTAAAAAAAAGAGCTACCCCATGGATAGCTCTTTGAAATTATCTTGATTATCGATTTAAAATTTACGGAAACCGATTAATCTGCGAACTTCTTCAAGTGTTTTAGCTGCACTTTCACGAGCTTGTTCAGCACCCATACGAGTTACTTTTCTCAGGTATTCATCATCTTGATAAATATCTAAGAATTTTTCGCGAATAGGAGCGTTAAAGTTGATGATATCTTCAGCCAATTGCTTTTTTAAATCGCCATAGCGAATTTCACAATTGTTGTATTTATCGTTGAAGAAATCGTAGGTGTCTTTTGTCGAAACCACATCCATCAAAGTAAACAAGTTTTGAATTGCTTCAGGTTTTGTTTGGTTCATTTCAGTTGGGCCACTATCAGAAACGGCTTTCATCACTTTCTTGCGAATATCCTTAGGATCTTCTACCAGACCTATTGCATTACCTTCCGATTTACCCATTTTACCTGAGCCATCAAGACCTGGGATTTTAACAAAATCACCAGTGAATGAATAAGGCTGTGGAATTGGGAAGGTTTCTGCACCATATGTGTTGTTGAAACGACGAGCAAATTTACGTGCCATCTCAAGATTCTGCTCTTGATCTTTCCCAACCGGAACTCGCTGAGCTTTGTGGATTATAATATCAGCAGCCATCAAAACAGGGTAGGTTAATAAACCTGCATTTACATTCTCTGGTTGCTTACGTGCTTTATCTTTAAATGATGTAGTTCGTTCCAACTCGCCCAAATAAGCATTCATGTTCATCAACAGATACAATTCTGTAATTTCAGGAACATCGCTTTGCACATAAATACAAGCTTTTTCAGGATCGATTCCACAAGCTAAATATTCTGCTAGTACGTGTCTTACATTATTGTGAAGATCGGCTGGAGTCGGATGTGTAGTCAGGGAATGCCAGTCAGCAATAAAGAAGAAGCAATTGTTATCATTCTGCATTTGCACAAAATTCTTTATGGCACCGAAATAATTCCCCAGATGCAAATTACCTGTTGATCGGATTCCACTTACTACTGTATTCATATTAGTATTAAATTAATAGCTCTTTTTTGAGCTGTGAAAAAATTAATTAATCCCGCAAAATTATGAAACCTTACTCACAAAACGAAATTTAAAATTTAATTCGCCGATGTATTTTTTGCAGGAATAAAATCGCTGTTAAATATGTTTACTTTTTCTCTATATTTGATCTGTTTAAACGATCAGATAATTTGATTTACAGTATTTAGATTTAATAGTGTTTCATAATGAATATACTTGATATTATTATAGGGATTCCCCTGATTTATGCCATATACAAAGGCTTTACAAAAGGTTTTATATACGAAGTAGCAACTTTACTTGCCCTCATTTTGGGTGTCTACGGAGCGATTCACTTTTCTGATTTTACGGCTGAAGTTATTCAGGATACTTTTAAGTATGAATCTCAATATATGGAGTACATTTCATTTATTGTAACCTTTATTGCGATTGTGATTGGAATTAACCTGATTGGCAAAATTATAGATAAAGTTGTTGAAGCTGTGGCTTTAGGTTTTGTAAATCGACTTTTGGGCGTTGCTTTTGGTTTGTTAAAAGGGATTATAATATTGAGTGTTTTGGTGCATCTGGTTAATTATATGAATGATAGGTTTAATTTTATTTCTGAGGAGAAACAAAAAGAAAGTCTTTTGTATGAACCAATGACATATATTTCCGATTCATTATTTGATTTCTTTGATTCTGATTTTTCTACGACAAAAGAAAAGTTTGAGAATAAAATTAAAAAGGGAACGGAGAATTTAAAGAATATTTAATTAGAGAACTGAATGCAAGCAAATATTATAAAACAACAAGGATCTAAGCTTAAAAAGTATATCAAGAAACTTCCTGTTCGCAAACAGTTTCATTTTACGGGTTTTTGTAGCAATTGTGAGCATCCTGTTGATGGGAAGTATTGCACCAATTGTGGTCAGTCAGCCAAAGATTTTCACCGTCCGTTTTTTAGTGTTGTGTCAGAATCATTAGGTGATGCCTTGTCGTTGGATAACAAATTTTTTCATACCATCGTACCACTATTTGCTCAGCCAGGATATTTGACGAAAGAATTCATGAGAGGGCGAAGAGCCCGATACACCCCCCCTTTTCGTTTGTACTTGTTTCTAACTTTTTTTGCTTTTTTATTATTGTTGCACAATCATAAGCCGGAAACAGAGTCTGAGAAAAACTTGACATTTAAAAATAATGATGGCAAGGAAGTTCAATTTTTGTCTTTTATTGATGAAGGTTTGGATGAAGATCTAGTTGATGCGGATAGTTTAAGTGCAGATAGTTTGCTCAAAGGCTCAGATCTTAAAAATAAGTTAATCACATTTAATAAAGATATTGATTCGGTTTCAAAACGAGACAGCCTGGCTGTTCCGATAACTGTAAAGAGTGGAAATAAAGTTATTAGTTCAGAGGTTAAGAAATTGGTTGATTTGTGGCTTTTAAATCCTGTATTATTTATTGATAATGCATTTAAGAAATTGTCCCAAACCTTATTGTTGGTTTTGCCGATGTTTGCGCTTTTTCTGGCTTTATTCTATATACGACGAAAGCATTATTTATTGGAGCATTTACTCATTTCGCTAAATTTTCATTCGTTTATTTTTGTGATTGTGATTTTGAGTGAGTTGCTTATTTTAACAGGGATTAAAGCAATTTATCCATTCGCTTTTTATCTCTATTTCCTTATACCCTTACAGCTATTTTTAACTCTGAAGTTTTATTACAAACAATCCTGGTTTAAAACATTTATTAAATTTTTGATGCTGTCATTTTTTTATAACATCATACTGATCTCAGGCCTTGGGTATAGTTTGCTTTCCTTGGCAGTTGAATAGATGGAAGATATAAGGATACAATGGTAAAATTCTTATCTTTGTCCTCCAAAATAATTATTGAATAACGGAATCCTAAAGGGATATTAAATACAATAAAAATGAGTTTTATAGAAGAATTACAGTGGCGTGGCATGATTCACGATATGATGCCGGGTATAGAAGAACAATTGGAGAAAGAATTGACATCGGCATACGTGGGAATCGATCCTACTGCAGATTCTTTACATATTGGACACCTTGTGGGTGTGATGATGCTGAAACATTTTCAGGTTGCGGGTCATAAGCCAATTGTTTTGGTTGGTGGAGCAACAGGTATGATTGGTGATCCATCAGGAAAGTCACAGGAAAGAAATTTGCTTGATGAGAAAACCTTACGTCACAATCAGGAATGTTTGAGAAATCAATTGTCAGGTTTTCTTGACTTTGATTCGGATGCTGAGAATGCAGCTGAAATGGTGAATAATTACGATTGGATGAAGGACTTCTCATTCCTTGATTTTATTCGTGATATCGGAAAGCATATTACCGTAAATTACATGATGAGTAAAGATTCTGTGAAAAAGCGTTTAAGCGCTGATTCTAAAACTGGAATGTCTTTTACTGAGTTTACTTATCAGTTGGTACAGGGAACCGATTTTCTTGAACTCTACAAATCGAAGAATTGTAAACTTCAGATGGGTGGTTCTGACCAGTGGGGGAATATCACGACCGGAACAGAATTAATTCGTCGTAAAGAAGGTGGTCAGGCATGGGCGATTACTTGTCCTTTGATCACAAAAGCTGATGGGGGTAAGTTTGGAAAAACCGAGTCCGGAAATATCTGGCTTGATCCGAAGTACACGTCTCCATATAAATTTTACCAATTTTGGTTGAATACTTCTGATGAAGATGCTGAGAAATACATCAAAATTTTTACTCTTATTTCACGTGAAGAAGTAGAGGCTTTGGTTGCAGAGCATAAAGAAGCGCCACACTTGCGTAAATTACAACAGCGTTTGGCTAAAGAGGTGACTGTTATGATTCATTCTGAAGCCGATTACGAGATGGCTGTTGAGGCTTCACAAATTCTTTTTGGTCGAGCTACGGCGGATGCTTTACGTAAACTTGATGAAGACACCTTCCTTTCAGTATTTGAGGGGGTTCCTCAGTTCAATGTGGATAAATCTGAATTTGAGAACGGCGTGGATGTGGTTGAACTTTTGGCTGTTAAGGCTGAGGTTTTTCCATCAAAAGGTGAGTTGAGACGTCTTTTTAAAGGAAATGCAATCAGTCTAAATAAGGAGAAAGAGCCGAATGCTGAATTGGTTGTTACTAAAGAACACCTTATTGCGGATAAGTACTTATTGGTTCAGAAGGGGAAAAAGAACTATTTCCTTATTGTTGCTTGTTAATTTCATCGTTATAGCGTATTTTTATGTTTTCCTAATCTAAAATTAACTGACTAATAAATATTAATTATGAAGATTTTAAACTACGCACTAGCTTTATTATTCACCTTAGGTATGTTAAGCTGTGGTGGAGGAGGAGGTGGTTCTGATGAAACTGCACCAACTGTTACTTTCACAAGTCCAAGTACAAATGCTTCTGCACCAACCAAGATTACAGCAGGGCAAACGATTATTTTTACTGGAAGTATTAGTGATAATAAGGAATTGAAATCAATTACATTCACGAATCTTGCAGAGAAAACAAAGTCTGTAAGTGATTTTCTTGCTGATTTTAATGGAAAATTGAACAGTAAAAAACCAGCTTCAGGATCTGTATTGGATAAGTCTGAATATAATGTAAACTTCTCAATTGAAACTTTAGCAGGTGCGCCAGCTAATGAGTATACAATGACTTGCACGGTTATGGATAATTCTGATAATCCGACAACCAAGACGTTTTATATCAAGGTTGAGTAATTTTGATCTTATATTATATAGAAGACCCGAGCATTGCTTGGGTCTTTTTTTTGCCTATTACTTTCCTTTTTTAGGTCTGAAAATCAGATTTTTCATCAAAAAAAGCCTGAAAATTATTTTTCTTTAATTTTTTTTCAAAAAAAATAAGCCTTAAAAGTTCAATAAAAATGGGCTTTTTAGGGTGTGGTGGTAAATTTAAATGGTACTATGTATTGCATATTACTATTTTTAATACGTATATTTGTATAACAAGCAAGTGTGTTTGGAATGGTATTGTATTAAAATATATTTGAAATGAAAAGGAGAATAATTAGAATCATGATGATTTGTATGTTAATCGGATTCTGTATAAGCCCATCAATTTTGAAATCGCAATTGGTTCAGCCCAGTAATTCAGCTTCTTTTTTATTTGAATCAGATATGCAGTATACCATCAATTTCAACAACTGGTTTAGTCTCGATCATCTTTTTGGATTTGACTGGTCATCAGAAGAAAATGAGAAAGCTGAAGCAGGGAGTTTGAAAAACAAACTTGATGTAGAAAGTAAGATGAAGAGCCCTAAGGATTCAACTGTTTTAAAAGTGAATCGAAGCCCTTTAAAGAATTTTAGAAATAAGCCAGTAATCATTCAAACAAGAATTTAAAACATATTCCAAATGAAGATAGAAAATACGAAAGCCCAGATGCGAAAAGGAGTGTTGGAATATTGTATTCTTTCCATTCTCTCTAATAATGATGCTTACGCTTCTGATATTATTAAAAAGCTGAAGGAAGCTAAAATGATCGTTGTGGAAGGAACACTTTATCCTTTGCTCACTCGACTTAAAAATGCCGGATTACTCAGCTATCGTTGGGAAGAATCCACTCAAGGACCGCCTCGTAAATATTATGCCATTACTGATACCGGTCGCGATTTTCTTGGGGAACTGGATGGATCATGGCAAGAACTTGTAGATGCTGTTACCACCATTAAAGGTTAGCATTGAACTAAAATGTATTTGAAATGATTTTTTACACCCATAGAACAAGCGGTTAGTTTTTTTTAGTGGTGTTCGAATATTAAAATAAAAAAAGATGAAAAAGACATTCACAATAAACATAAGTGGTAGCATCTTTCACATTGACGAGGATGCATACGATAAACTCCAAACTTACCTGAGAAGCATTAATGCTCATTATGGTTCGAGTGAAGAGGGACGCGAGATCATCGCAGATATTGAATCCCGAATCGCTGAAATTTTTAACGAGAAATTGAGCTCGAAGGATCAGGTTGTAACCGAATTAATGATTGATGAAGTTATTACAATTATGGGGCAGCCCGAAGAAATTTTCGAGGTTGATAGCGAAGAGGTTGAGGACGATTATAAGAAACAAAACGTTTATAAGCGCCGAAGATTATTTCGTGATCCTGATCATCGTGTGTTTGGTGGGGTTGCAAGTGGACTCTCAGCCTATTTTGGTATCGATGTGGTCGTCATTCGTTTAATTTTTGTTCTGTTATTCATTTTTGGTTACGGATCTTCTTTCCTTCTTTATATCATCTTGTGGATTGTAGTCCCTAAGGCTACAACCACAGCTCAAAAACTTGAAATGAAGGGGGAACGGGTAAATATATCCAATATCGAGAAATCGATAAAAGACGAATATGAAGAAGTGAAAAAAAACTTCGATAATATGCGTGAAAAAAGAGGGCCTCAAGTTAGAGATGGTTTCGATAAAGGGGTCGACTTTGCTGGTTCTGCTTTACGTCTTGTCTTGAAAGTTATACTCATAATTTTAGGCTTGGGGTTAATTATTGCAGGTATTGTTTCTCTGCTAACCTTTTTAGGTTCTCTTATTTTCACAACCAGTGTAGTTGGGCCATTTGCAAACATGCACTTTTCTGGAATGATGATGCCGGAAATGTTATTTACAGGTATGGGAATTAAATTGTTCTCTTTGGGCTTGACGCTTGTTATTGGGATTCCTTTATTACTATTAATCTTTGTTGGTATTAAGTTGCTTGTGAAATTTAAAACCAATAATAAAGCGATTGGTCTTACAGCTTTGGCACTTTGGTTGGGAGGTATTGTCCTTCTGATTTCGGTCAGTTTAACTCAGGTGAAATCATATATAGGTAGTGGGACGACTTATGCCAATACCGAAATTCTTGACAATTTCGATGGGAATACGCTTTACCTAAGATCGGAGAAGAATATTGATTTTAATTGGCAGGATGAGAATTTCGATTTTGATGGGGTAAAGATCATTGTAAAGGATGATGAGAAATTGGTTGTTGGCGAACCGACTCTTGACGTAGAAAAGAGTAATTCCGGAAATTTTGAACTGATTATGAAAAAGAAATCCAGAGGAAGAAATCACCAAAATGCCATCGATAATGCTGAAGAAATCAAGTATACCTGGAAACAAGTTGATTCGTTATTAATATTTGATCAGTATTTTACTTTGCCCGAAGGCGATAAATGGCGCAATCAGAAACTGATGATTACCCTTAAAGTACCTGAAGGGAAAGCAGTTTATTTAGATAAAAGCGTTAACACTATTATTCATGATATTGAAAATACAAGTAACACCTGGGATGGTGATATGATAGGGAAAAGATGGGTGATGAAAAAAGAAGGATTGACCTTATCTCGCAATTAAAATCAGAAATTGATAGATTTTCTTTAACCTAATTAATGATTAAGCATCGGTTTGTTCTGGTCAAATGAATCCGATGTCTGTCATTAGAACAATTCTTAATATTTAAACAGATGAAAAAAGTAGCAATAATCCTAATGGTAATCCTTTTTCCGGTGCTTGTAAATGCACAAACAAAGGGAGAGAAACTTCACGACAAGTTCTCAAAACTTGATGAGTTCAGCAGTTTTTCATTTTCAGGAGGTTTCCTGAAGAATCTTGATTTTGATGTTGACGAAGACGAAATAGAGAAAAATATCAAGGGTGACTGCGATGACATTAAGCTCTTATCTTATAAGCATGAGAATGGGGTTGAAGTGAAATTTAAGAAAATAGTCATGTCTACTCTAACATCCGGGAGATATAAAGAAGTTCTAGATGATATTGATAAAGATGATGATTCAGATGAAATTCATTTTTATGCTTTGGGAAAAGGGAAACGATTTAGTGAGTTTCATCTTTTGCATAGCAATGGAAATCGCACCTCTTTAGTTTCATTTTTTGGTGATTTCCATATTGATGAACTTAAAACACTGTCGAAATATAAGTTCGATTAAGTAACCTAAAATTAAAAGATATGCAACGATTATATAAATCAAACGATAGAAAACTGGCTGGGGTATGTGGCGGTTTATCGCACTATATAAACCCTGAGCTCGATCCGATAATTGTCAGAACCATTGCTTTAGTAGTTTGTTTATTCAACCCTTTTTTAGCTATTGCTTATTTAGTTCTGGCTCTGATTTTACCAGATAACCCGGTTCGGGTTGTCGATTGAGATAGGCTAAAGACTCAGGCCTCCTGAGTTTGGTCTTTTTCATTGGAGGTCATCCTGAGTTAATAGAGCAAGCATGTTTTATACTGTTTGCTCTATTTTTATGCCTTAGTTTATGATGCTTATAAGAATGCAGCTGGCTAGTAATACAGCAAATAAAATTTCAGAAATTTTTGTGTTTCGGTTCATCACAAAAAAGTAGCTCAGAATATAGGATAAAGGAACTGCTGCAATTATTGCCTGAGCCAGTATTGCTGAAGGAAACAAAAAGCCTGATGCAATAGTGGTCATAAAAAGGGCCACAATAATAATCAGATATTTTCTTGAACGAACTCGCTTTTCTTCGAATCCCCATATGGTAAAGAAGATAGAGATTAGGCTTAAAAGAGCGAGGAATATCCAAAGAAGAATCTGAGAAATCGAGAAACTCATTAAATGATCATTCTGAGAGAAAATCATTTTAGAATGCTCAATAAATTGATTTAGGTTATCGTTCCAGAAATACCAACAGACAATAAAAAACAGAGGTGTAACAAAACCGATTAGTCCTCCCAAAAATTCTCTCAATCGGAAACTCCCCAGAATAATTAAAGACCAGACAAACCAGATAAGAAAGAGACTTGTTGGAAGATAAAATAAGCTGGCTAATCCGATAAGTAAACCCGCATCAAATGAAGATGCAATACTCTTATTTCCATGATAGATTTTGAAAATGCTCTTCAGCGATAGCAGTAAGAATAGTGCGCTGATCAGGGCAGGATGCATGCCGTTTGCTAAAGTTGCGCATGAAGCAATCAGAATGAATAAACCCGATGGCAAATCGGTACGTTGCTTGATAAATATAAATTGCTCATTGAGTTGTATCAAGCTAAAGGCTATTAAAAGAATAATTAGATAGCCCAATATGTTTAGAAATAAAGCATTACAATTGAGTATGCAAAGAATCGATTGGTAAAGAGGCATTTGTCCAGAATAATCTGCTAGAGAAACAGGATTCTGAAAGGCATCCAACCACAATAAGAGAGCAATTATCGGAATAAGAATAAAATATAAAGGAGATCGTCTTCTTAAAACATTTAAAAGCATTCTTGTGATTTTTTAGTATTTAACTTCTTTGCAAACTCAATTGTAAGCTGTTCAATTATTGTAAATCGAAACCAATATCTTTTCTGTAATATTTGCCTTCGAATTGGATCTTTTCTGCATTGCTGAACGATTTTTCAAGCGCATTAGCAAGATTTTCGCCGTACGAACTGACTGCTATCACACGTCCGCCATTGGTTACAACTTCATTGTTGTTATTTGTTGTGCCAGCGTGGAAAACGATACTTTCTGAAACCTGATCAAGTCCACTGATTACTTTCCCTTTTTCATAAGCCTCAGGATATCCGCCTGAAACCAACATGACTGTTGAGACTGTTCTTTCGTCTAATTCCAATTCGAATTGCTCGAGTTTTTTATCAGCAACGGCTACCATCAGATCAAGGAAATCGGATTTGATGCGTGGCAATACCACCTCAGTTTCAGGATCACCCATTCTGACATTGTATTCAATTACAAAGGGATCATTCTCAACCTTCATCAAACCTATAAAGACGAAACCTACAAAAGGAGTCTTGTCTTTTTGGAAACCTTCAATGGTTGGCTTGATGATTCGTTCTTCAACCTTAGTCATGAATTCCTTGTTGGCAAAATGAACAGGAGAAATGGCTCCCATACCACCCGTGTTCAAACCGGTATCACCTTCACCAATGCGTTTGTAATCCTTCGCCTCGGCAAGAACTTTGTAGTTTTTGCCATCTGTTAAAACAAAAACAGAAAGCTCAATTCCAGATAAAAACTCTTCGATAACAACCGTTGCACTTGCTGCACCAAACATGCCACCAATCATTTCTTTTAATGATTGTTTGGCTTCGTCCAGATTGTCGATAATTAAAACACCTTTCCCGGCAGCTAATCCATCAGCTTTAAGCACGTAGGGTGCTTTTAAGCTTTCAAGAAACTGATAACCTTCTTCAAGATTTTCCGATGTTATACTTTTGTATTGGGCCGTTGGAATTTGATGACGTGCCATGAAATCTTTGGCGAAATCCTTGCTACCTTCCATTTGTGCAGCCGCTTTTTCAGGACCGATGACAGCAATTTTACTCAGCTCGGCGTCTTCCAAAAAGAAATCGTGAATCCCATTCACCAAAGGATCTTCAGGACCAACAATAACCATATTGATTTCTTTGTCGAGAACAAAGCTTTTTACTTTTTCAAAATCGTTTGGATTGATGTTGACATTTTCTGCAATTTCAGCAGTTCCGGCATTTCCCGGAGCAACATATAGTTTTTCAAGCTTATTGCTTTGAGCGATTTTCCATGCAAATGCATGTTCTCTACCTCCTGATCCTAATACAAGTACTTTCATGTGTTAAATTTTGACTTCCAGTTTACACTGGCGGCATTTCAATGAATTTATAGAATGGTTTTCTTTCGAATTTCGTTTTCAGTTTGGCCAATTGAATAAGTGGCGGGTTTGAAAATGCAAATTTACAGAATGATATGATTAAACAAATTGCGTTAAGCTATTTTTTTAGTAATGCTAAGTCGAACTATTCGAATTGAATAGAATTAAAAAAGATCATTTTCTTATCCAGAAGGACTTGTTTCATCCGTGTTGGACCACCTATGGTAAATTGATAGATAAATTGGTCTTTGAAAAAGAAACGTTTGAAATATGTATATTCGTGTTTCCCAAGCATCATGGTATACACAATTTCTTTCCCCAATAATTTTTTATAAACGACACTTTGTTCTGAAACTAAGAGGGCGTCGCTGCTCAACAGGCTACCTTCTTTCATTTGTTCGTAGTATTCCGAAGGATCGGAGTGGTTAAAATCGACGTCGATAGCCGAAAAATCTGAAGCGACAATGCCGTAGATATTAGCCGCATCGCGGTGTGAGAATATCTCAGACTTTATACCATTCAGTTCCTGGTTTCTGATGTTTGGTGTTTCGGGCAGTTTAAAACTGATTTTTGATTTTTCAGATTTTGTTTGGGTCCAGTTTATCTGAGCTTGTACACTTGAGAAAGAGTTGATTAGAACAGTAAAGAGCAGTAGTTTTATTTTAATATTTTTGAATTTCATCTTTTGCGTTTTAGCGGAATAGTTTTTAATAAGTATCAGGCAGTTTTATTCCTTTTATCGTTCGGTAAAGATCCAAAGCAAAAACATCTGTCATCCCTGAAACAAAGTCTAATATCGACATGATTTTTAAATACTCATCATTGCCATTGTGATTGTATTGTTCAGGAATCAGTGATAAAAGTTTCTTAGAATAAAAATTATCAGGATCTAAAGTCGCTTCTACAAATTCTTGAAGTAAAGTGCCTAGTATTTTATATCCAGCCAATTCAATTTCGAGAACAGATCGGTGTTTGTATATTTTTGAAACAGCAACTTTTGTACATGTTTTATAGGCAATTTTCGAGCTTTCAGAAACTTCTTTGATCAGGGTAGATGTAAATTCACCAGCCATTATTTGGTCTTCATTTTCAACAAAGGCCGTCACGCACTCTTTTATTAATTTACCGATAACACCAGCTCTGATATAAGCGATTTGCTCATTGGTGTCACTCACCTCTTCACAAGTCTCTGCAATGCGTGCAATGATATTGCGATCATCCGTTTCATCATAAAAATTCAATAACAAACGTTTGGTTTCGTCCGTTGATAAGATTTTCAGTTTGTGAGCATCTTCAATATCCATAATCTGATAACAAATATCATCGGCAGCTTCAACCAAATACACAAGAGGGTGACGCGCAAAAATACCCGGTTTAATTTCCGGAATGCCCAGCTCTGTGGCTACTTTTTCATAGTTCTCTTTTTCGGTATTGAAGAAGCCATATTTGCGTTTCCCAACTTCTGGAATTTTATAGGCTTCCCATGGGTATTTTATAACAGCAGCAATGCTCGAGTAGGTCAGAGCAAAGCCTCCTTTTCGCCGACCGTTAAAAGCATGTGTTAACAGTCGGAAAGCATTTGCATTACCCTCAAAGTTGCAAAGATCTGCCCACTGTTCTGTTGTAAACTGATTTTCCAGCTTTTTGCCTTTGCCATGTGTAAAATAGTAGGATAGGGCCTCCTCACCCGAATGGCCGAAAGGTGGATTGCCAAGGTCGTGTGCCAAACAAGCCGTGGCAACAATATTACCTATCCCAGCCAGGTAGGGATTATTTTCATATTTCTTTGAACTGGCAAGTTTCTCAGTTAAAAGATTTCCTAATGAACGCCCTACGCTTGAAACCTCCAGACTATGAGTTAATCTATTGTGAACGAAAATGCTTCCAGGTAAAGGAAATACTTGAGTTTTATTTTGAAGTCTTCTAAAAGGGGACGAGAAAATTAAACGATCGTAATCGCGTTGAAATTGTGATCGAATTTCATGTTCGTCAATTGCGACACGATCTTCCTGACCGAATCGTTTAGCAGATAATAGTTGGTTCCAGTTCATGTTATTTTGTTGAATTTCGATAACATTTGTCATCATAAATCGCTTTGAGATTTAATCGAAGCTAATTTACACTAAATCCTCCTGTTCTTTTAATCATTTAAGTTGAATTCACCGGTTTTTTAGAAATTAAACTTGTGTACATAACGAAACTGTTCGGTATCGAACGGTAGCGTATTAATATCGGACAGACTTTATTGAAAATACTGCTCGGTTAAACACATCATTTGGCTCGTTTTTAGTAACTTGAATTCGTTGGCATGACTATTGGTCTTAATAAGACTTAGATAAGCGTTTTAACCTTTTTTAACGTTATTGAAAGGATAACTGAGTTTATTTAACATGATGTTTATCGAGTTAATCGGTCGTTTGTCTAAATTTGTTTGATAACAATCCTAAAATCTTTAATATTAGATATCGAAATCCTGACCAAATTTCGATTTGATCAAAGAAGCAATTAAAAATACTAACGATTATGATTCGACTAAAAAATATTCATAAATCTTATATTACTGGAGCGAATAAGCTGCATGTTCTTAAGGGAATTGATTTGCATATAAAAGAGGGCGAACTGGTTTCAATTATGGGTTCCTCAGGCTCAGGTAAGTCAACCCTTCTAAATATTTTAGGTCTTTTGGATACCCATGACGAGGGGACTTATATTCTGAATGATCAGGAAATAAAATCGATGAGTGAAACTAAGGCTGCAAAACTTAGGAATAACCTGTTGGGATTTGTATTTCAATCGTTCAACCTGATTTCGTTTAAAAATGCCATGGAGAATGTGGCACTTCCTTTATATTATCAAAAAGTATCTCGTAAAAAACGGAATAAGCTTGCTGTTGAGTATCTCGATAGAATGGGATTAAAAGAGTGGGCTGAACACATGCCAAATGAATTGTCAGGTGGTCAAAAACAAAGGGTTGCTATCTCAAGAGCGATGATTACTAATCCGAAGATTATTCTTGCTGATGAACCCACTGGTGCCCTTGATTCGCAAACCTCGCTAGAGGTTATGGAGCTCTTAAGAGAAATTAATCGTACAGGAATTACGGTAATTATTGTTACTCACGAAATGGACATTGCTGAGATGACAGACAGAGTGATCAATTTAAAAGATGGATGTATTGAATCTATTATTGAGCACAATCATTCTTTGGATGGTATCGAATCAATTCTCAAAAGAGAAAAAATCACGGAGTAATTTACGAGAACTTTAATTTCAGACTATGTTTGATAGAGATAAATGGAACGAGATCTTCAGTACCATTAGAAAAAATAAAACACGAACCTTTCTTACTGGATTTTCTGTCGCTACAGGGATTTTCATGCTTATTTTCCTGTTAGGGGCCGGTAGAGGGCTGCGAAATGGAATGAAGGATGTTTTCGCTCAGGATGCGACAAACAGTATGCAGATATGGGGTGGACGAACCACTAAGGCTTATAAGGGGACTCCTGAAGGGAAGTGGATTCAAATGGTAAATGCCGATTTAGAGAGTCTTAAAAAGTCGATTGGTAAAATAGATGCTATTTCTGCAATGAGCTATATTCCGGGAGCAGAAGTTATATCTTATAAAGATAATTTTGGAAACTTTAATGTTTCTCCAATTCATGATACCTATAAGGAGATAAAGAACTTTGATGTTATCGAAGGACGCTTTCTTAATAAAATCGATATTGCAGAGCATCGTAAGGTTGTAATTATTCAGGATGAAGTAGAAAAAATCTTATTCCCTAAGGAGACTTCTCTGGGAAAATTCATCAATATCAATAAGATCAAGTTTAAGGTTGTTGGTGTTTTCATAAAGAAAGATTTTGAAGAGAATTCCCGTGATATTTACATCCCAATTACAGTCGCTCAGAAAATTTTTAATAATAATGATCATTTGCGTCGTATATCTTTTACTCTGGATAATGTGTCTGTAGAGGAAAGTAAAGAAATTGAGAAGCAGATTACTTATAAAATGGCTGCCATACACAATTTTAGTCGAGAAGATAGAAATGCATTATGGATTCAGAATAATATTGAGAATTCAAAGCAGTTTTCAGCCATGTTTAGTGGCATCGAAAAATTTGTCTGGATCATCGGGATTTTTACAATTCTACTGGGTGTTATTGGTGTTTTCAATATCATGATGATTGTTGTAAAAGAAAGAACCAAAGAGATTGGTATTCGAAAAGCAATTGGAGCTTCTCCAGCTTCGGTTATATCTCTTGTGTTGATGGAATCCATCTTTATTACAGCTGCTTCAGGATATTTTGGACTGATTGCCGGTGTGGGCTTGCTGGAAATGATTAGTAAATTCAATTGGATTGAGAAGTTATACCCTCCGGCTGCAATTTATTTCTTAAACCCTCAAGTAGATTTAGGAATAGCCGTTGGTGCAACAATTGTTCTTGTTGTTACGGGTGCTTTGGCCGGATTTTTCCCGGCACGACGAGCTGCGTCTATTCAACCGATTGATGCACTTAGAGATGAATAGTTTCTTTTTAAGTAAGTAATTGAAAGGAATCTTATCTCAAAAGGTGTTAAAGAGATTCGATTCAAAATCAAAAAAACAAAAGAATGTTCGATTTGGATAAATGGCAGGAAATTACGTCTGCTCTCAAGAAAAATAAATTAAGAACGGCTCTGACAGGCTCAGGGGTGATGTTTGGGATTTTGATCTTAGTCACTCTTTTGGGGCTGGGAATGGGGTTTCAAAATAGAATGAAATCAAACCTGGGGAACTTGGCAACGAATTCAACCATCTTTTGGACTGAAAAAACGACAAAAACTTTTAAAGGTCTACCTAGAAATCGAAGCTTTCAGTTTGATAATACGGATTTGATTGCGATGAAACGATCAATTCCTGAAATTGAGGATGTTGCACCTCAGATTAATGCATGGAGTGGCGGAGCTAATTATAATACGTTTAAAAAAGAGAAAAAAGGGAATTTTAAGATTAAGGGGACTTCACCAGAAATGAATAGGGTGGTTCCGGTAGATGTTCTTACTGGACGATTCATCAATGAAAATGATCTGAAAGAGATGAGAAAGGTGATAACGATCGGACCTCGGGTAGTCGAACTCATGTTTGAAGATGATGAGGAACCCATAGGACAGTATTTGAAGATAAATGGGATCTTCTTTCAAATTATTGGAACCGTTAAACCATTGAGTCGTAATATGGGGATGAGTGATGATATTGTTCAAATGCCCTATACCACACTTCAAAAAATATACAACAGAGGTGAGAAATTCAACGTTTTTATGGCAACAGCAAAGGTTGGCGAGTCTGTTGAGGATATTGAAGACAATATCATTAGTCTTTTGGCTCGTCGACACAAAATAAGCCCTGATGATGAAGAAGCTTTTGGTCATTTTAATCTGGCTAAAATCTTCAATAAAATATTTGGCTTGTTTAATAGCATTGGCTTTCTGTTTTGGGTGATTGGTTTTGGCGTTCTTATAACGGGAATTATTGGTGTTAGCAACATTATGCATGTTGTGGTAAAAGAACGAACCCGTGAAATTGGGGTGAAACGAGCCATTGGCGCCAGACCGCTATCTATTGTTAGTCAGATAGTTACTGAATCTGTTTTTCTAACCACCTTTGCAGGCTTCTGGGGTTTGGTTATCGGAGTCCTGATAGTGGAGGCGGCTGGTAAAATGACCGCGGGCGATCCCAATGCGATGATAATGAATCCTTATGTTGATATAAAAGTGGCCTTTGTTGCCCTTGGCGTTTTGGTTGTCTTTGGCTGTATTGCAGGCTTATTGCCGGCACAGAGAGCCATGAAGATCAAACCAGTGGATGCTTTACGTTACGAATAAATAAAACTAGATATAACACTTGAAATAACATTGATATGAAAAAAGTTTTTAGAATTGTATTGATCGTATTCTTTATCGGTCTTTTTTTAGGAACCATAGGTTTCCTTTACAATAAATCACAAGAGAAACCTGAGCTGTACGATACAAAATCTCCGGAGATTACCGATATCGTAAAAAAGACAGTTGCTACTGGCTCTGTTATTCCTAGAAAAGAAATTAAAATTAAACCTCAAGGGGTGTCTGGTATTGTTGAAACCTTGTTTGTTGAGCCAGGTCAGATGTTAAAAAAAGGAGATAAGATTGCTAAAATCAAGATTATTCCTGATATGATTAATCTGAATTCAGCAGAGTCAAGGGTTGAAAGAGCTCAAATTAATTTTGAAGATGCTCAGATTAATTACAACCGTGATAAGTTACTTTATGAGAAAAAAGTGATTTCTGAAGCAGATTTCCAAAAGCCACGTTTAGCTTTTCGTAGTGCGCAAGAAGAATTAAAGTCAGCTAAGGATAATCTTCAGTTAATAAAGGAGGGGGTTACTTCTAAGTCAGGCGCTGTGACTAATACAATTATTCGATCGACCATTGAGGGGATGATTCTTGATATTCCGGTTAAGGAAGGTTATTCTGTTATTCAGAGTAATACCTTTAATGAAGGAACAACCGTTGCTATCGTAGCGGATATGGGGGAGATGATTTTTCAGGGTAAAGTTGATGAAACTGAGGTTGGAAAAATTAAACAAGGTATGAATCTGAAATTAACTATTGGTGCGATTGAGGATTATAAGTTTAATGCTCACCTGGAATATATTTCACCTAAAGGCGTTGCCGAAAATGGAGCCATTCAGTTCGAAATTAAGGCATCTGTTGAGTTGGATAATGACCACTTTATTCGTTCAGGTTATAGTGCTAATGCCGAAATTGTTCTTGACAAACGTGAGAAGGTATTGGCCGTAAATGAGAGTTTGTTAGAGTTTAGTAACGATTCCAGTTTTGTAAATATTGAAACAGCACCTCAGGTTTTTGAAAAGCGTTTCGTTAAAACAGGTTTATCGGATGGTATTAATATCGAAATCCTAGATGGAATAAGTAAAGATGACAAAATCAAGGGCGAGAAGATGTCTAAGATTGAGCAGATGAAGGAGATGAAGAGAAAGAAGGATGAGGAGAAGAAGAAAAAGAAAAAATCTAACAGCTAATCTGTAAAATTCATTTTCGTCAAAAAACAAAATTTAATTCTATATGAAAAAAATATTCCTAGTTGCTCTTCTGTTTTCTTTAGTGTTGGGTGTTAAAGCCCAGGAAAAATGGAGTCTAAAGAAATGTATCGATTACGCGAACGAGCACAATATATCACTTCAACTTAAAAAGTTGGATGCTGATGTTCAGGCAAATAATACCAAACAGTCAAAATTAGATATGCTACCAAGTTTAAGAGGTGGAGTTGATTATGGGTTTAATTATGGACGTACATTAAATAGTACCAATACTTATTCTGATCAAAACATTGAGAGCGGTTCATTATCAGTATCATCAAACTTGACTTTGTTTGAGGGGTTTAAGAAAAGGAACACACTTAAGCAGAATGAATTGGATTTAAAAGCATCACTTCAGGATGTAGAGAAAGCTAAAGAGGATTTAGCCTTAAATATTACGTCCTATTATTTGGATATTTTATTCAAAAAAGAACTCCTTCAAGTAGCAAAAGATCAACTAAAGATTACTCAATTACAGATTGAAAGAACTGAAGTTTTAGTTGAAGCAGGTACCTTGCCTAAAGGAACATTAATGGAGCAGAAAGCTCAGGCTGCTCAGGAAGATTTAACAGTAGTTAATTCACAAAATAATCTAGATTTGAGCTTGTTGGATTTAGCTCAATTATTAGATTTGGAACAAATTGAGAACTTCGATATTTCCATTCCTCAACTACCTGTTGTTAATGCTACTCAGTCGATGATCGATCCAGAATCGGTATTTTCAAATTCATTGAAATTTCGACCAGGGATTAAGTCTGCAAATTTAAGATTGGAAAGTTCAGAGAAAGGACTTAGTATAGCTAAAAGTCAAAGAACACCTTCTTTATCCATGTATGCTTCTTGGGGATCATCTTATTCAAATGATTTTCCTGAGATTGGGACATTGGTTGATGGTACTGGAAATCCAATTTTAGATGATTTAGGTAATCCACAAAGAACTGTTATTCGTTCTGAAATGAGACTTTCTGATCAATTAAGAAGTCGAGAGAGAAAAGCATTCGGGTTTCAGTTGAATATCCCAATATTTAATGGTGGAATAGTAAATAGGAATATCAGTAATGCCAAGGTCAATATCGATCGTTCCAGATTGAATTTAGAGAATACAAAGAATGTGCTACGTAAGGAAATTCAACAGGCACATGCTAATGCTATTGCAGCCATGAAAAAATATTTCTCGAGTCAGACTGCTGTATCTTCTACTGAAGAGGCCTTCCGTTATACCGAAGAGAAATTTAATTTAGGATTGGTAAATTCGGTTGATTACAATGAAGCAAAAAATAATCTGTTAAGATCGAAATCGAATTTGTTACAAGCTAAATACGAATACATTTTTAGAACAAAAATCATAGACTTCTATAATGGAGTCGAAATCAGTTTATAGTCAAGTTTTCAAGTAAGTTTAGTTGCTCCGGTTCGATGAATTTCGAATCGGAGTTTTTTTTTAATCAGGTCTTTATCTAAGTCGATGTAAAGGTGCTTTCTTATTCCCTTTTTATAGTTTAAATTTGCAGACTGATGGCGTTTATAAATTATAATTGCCTTATATCAATAAAAGGAAAATCGGATACCGATTTATACGTAACGACTCAAAACAATGGCTTTAATACTAAATATAGAAACATCCACTTCAGTTTGTTCAGTTTCATTAGGGAAAGATGGTGGATTACTTGCCTATAAAGAGAATAAAGAGGGCATGAATCATGCGACACATCTTACTGTATTCATAGATGCTATTCTGAAAGAAAATCAGCTCACTCCGAATGATCTTGATGCTGTTGCAGTAAGTATGGGCCCGGGTTCTTATACGGGTTTGCGTATTGGTGTTTCAACTGCAAAAGGTCTTTGTTATGGCAGCAGCTTGCCATTAATTGCGGTGAGTACCTTGCAAGCCATGACGGCTCCTTTGTTGAAAAATGAAGCTCTCCTTTCACAGTTGGGAGATCCTGAAGCATGTATTTTTTGTCCGATGATTGATGCAAGAAGAATGGAAGTGTATACCGCTTTTTATTCTCATAAAAATGAAGAGATGCGTGAAATTTCTGCCGAAATCATTGATGAAAATTCTTTTGCTGAAGATTTAAAGAAGAACGAAATTGTCTTTTTTGGTGATGGTTCATCAAAATGCCAATCCAGCCTCCAGAGTTCGAATGCAATATTTGTTTCGGATATCACGCCTACTGCTGTTGGAATGGTTCAATTAGCTGAAGTAAAGTACCAGGCAGGGACTTTTGAAGATGTTGCTTACTTCGAGCCCTTTTACCTCAAAGATTTTGTAGCAACAACTCCAAAGAAAAATATCTTTTAAAAGCATTCGTTTTTTTGCATTGAAATGGCGATATTGAGTAACTGATACTCTTTAAAGCCATTACTTATGCGAAATATTTACGTGTTATTTTCTGCGATCCTTTTTTTTTCGAACTCAGTTTTTGCTGAAGGTGATGTTATGCTTAAGAGAAAAACAGAACACCTGAAGTACATTATTCATTATGGATTTATTCAGGGTGGTAAAGCGAGCCTAAAGCTCAAGACGGAACGTTATAAGGGAGAAGAGGTTCAGCATTTGATCCTGAGTGGCCGAACTACAGGGGTGACAAACTCTCTTTTTGGGGTGAAAAATACCTATGAGAGTTATGTAGATAAGGAAACATTATTACCTATAAAAGCAATCCGGGATATTAAAGAAGGCAATTATAAACGCTATAACGAACTTGTTTTTGATAGGGAAAATAATAAGGTTTATAGCAAAAAATCCGGTGAACATGATGTTGTTGAAGGTGTTCATGATATTCTTTCCGCTTTTTATTACGCACGTGTGAAATTGTTTAATTCTGATCTGGTTAAGGGCCAGAATTTAAAGATTGATACTTATTTTTCTGATGAACCTTTCCTTTTACAGTTTAAATTCATGGGGTACGAAACCATTAATAGTAAACTTGGGAAAATTAAGTGTTATAAGTTTATACCAATTGTTGAAACAGGAAGAATTTTCAAAGATAAAGATGATCTTAAGATTTGGATTTCTGCTGATGAAAATAAGGTGCCTGTTCGTGTTCAATTCGACTTGTTTATAGGATCCTTGCGTTGCGATTTGATTAATTTCCCTCATCAAGTTGTTGATGAAGACGATTTTTAATCTCTTTTATCCCCCAAAAGGCTTCATTATTCCTGCAAAATGCACAATATCTGCATAATATTTCTAATTGAGGATAGTTTCTCTTACTTTTGCGGAGAAATTTATACGGATAATTTTTAATTAATATATTACAACATGGCAAGTACTGCAGATTTTAAGAATGGTATGTGTATCCATTTTAAGACTGGTTTATATACGATTGTTCAATTCCAGCATGTTAAGCCTGGTAAAGGTCCAGCTTTCGTAAGAACTAAATTGAGAAATGTAAAAACAGGTAAGATTATCGACAATACCTTTACAGCAGGATTAAAGATTGATGTTGCTCGTATTGAGCGTCGTCCTTATCAGTTTCTTTATAAGGATGATATGGGGTATAACTTGATGCATACCGAGACTTACGAGCAGATTGCTTTGGAAGAGGAATTGTTTAATGCTCCTGATCTTTTAAAAGAAGGGGATCACGTTGAAGCTGTTATTCACGCTGATACAGAAACACCACTTTACGTTGAACTTCCGGCGCACGTTGTTATGGAAGTGACATACACAGAACCTGGTCTTCGTGGTGATACTTCTTCAACAAACTCACTAAAGGCTGCTACAATTGAAACAGGTGCAACTATTATGGTACCTTTATTCATTAACACGGGTGATATTATTAAGGTTGATACACGTAACAAGGAATATGTTGAGCGTGTAAAGCAATAGGCTCTTTTAGCTAAAACTTTTTTTTAAGCTGTCTCATTTTATGAGATAGCTTTTTTATTATGATATTAATTAATTTTAACATAGTTAAATTGATTGTATAATGATATGGATATAGTTTTGTAAATTTGATAAGAACAATATCTTTATTATAGCATGATTCCTTTTTTTAAGAAGCCTCACATACAATGGCTCATCAGTTTTTCTATTTTTAATAGTCTGTTGTTTATTCTTTTTTCATTTCGTTATGGTGCATATATCGATTTTACACACGGTATTTGGCAATGGTTGTATATTGGGGCAACTGCCATAGGGCATGTGGGCTCCATCGCTTTAATTGTAATGATCCTTCCTTTGTTACTTTCAATTCCTTTTCGAAATCAGAAATTCATTCTCATACTTGCTTCTATTCTAAACACCGTAGGACTCATTTTTTTTACGATAGATTCATTTATCTTTTCTCAATATCGTTTCCATCTGAACAAATTTGTTTTAGATATGCTATTTAGTGGAGCCGCAGGAGATATCTTTCAGTTTTCAGGTTCGATGTATTTTATAGCAATAGGTTCTATATTACTTCTTTTGACGCTTGAATTTTTAGTGGGTAGCTGGATGTGGAAAAAGGAAATGTTTTTAAAATTTAAGCAAAAAACAATTTTGTTTGCTCTGCTTGGGTTTATGATTTTTAGTCACTTGGGGCATGCTTATGCATCTGCAATGAGTTATAGCCCAATCACAAAAAATGCTCATGTTTACCCTTTGTATTTCCCCCTTACAGCAAATGGATTGTTCAAGAAATTGAATTTGATTGATCCGGAGGTTTTGGCAAAGAATAAGGTTATAAAGAAGAATGCTGATTTGAGGAATATGAGATATCCGGCTCATAAACTGCAATTTGAGAAGGGAAAATTATATAATATTTTATTTGTAGTTGTTGATTGTTGGCGAGCAGACTGTTTGGATTCATTGGTGACTCCAAATATTAGTCGGTATAACAGTAATGCTCTGATGTTTAAGAATCATCAAAGTGGAAGTTGTGGAACCAGAGGGGGTATTTTCTCACTTTTTTATGGTTTGCCAAGTTTCGCTTATTGGAATACCATGAAAGCCAATTGTCAAAGACCTATGTTGATGCATACTTTAGCCGAACAGAATTATAAATTTGGGATATTTGCAAGTTCAAACCTAACTCATCCGGCTTTTCATCAAACTGTTTTTGCCGATATTGATCATCTGAGAATCAAAACAGATTCAAAAAATAAGGCACCCTATGTGCGTGATGCTAAAATAACTGAAGAGTGGTTGGATTTTATTGATTCGAATTATTCCAAGGCCAATGAGCAGCCCTTCTTTGGTTTTCTCTTTTATGATTCGGCTCATGGTTATTCTCATCCTGATCCTACACATGCCCCATTTCAACCGACTTGGTCGGCACCTAATTATTTAACTTTAGATGATGATACTGATCCTAAACCCTTTTTAAATTTGTATAAAAACACATTGAATTATGTTGATTCTCTTGTGGGAAAAGTACTTGTTGATCTTGATAAACGTCAACTTTTGGATAATACAATTGTTGTGTTCACGGGTGATCATGCTCAGGAATTTAATGATAACAAAATGAATTATTGGGGACACGGGAGTAACTTTAGTGATGCACAAACTCATGTGCCATTGGCTGTACTATGGCCAGGCATGAGTCCACAAGTGTTTACACACAGGAGTTTGCATTACGATATCGCTTCAACTTTGTTGAATTACAATCAGGGATGTCAGAATCCTGCCAGCGATTTTTCAATAGGTAAATGTTTGTGGGAAACATCCTCTCCAGAGTGGTTTGTTGCTGGAGCAGATCAGAATTATGCTATCATTGAAAATGATCAGATAACAACAACTCTTTACGGAAGTTATAGTGTAACAACACCTGATATGAAAGCCCTGGATAATAATAACCTTCATTCAAATATTGTATTTGAAGCCATTAAGGAGTCATATAAGTTTTATTCAAATTAGTTGATTTATGAGTGTTTGGATTTTTCTTTTGTGTCCCTTATTCTTCTAAAAGATTAATCAAGGCCTTATCCAGTTTAGGAAATTTGTAAGTATAGCTGGTAGAAAGAAGCTTACTGGCTGAAATCCGGCTGCCAGTCAAGAGAAGCATAGACATTTCACCCAATAGTGATTTAATGAGAAAAGTTGGTATGTTTGGAAACCAAAATGGCTTTTTAAGAACTTGAGCCAGGGTTTTTGTAAAGCTGAGGTTGGTATGATATTCAGGAGCTACAGCGTTGTAGGCTCCCTTCATTGTATTGTCCTCAATGGCTTTGATGTAAATTTCACAAAGGTCATCTATGTGGATCCAGGGGAGGTATTGTTTACCATTTCCAAGTGGGGAAGCTAAACCCATTTTTACGGGGATAAGCATTTTGGACAAAGCGCCACCTTGCTTATCCAGAACTAGTCCCGTTCTTAAAATAGTTGTTCTAACTCCCAATTCGCAAAATTGGTTAGCAGCTTCTTCCCATTTCTGACAAGTTCGACCGAGGAAATCATCTGCAGCACGATCTCCTTCAGAAAATATTTTTTCAGATGTAATCAATCCATAGTACCCAATTGCTGAAGCTGAAATAAAAGCTTTTAAATTCTTGTTTTGTCTTTTGACTTCATTAAAAATGAGCTTGGCGGATCGCACTCTACTCTCAAGTAATACATTCTTTCTTTTAGGAGTCCAGCTTTTTTCTGCAATATTGGCTCCGGCCAAATGGATGATATAGTCAGATGAGTCAATGGCTTCAGGATCAATTTCATTATTTTCAGGATCCCAATAGAAACTTTTATGTGAAGCTCTGATGTCTTTGTTTCGACTCAAAATGGCGACATCGTGACCTTTGTCCCGTAATTTCGTACATAGAGCTTTACCAACCAATCCGGAACCACCACTGATTAATATGTGTGCCATATTTTTATTATTTGAACTTTGATCTTAAAGTTACAAAATATGACGATTAAAAAGTTGAAGTTTGGGATCGATGTGAATTTATGAGTTCTTAGGACGTTTCGATTTATCAAAAAAGAAATTGTCGAAAACGATCCGTTCTTCTTTTTTCAGAATCAGAATTAAGATAGTACTTTTTAGGAAGCCATAACCATAGGCATAAAGCTGGATAAAACTGGCTAATATGGCTAGTAGGGAAATTGATAAGCTTTTGGTCTTTATGAGTGATTCGATAAATAGAATAGCTGCAATAAAAGCCAAAGGCAATAAGAATAATGGGTTTATCATTACAGCAAGTCCGAGCAGGAACAGACTGAATAATAAGAACAGTGTTGGAAAGGTATAAGTCAGTTTAAATTTATCGGGGTACCATTTTACAAGCACTGGACGCATCACACCAAATTTGTAGACTTGTTTGATGAATTTCGAAAAATCAATTCGTCTTTTATGGAAAACGTATGCTTTTTCAATTAATCCGACACGAAAGCCTGCGTTCATAATACGGTAACTCAAATCAGGATCTTCGCCGGGTGTGACATCGGTGTAACCCCCAACTTTTTTGTAAACCTCCTGACTGATTCCCATATTGAAGCTGCGGGGTTGGTATTGATCTAATTTGTTTTTTTTACCTCGAATACCACCTGTTGTAATAATTGATGTCATCGCATAATTGATGGCTTTTTGCACCTTACTAAAGGATTCGTGAGCACTATCCGGGCCACCAAACGCATCAAGAGGAGTTTCTGCTAAATGTTTCTCAACCTCTTCAAAGTATTGAGGTGGTATAATGCAATCCGAATCAAAAAATATTAAGTAATCACCAGTTGCCATACTCATGCCCACATTTCGACTGTCTCCTGGTCCTGAATTGGGTTTAAAATGATATTTAATATCAAGATCATTGGCGTAACTTTTTACGATGGCTGAACAATCTTCCGAAGAGCCATCCTCAATCATGAGAATATCAAAATTCTTATAGGTTTGCTTGCTTAGGCTTTCGAGTAACTCTTTGGCTTCGTCAGGCCGATTGTAAATGGGAATAATGACTGAGTATTTAGGCATGCTATACGATTCTGTTGTTGTAAAAAGGCTAATTAATGGGTCCCTTTATTATATTTCTGAATTTTCATCCCAAACTTAACAAATCTGATGGTTTTTTACAGCGAAATTAGAGGGGAATAATTTGATCGATTAAATGACAAGTTGCATGGTCTTATTCATTTGCATCCACATATTTAATAAGTATCTTTGTGGCCAAACTAAATAAATATCTGTTTTGGAGAATTTTAAAGTACTGGGAGTAAGAAAAGACTTTCTTAAAGGATTGAGTGATATGAATATTGAGAAACCTACTGAGATACAAAGTAGAGTTATCCCAATATTATTAAATGGAGATACTGATCTGGTTGGTCAGGCGCAAACTGGTACAGGAAAAACAGCTGCCTTTGGCTTGCCAATGCTTCATCGTATAAATACGCATCACAAGGTTGTTCAGGGGCTTATTCTTTGTCCTACCCGCGAGTTGGGCCAGCAGATTGCTAAGCAGCTTTTTAAGTTTACTAAATTTTCTGATAAGATTTTTACTGAGGCCGTTTATGGCGGTGCACCTATTGATAAGCAAGTTGCGGCTTTGCGTCGTCCAACTCATATTATTGTTGCAACTCCGGGCCGATTAATCGATCTGATAAAACGTAAGGCTGTTGATTTGAGTCATGTGAGTACCGTTGTGCTAGATGAGGCTGACGAAATGTTGAGTATGGGGTTCAAAAAGGAGCTCGATCAAATCTTAAGTTTTACCTCAATGGCTCAGAATAAGTGGTTGTTTTCAGCAACCATGCCACAAGGGATCAAACAAATTGTAAATAAACACCTGAAAAGCAATGCGCACAGAGTAGAGGTGAGTGGGCGTAATGTGGTGAACAAAAACATAGAGCACAAGTTTTTGGTTTGTGATGAAAAGGAGAAGTTGAATATTTTGCTTCAGTTTTTAAGTTCACAAAGTGATAATAGAGGACTGATTTTTTGTAAGACTAAGGTTGCTGCACAGACATTGGCAAAACAGTTAATTGCTAGAAATATTCCCGCTGATGGTCTTCATGGCGATCTTTTACAAAAAGAGCGTGACAAGGTGATGCGTGCTTTCAAAAATGGAAGCTTGCAGATGATTGTTGCGACCGATATTGCAGCGCGTGGTATCGACGTAGAAGGCCTTTCGTATGTAGTGCATTATCAGTTGCCTGATAAGGAAGAGTATTATACCCATCGAAGTGGACGAACAGCTCGTGCAGGTAAAGATGGTCTTTCCTTGTCTTTGGTTACATCTAAAGAACTGAAGAGTATCAGATATTTTCAGAAAGCCCTTAATATTAGCTTTAAGCAGATCAGACAAACAAAATAACTCAGGTTTAATCTGACCTTTGATATAAAAAAAACTCATGATATACCATCATGAGTTTTTTTGTGCTTTAAATAAAGTGAGACGAGTTAATCTCTTTTTCTGGAAAAAGGTTTACGTCTTCTATCTTTTCGCTGTCTATTTTCAGCATTGTCTGTTTTTTTCGTTTCAGGCTTACGATCCGTACGTCTGGTTCTTTGAGGTCTCTTTGGTTTTTCAACGGGTTCATTGTCTCCCGAGTTCAGGAACGGATGTTCTTCGATAACACGAATTTCCTGAGCAATTAGCTTTTGAATATCCTTTAAATAAGGTTTTTCTTCAATATCGCAGAACGAAATTGCAATACCACTAGCAGCAGCTCTACCCGTACGTCCAATTCGGTGCACATAGGTCTCAGCAATATTAGGCAAATCAAAATTAACGACTAAAGCTAAGCCATCAACATCGATACCACGCGCAGCAATATCTGTTGCCACAAGTACCTTAGTTTTTCCTTCTTTGAAATTTAATAGGGCATTCTGTCTCTGATTCTGCGATTTGTTACCATGAATGGCTTCAGAATGTATATTGACCTTCTTTAAGAATTTGGTGATCTTATCAGCCCCGTATTTTGTTCTTGTAAATATAAGGGTAGAATCAACCTCATTTTGTGTTAATAGGTGAATTAATAATTTAGGTTTATTCTTTTTGCTTACAAAATATAAGGCCTGTTCAACGCGTTCTGCCGTGGTTTGTTTTGGAGCTATAGTAACCTTCTCTGGATTGCCTAAAAGCTTCTGAGATAGTTTTAGAATCGCTGGTGGCATGGTTGCCGAAAAGAAAAGAGATTGTCTTCTCTTAGGTAACTGATCAATAATTCTTCGGATGTCATGAATAAATCCCATGTCGAGCATATGATCAGCCTCGTCAAGTACGGAATACTGCACGTCTTTTAACGATATATAACCTTGGTTAATCAGGTCGAGTAAACGGCCTGGAGTCGCCACAAGGATGTCTACACCTCTTTGAAGTGCTTTGGTTTGTGTCCCTTGTTTGACACCGCCAAAAATAACGGTGTTTACAATACCCGTATGTTTCCCATATGCCGTAAAGCTATCTCCAATTTGAATGGCTAACTCTCTGGTAGGTGTTACAATCAGGGCTTTAATCTTACGCTGGCCTTTGCTTTTACGCTGGTCGTTGTAGAGGTGTTGTAGGATAGGAATGGCAAATGCTGCCGTTTTTCCTGTTCCCGTTTGGGCACAACCTAATAGGTCCTTTCTGTTTAGAAGGATGGGAATAGACTGGGCTTGAATAGGTGAGGGATATGTATAGCCTTTGGCCTCCAGGGCTTTCAGGATAGGATCAATAATTCCTAAATCTTTGAATGTCATGTATAATGTATAAAAGTGACAAAGATAGGGTAATTGTTTGTACTTCTGCGTTTTTGTGAATAAATGCAGCTTTTATTTGAAAGATAATATTCCAAATCCCGAATTTTGCCTGATAATAATTCCCCTCCTTTATTGAAAAGAAGAGGAATTTAGAAGTGTTGATGTATTTAAAGAATCAATATAATCAATTCTAGCAAAAGGACAGCCAAGAGCTTTGGTCCTTATACTCCTCAGTAGGAGAGACGTTTGTTTGAAAGCGGTATGAGCTAACTAACATTGATATTTCATGCTTAATTGTTTCCAGACTATCATTAATTAAGTCTGTTCTAAAACCCTTGGATCCAAGTTGAACGACATGGTCGGCTGCGACAACTTTACTAATGATTTTACCTAAATCAACAATTTTTCGTTGTGGAATTTTAGTATCCAGATTAAAATCAACCAAATTTTTGAAATAATCGGAAACATTTTTAGTCAGCTCATGATTTTTGAAGAAGTCGGAGAGGTTCATATTCTTCTTTTTTGTCATGATTTTCATAACCATTTCAGAGAGTTGTGTATAAAGCATATCGTTTGATCCTTCAAAAATCTGGAAAGGTCGTGAATCAATAATGGCTCTGGAACCTACACTTTCTGCTTTGTAACCATTAGCGCCACTCAACTGTGTTAGTGTTTGTGCCGCTTCCTGCATCATATCAGTAATATAAGCTTTCATGCTGTTGGCTTCAATGGCAGCTGCAGCTAAATTGTTTTCAATTCCGCTAATAATCGAACTACGGGAACACATGGCCGAGCAGATCGTAAAAGCAGATTGGATACGTCCAATTTGATGACGAACCTGATCGAGTGAAATTAAGGGTTTGCCACCAACAATTCGGGTTGTACAATGTTTTATCGATTCGTCAAGCATTCTGCGAATAAAGCCCATTCCCATACCTGGAAACTGCAAGCGACTTCTATGAAGAAGATCCATCATCAATTTTAAACCTGTTGTTTCAGGTTCCAGTTTGTATTTCTCAGGCACCTGAATATCAATTGAATTTTTTCCATAGGGAATAGGGTAGAGCCCCAGGTTGTTGTAGTATTCTTCAACTTTGATAGCTTGTTGTGGTTGTTGCACGTCGCAAATAAAGAAATCGATATCCCGACCTAATTTCCCCTGTTGATCCTTTGGACGGGAGGTCATCAGCCAATAATCAGCCATACCAGTTAAACCTTGCCAGTGTTTGGTTCCTTTGATATGGTAGGATTCTCCCATCTTAATATTAGAAGTTTGCATGCCAAGGGCATCACTCCCAAAATCAGGTTCGGTAATCATTAAACCACCCATATTCTGTTGAGTTAGAAAACGATCAAAAATCCCCTTCTTTACGGTGTCCTGTGCGTATTTCGCAACAGGTTCTAGAAATAAAGCGATATTAATACCAAAGGTTAAGGCTAATGGAAGTGATTCATATGAAGCCGTATCCAAAATGCCTAAACACTCTTTTACTTTAGCTCCACGGCCACCATATTCTTTAGGAATAGCTACCGATAAGGGGTTCTTGGCCATTATATCTCTTAGTACCAATGCAGGAAATCCTCTTTTTTGGATAAATTTTTCGATATTATCCTTTTCGTAAAAAGCACTGTGTATCGTCTTTTTAATAGCGCTCAGGAACTCTGAAAAAGAAAGATGTTCCGCGATATTAGAAGTTACCATCTATTATTTATTTTAAATTAGTGTAAATAAGAATAGTTGTCGTGCAAAGCTAAGATTAAAAAATAGATAAAGACATATAAGTCTGATTATTTAGTGGGTAATTGCATTCGAGCTGAGAATATTGGGGCCTGAGGGGATCTAAATCATTTTTTTTCTTAGGTAATTCGTGTTGTTCTATGGGCGGTTTTTGTGTCCAAACTGTGCTTGTCCTCAATGATAACTGAAAAATGATGATTTGACCCAATCTTTTTTTTGAGCATATCTTCCTGATAAAAAGCAAATTTCAAATCAAGAGAAAAAGTTTATTCGTTTTTTTTGAAAAAAATAAGGAGAGACGCTTGTATAATTGGGTAAAAGCGCTTAGTTTTGCATCGCAAATTTCCCCAATAAAGGTTGTCTTTATAAGCAAAAGGGATATTTGAAATAACACTCCTTCTTAGCTCAGTTGGTTAGAGCATCTGACTGTTAATCAGAGGGTCCTTGGTTCGAGTCCAAGAGAGGGAGCAAAAAACCGATACTGTGAGGTTTTAAAAAAAAATATCAGTTTACTCCTTCTTAGCTCAGTTGGTTAGAGCATCTGACTGTTAATCAGAGGGTCCTTGGTTCGAGTCCAAGAGAGGGAGCAAGAAACCGATACTGTGAGGTTTTAAAAAAGAATACCAGTTTTTTCCTTCTTAGCTCAGTTGGTTAGAGCATCTGACTGTTAATCAGAGGGTCCTTGGTTCGAGTCCAAGAGAGGGAGCAGAAGCCGTTCGATTTTTTCGAGCGGCTTTTTTGTATTTCAGTTTGATCCATATTTTCGATGAGGGCTGATATGAAAAGAGGGCACCCAAGTTTTGGATGCCCTCTGTTTTTAATTGTAATATGTTCTAGATTTCCTTATTCTTAGGAGACATCACAACTTCTGTTTTTGTTGGTTTTGCAAGATATTTCTTTGCAAATTTTTCTACTTTTTCTTTTGAAATAGAATTGATCATTTTTTCGAAAACCTCTGGTTTCATCATAAGATCATTGTAAGTGTAATGCTTGTTGATGGCATTAACCCAATACGTGTTTTTACGAAGATTTTCTTGACGCTCTTTGATGAAGTTTTTCTTTGCTTCGTTCAGATCATCCAGCTTGACACCTTTCGTGAAGAGGTCTTGGATTTCACTATATACAATACCTTTAAGTTTATCTGCTTTAGCAGGATCGGTATCGAATTGAATAGATAATTTGTATTCTTGACGTGGGAATTTATCCACGCTTGCCCAAACTCCTACACCATATGAACCACCTTCTTTTTCACGAATAACATCGATATATCGCTTGCTCAATAGTTTTGTTACCATGTCCATCATAATTGAGTTTTCTTTGGTGTATTTAATATCACCATGGAAATCGATATGGATGGTTGTTTTTGGTGTTTTCATTTCTCTGCTGAAGTGGTTGTATGTGTCTTTTTTAGGGAAGTTTACACCAGTATCTTTCCACGTTTCTTTTCTGTCGATGTCTTTGATGCTACCCAAATAAGTTTCAATCATGGGTTTTGCTTTTTCTGCATCAATGTTTCCAACAAAAATGAAAGTGAAATCACTCGCATCAGCGATACGATCTTTATAAACACGTTTCATGGTTTCAAAATCCAATTGATCGATCATCTTAGTATCGAAAAGGATGGTGCGTGCATTGTGATCGGTAGATGTTAATGAAACTGAATCGCGGAAAACTTTGTTGACATCTGCGCCCATATTGGCTACAAATGCTCTGTAGCGTCCTTTTAATGCATTAAAAGCTTCTTCGTCGAATCGTGGGTTTTCGAAATACATGTGTGCCAATTGCAACAAGGTCTCGAAATCCTGAATAGATGAGTTCCCACTTAATCCTTCTGTCAATTCACCAATATATGGTGAAACGCGAACCTCTTTGCCTGTTAGTAATTTCTTTAAGCTTGTCTGATCAAAATTTCCGATTCCAAAGCTTGGTGCAAAACCTGCCGTTAGCCCTGCTGAAGGTAGATCTTTAATATCGTAAAGCGACTGGCCACCTTCACTGAAAGCCTGGAAAAGAATCTGATTTTCCATGAAGTCAGTTGTTTTGACAATAACCTTAGCTCCATTTGATAGGGTCCACTCTTTAGCCCCATAAACATCAAGGTTTGATTCTTTAACAATCTTCCCTGCTTTAGGAAGTTCAGCAATCAGTGGTTCGGTAATAACCTCATCAACATAAGGCTTAAGCTTCTTTTGTTTCACTTTTGTTACGACTGCAAGAAGCTCTTCTTTAGAAGGAAGTTTTAGGCCTTCTTTTTCAGGAGCTGTAAGTGTAATCACAACATTATCATCAGTGATCCAGGTTTTAGCTATTGCATTAACTTCTTCAGCTGTGATTCCAGGTAGTAATTTTTTCATGGCCTCGAATTCAAATTCGATACCAGGTGCAGGTTCATTGCTTAGGAAGTTTCTTTGATACTCACCAGCCAAACGATCGTTGTTTTGTTTGTTTCTCTCTTTGTATTGCTTTTCCATTCTGCTGAGCATGGCTTTTTTAGCTCTTTCCAGTTCTGTAGCAACAACTCCGAATCTATTTGCTTTTTCTGTTTCGCTTAGCATAGATTCAATACCACCCAGGATATTATCTTCTTTAAGGGTGATACTGTTGTGATAAACGTCCATCCTAACTTCTCGATTATAATAGGCTGCGAAACCATTAATGAAAGGCGCATTACCTTTTTGTAGAAGCTCGTTAAAACGATTTCTTAGGATGCTTGAATGAAGATCTGAGATAAGTAAACCCCTGTAATACGCCATGTTTTTTTCAGCAAGAGGCGTTGCTTGATGCTTATAGATGATATCGAAATTGATACGACTTGCTTCAGGATCGGTGATGATTCCAACAATTGGCTCTTTATTGGTTGGAACCTCAAAATACTTACGTGTTTTTGGGTTTTCAACAGCAGGAATGTGAGCAAACATTTTTTTGATTTTTGCTTCAATTTTTTCTGCATCGAAATCACCAACGACAACAATTGCTTGTAGATCGGTACGGTACCAGTCGTGGTAAAAATCACGGATGACTTTGTGATCGAAATTGTCGATTACGTTTAGGTCGCCTATAACATCGCGTTCAGCGTATTTTGACCCTTTGTAAATCAGCTTGTTTTTTTCAAGTCTCACACGGTTGTTTCCTGATCGACGGGTTCTCCACTCTTCGTGAATCACACCACGCTCGTTGTCTATTTCTTTTCCATCTAAACTTAAATAGTTCGACCAATCGTGAAGAACTAATAAGGCAGAGTCCAACACGTTTTCATTTGAAGTTGGGACATCACTTAGGTTATAAACAGTCTCATCTGTACTTGTGTAAGCATTGATGTTTCTTCCAAATGCAACGCCATATTTCTCAAGATAATTTAGGACGCCTTTACCTGGGAAGTTTTTTGTTCCGTTGAAGGCCATATGTTCCAGAAAGTGTGCCAAACCGTTTTGATTATCGTTTTCCAATATGGCACCAACATTTTGTACAATGTAAAAGCTCGCACGATCTTTGGGTTCCTCGTTGTGGCGAACATAGTAGCTTAGGCCATTAGCCAGTTTCCCAGTTCTCACCTTAGGGTCCATAGGAACATTTCCATCCAGAGCAGGTGCTTTTTGCGCAAGGAGCATGCTTGTACTCGAAAGCATTAATGCACTACCTAGACAAATTCTTCTGATTAGTTTCATAGTTATTTCAATATTTTAATTTGTGTTAGATGCTATTTAATTATGTCCATAATTAAATAGCGTTCCTAAATTAGTTAAATAATAATATGTTTAAGTTGATGCTTTGTGTTGTTAACTTAGTTTAACGTTTTTATGTTATTGGTTTTTCATTTATTTAATTGTTGTTTAATGTTTTGGTTTTGTAGGATCCTTGAGTTTTTTGTTTGTTTTTCTTGTATGTTTATATATCTATATAGTCGGTTGAGTTCTTAGTGAAACAGCCTATAAACAAAAGGATTTAGATGAAATAAAGCTTTTCGTTTCTCAGGACTAATAATTCTTTTACTTTTGTTAAGTCTCAAACAAAACGGTTATGAATCTTCTGAAAAAAAAGACATGGAGCCTTTTCGGCCTATTCTTCATATTTTTTTTAAGTCAATCTCAGGCTCAGCTAAAAGTTGAAAACTATTCAGAGTTTTCTTCTGAAAAAAAAACACAATGCTTAAATCCCGGTTTAGGGAAAGAGGTGTTTTCAAAGAAGAATTTGTTGGTTTTTGGTGGCCTTTTAGGGTCAGCTTTTTTATTGGACGAATGGGTTAAGGATGGTATGACGCACAATCAGAATTCGATTTTGGATGGGTTTACGGATATCAGTAATGAGTTTGGAGAGAAAAAATATATGGCACCAGCCACATTGGCTACCTGGGTAATTGCCACAGCTATAGACGATGAACGATTGGCCACAACGGCGATGAATTCAGCAAAAGCTTTGATTTGTGGAGCAGTCCTAACAGAGAGTACCAAATTTATTGCCGGGCGTTCGCGTCCGGATATGAATCGAGGCTCTCTTCACTTTGCTGCCTTTAATGGAAATCGTAATGGAACCAAATCTTTTCCTTCTGGACATGCTTTTGTGGCATGGTCTGTGTTTACACCATTCGCACAAGAATATTCCAAGTGGTTTTATGTGGTACCTGCAGGAGTGAGTTTGGCGCGTATGTATCGCAACCGCCACTGGTTTTCTGATGTGGTTTTAGGGGGAGGGATCGGTTATTTTGCCGGGCTCTATTTTCACAAAAGAAAAAATCAAAAAGTGCTGTTTAATGGCAATGGGATTGTGATAAAATTCTAAGTGTTGAATATCATGTTTTACCTGAAAGCTTATACGTATATTCCCGAACTTATTTGATCAGATTATAATCCGAAAAAAATATAGATATGAGTGTTGCTAAAGTATTGAAGAGTTTCCCAAGAACCTTTTGGGTAGCAAATACAATTGAATTGTTCGAGCGTTGGGCCTGGTATGGTTTTTTTATGCTTTTTGCCAATTACCTAACCGGATCATCTGATGCAGGGGGACTTGAGTTTACCCAGTCGCAAAAGGGTATGATTATGGGGGTTGGTACAGGTATTCTTTATTTTCTACCCGTAATTACGGGCTCTATAGCCGATAAGTTTGGTTACAAGCGTGTTCTATTTTTATCCTTCCTTATTTATATCTCCGCTTTTATTCTCTTACCACAATTAGACACCTATACGGGTGTTTTTATTGCCTATTTGTATTTGGCTCTGGGTGCAGCCTTATTTAAACCGATTGTATCGGCAACGGTTGCTAAAACCACCAGTGACGAAAACTCTTCCATCGGCTTTGGAATCTTTTATATGATGGTGAATATTGGAGCCTTCTTTGGTCCCTTGGTTACCTTGTTGTTTAAAGGATCGCAGCTGATTTTTTATATCTCGGCAGCAATGATTTTGGTTAATTTCATCCTCCTTTTGTTTTTCGATGAACCTAAAACACCTGCTGAGAAGGAGGAGGCGGCAAGCAATAGTATCTGGAATTTGATTCAAACCCTGATGGCATCAACTGTTATCTTCATGTCATTATTTGGGATTTTCCTTGTGATTTGGTTGATCGAACGTCCACTCTTTATTGTGCGTTTATTTTTGCCATATGGCGAGCAGTTTGCTTTTCGATGGGCTAAATATGTTAATACTCTGCCAATAGGTGAATCGAATAAATCGGTCTTTAATAATACGACAGGAATCTTTAAGGATACTAAATTTATCACCTTCCTGGTGATTGTGTCAGGTTTTTGGACGATGTATTTGCAGTTGTTTTTCACTCTGCCTGTTTTTATTGCACAGTGGGTTGATACCTCAAGTGTTTATGCATTCTTTAGTGAGTATATGCCTTTCTTCAGTGACAATTACGGAATGGCTAACGGACAGATGGAGGCTGAGTTTATCACCAATTTTGATGCCCTCTTTATTATCGTTTTTCAAATAATCGTTTCGTCCATTGTGATGAGAATGAAACCGCTGAGTTCGATGATGGTGGGTTTCTTGGTTTGTGCTATCGGAATGACGCTTACATTGGTAACTCAGAATGTGGTGTTCACCATTGCTGCGATGTTTATTTTCTCAATTGGTGAAATGGCAGGTTCTCCTAAAATTACGGAATACATTGGTCGAATCGCACCAGCTGATAAAAAGGCCATTTATATGGGGTATTCTTTTATTCCTGTATTTATTGGTAATGTATTGGCGGGTTTGATTTCGGGTGATGTTTACCAGAAAATTTCGGATAAGGTTGAGTTTGTGAGAGCTGAGGCTATGAGTCTTAATTTATCAATCCCAACGGGGCTTTCAAATAACGCTTATTTCGATACGGTTGCTCAAAAGATGAATATGTCGAGTGTTGAATTGACTCGCCATCTTTGGGAAAAATACCATCCTTCGCAGATTTGGTACGTTATTTTCTCGATTGGATTAATCGCAGTTGTAGCTTTATTCTTTTATGATCGTTTTCTAATTAAGGATAGCTCTTCAAAATAATTGATATTTTAAAATATAAAAAAACGAGCCCTGATCTTCCGATCAGGGCTCGTTTTTTTTTACCTGCAGAAACCTTTAAAACAGATCTTGTATTAGTTGAATAAATACATCATCCGAACCTGAGAATCCGGTCTGCCAATTAAATTCTTAAGATAATCCTTTTGCTCATGAAGGACCCCGGATCTTTGAATATAGCCCTTACACAGTGGCATAGCTGCATGCCAAGCTCCACTCGGACTGCTATCCTTAAAGCTGATCACTCTGACCAAGGTATGTGCATCAACGCTGATCAGGCAGTACTTGTAATTCTGTGCCTCTTGTAATGCAGAGGAAATATTTTCACGATTAATCTTAATAGTTTTATCAGCCTTAGCTTGTGCCATATTGTTGATACTTATGATAGGCTGCTGTTGATTAAGCTGGTTTCCGTCTATTGTTATAATGTCTGACAGGAACTGTTTGAGTACGGCAATTTTGGTGTTTTGTGCTTGACTTGATAGGCTGCACGTAACAAAGAGTATAATTATAAATTTCTTCATTGGGTTGAATAATATGAGTTTGCCTTTTTTTAGAATGATTAATATTTAGATAATTAACTTATGATATTTTTACTTAATTTATGTCAAACTTACAAAATATGTTTAGTATAATGCAAGTTTATTTTCATAATTCATTTAACAATTAGTTGTACTTTCATTTCAATCACTTGTGAATAAACCCCTATCTGGCCTGTTTTTGTTTTGTTAATTAATCAGATTTAGATACTTTTGTCGGGCATTGGCCCCATAGTTCAAGGGATAGAACAAGTGTTTCCTAAACACTAGATACAGGTTCGAGTCCTGTTGGGGCTACCGGTAATCCTCGTAAGTATATACTTACGAGGATTTTTGTTTCTAGATTACAACGTACTTTTATATTTTGTCCCTTAAAATCATAATAAATCAGTCTAAAACTAGTTTGTTTATTGTGAAAGCCTTGCATATAGAGGTTAGTTAGGCTTTAACTTCATCAGTAAAATCAACTTAAAACAACGCATAAAACAAGAGTCCAATGAAATCATTACGTACGATAATTCTAATAGGTTTATTTGCGATGCAAATAAACACAGCATCTACTCAAGAGCTTGTGTATTTTATAGGTAACACGCCTAGAATTGATGGTATTGCAGATAATAATGAGATAATTAATCAGTTGAAACCTTTCAAAATTATTGACAAAACCAATAAAAATAATCCCGAAATAGATGTGAAGTACAGTCTGGCTTACGGTGCTTCTTTTTTATATCTGTATCTGGAGATTGACAATGGTCAGCTGATTACAAGAGACCGCGCTTATCAGAATGGAGATGGGTTTCTTATGACCATAAGCAAACCACAGGCAGATGGTTCTGATGCAACAGAATTTAATGTTTTAGCTTTTTCGCCTAATGAAAAAGCCTGGGGGCATAAAAGAATTTGGCGAAGCAATTTTGATGTGGGAATGGTTCCGCCAAAATTAGGGGACGAGGTGCAATTAAAAACAAAAGTAAGGAACAATAAGGTATCAATGGAACTCCTACTACCTTGGCAATCTACACAGCCCTACCACCCTTGGTTTTCAGATCGTATTGGATTTAACTTGCGTTTTACTAAGGCAATTGGTGAAAACGAATGCAACCATCATTACCTTAAAAAGGATGCTTTGATTTGGAGTGAAAATTCCAAAAGAAAATATGTGGAGCTTAAGTTTATGCCAGCTCAAAATATAAACCATTTCGAAACATCGATGATAAGTAGAAATATACCTTCAAACGAATACCCTGGAATTAAGCTTGCAGGCTTTATGGAGAAGGATACAAACTACACATTTAGAGTAAACATCTATTCAGGTGAGAATGCTCTAGTTTCAAAGCAAAACATCAAAAAGAAATATCAAAAAGGTTTCTTTTCTGATACAATATTACTTGATAAATCGATGCTTATACCTGGAGGTTACCGGATACATGTAAGTGAGCAGAACGGACAGACAAGAGATCATTTTATAAGCGTACTACCGAATGTGAAAACACTAAGTCTGGAAAAAAGGTTGAAGGCTTGTCAGTCAGATGTTTCAGATGGTGTTTTTAATACATTATCTTTATATTTAGAAGAATGCAAATCGGCTTTGAGCACTTTATTCGAATATGAAAGCTCTTATCAGGTTCGATCATCAATCGAAAAAATTAAAAACACGATTGAAAAGATTGAAAATGGAGAAAAACCTTTTGAGAATAAGAAAGGTGTTTATCGAAGAGCTTTTGTGTCGGAGATAGATTCAAGCCTACGCCCATATGCTGTATATGTGCCTAAGGACTATGACGGAAATAAAAAATACCCTTTATTGGTATACCTGCATGGCAGCAGTGAGTCAGAAAAATCAATGTTTTATACTAAAGCTAAAGTTGAGGAAGGATTTATAATGCTAGCACCCAACGGTAGGGGGACTTCCAACTGTTATGCAACGGACGAAGCGCAAACAGATATAAATGAATCCATTCAGGATGTGATTAAGAATTTCAATATCGATGTAGATAATATAATTTTAAGTGGATTTTCCATGGGTGGCTATGGGGTATATCATACCTATCATGAAAATCCCAGTAGGTATAAAGCCATTGCTGTTTTATCGGGACACCCCAACCTTGGAATGGATTACGGCTACAAAGAAGGGATTGATTTCAGAGAAAAGAAAAATTTAAAAATCTTTAAAGGCGTGCCAGCCTTTATTTTTCATGGGAAACAGGATCTGAGTTGTAATTACAATTTGACTAAAAATCTTATAACGAAGCTCAAGAATAGCGGTTGTCATGTGACATTTATAACGGAGAATATTGGTCATCAATCGATGAGCTCGGCAAATATGAAGCTCTATAAAGAATGGTTAATGAAGCAAGTGAAATAAATTTAAATAGAACAATAAAAATGCCTGATTTTGAAAAATAGCATGATTAAACTCCCTTGGTCAGAGGAATTGTTATTTTTGAGTATAATAACATTGATTAAGATTACATAAACCATAGCAATGAAAATTATTATTATAATATTGAACATTATAGGTTTTAGTTTTACCGTATCTGCAAAAGATAGAATTTAAATAAAAATACCTACAGTAGAAGAAGAAACAACCTATGTTTGGAGAACTATTTGCGATATTAATTTTTTGAGGAACATAACTATAAAGTCAGTCTTCCCAATGGGGATTTAATTGAAACATTAAAACAAAAATCAAAAACGAACAGTCTTACTGATAAAGATTTTGAATTGCTTCTAGCCCATATGAAGTCAAGTGTATATAAAAAGGGAGAATACGAAAAGGGCTTTAAGAATATAGCCACAAATAAGGTCTTAATTAATAAAATGATAAATGAATTTTGCGGGATAGAAAAGGACTGGGAATTTAAAGAATTCGAAAAATATATTATAAAGCTAACCCTATATGGACCTGGAGGAAGTTGTGATTCAAAATCGGGCATAATTACACTTTATACCACCAAAGAAGGACTTTACAAGCAATATAAGAACCCGGCTAATACCATCTTCACGAAGTTATTTATATCGGAACCGAAGAATGTATAATGAGTCACTATATAGTTTCTCATTCATTAAAAGAAAGAATTGTAGATAAGATTGTACTTCTGAATTTTGAGACATATTTGCCTCACTATTGTTTACAAAGATTTGGTGATTCAAGATTTGATCCATTTTTAAAGGATAAAGAGGATATAATGAAGTTGGACAAAATTGTCGAGAACTTTCTAAATGAGTATCCAAATTGAAGATAAAGTATTGCTTATAAAAAAGAGTGAGGACAAATAAGGAGACATTAAAATATTTTCAAGCTCGCAAGTTGTATATAATCAGCGCTTAATTCTTTTTAGGCTGGGTTCTGTTGGGGTCAGTTATAATCCTCGTAAGTATATGCTTACGGGGATTTTTTTATTGTCTGCTTGCAAACCATTTAAAGTCAATGTTATCCTATGAAAATTAATTTAAAATTGATAGATTTAGTAAAATCTTGTACATTTCAGTTTCAGAATGTTTAAATGAATGGTTGAAATGAAACAGAGACACCGATATTGGCTGTATCTTTTCCCAGTTTGAAAGAAATAAAAGAGATAATATCAATACTGATGTAACGATTAAATAAGCTTTGGGTGTGGAATTTGGAAGCGGAATGTTACTCAGCTAAATATTAGATAGGAGAATTTTATATGAGAAATGATGAGCTTGAAAGACTGGTAAATCAGAGAACTTCAGAACTCGAATCTGAAAATAAAGAGTTATCCTCCGAGATGGAAATCCATAAAAAGGCTGAGGAAAAACTTTTGAAAAAACAGGATCATTTTTTGAAAATATTTTCTGCAGTGCCAGTGGGTCTACTGCTTCTGAATGGTGAAACCGAAATTGTAGAAGCTAATCAGGCAATTTATTCCATGGTTCTTCGTGACCCTATAGATGTAATCGGACGCAGGGCAGGGAATGGTCTAGGCTGTATTCATAGTTATGAAGATTCTAAAGGCTGTGGTTTTTCCAATTCATGTCCGGCTTGCCCATTACGCCGGGGGATAGAACAAATTATTGCCGAAAGTCCTTGTGTTGTTGACGCAGAACTGAATTTAACCTTGATGATCGATGATAAGCCTCAGCTGCGTTGTTTAAACGTTAGTGCTGAACCGGTGGAAATTGACGGACATCTATATGTGATAGTCGCTATCGATGATATGACAGATCGCAAAAAAACCGAAGAGGCACTACGCGAAAGTGAAAAACGAATGAGCATCATCCTCGAATCAGAACCCGAATGTGTAAAAATTATTAATCCGGATGGAGACTTGGTTTACATGAATCCTGCTGGTCTTGATATGATTGATGCGGATAATTTGGGACAGGTTATGGGGCAATCCTTACTTCCTTTGATAGGTGAGAAGTACAGAGAGGCATTTGCGGATAACTTCTTGAATGCCTTAAATGGGGGCGGTGGTAAGTTAGAATTCGATGTTGTCGGATTGAAGGGCAGACATATTTGGTTGGAATCCAATAGTGTTCCTCTGCGTCTTCAAAACGAGGAAATTGCAGGCGTGTTAAGTATCACTCGCGATATTTCTGATCGTAAACTGGCAGAAGATAAGCTCAAACGATCATTGTCATTGGTGAATGCGACTCTTGAATCTACAGTTGATGGTATACTTGTGGTGGATACTGAAAGAAAGGTCAGACGGTATAATAATAAGTTTGCAGAACTGTGGCGCATTCCTGAATCCGTTCTCGCAACCCTCGATGATGAAACCTTATTGGCATTTGTACTCGATCAGTTGTCCGAACCCCAAATCTTTTTGGAAAAAGTAGAGGGCTTGTATCTGACCGACAGCGAGTCTTTTGATGTGGTCGATTTTAAAGACGGACGGATATTTGAATTTTATTCACGCCCGCAGGAACTCGATGGCGAGAAGATTGGACGGGTATGGAGTTTTCGTGATGTGACTGAGCGAAAGAAATCGGAAGAAGCTCTCGAAGAAAGTAAGCGTCAACTGGAAGAGTTGAATGCAACCAAAGACAAACTGTTTTCTATTATCGGGCACGATATGCGAGGTCCTATTGGGGGATTCAAACAACTCATCGACCTGACTATTTCGGATTGCGATTTAAGCGATACCCAAAGTGTTAGTGAAATCTTAGAAGTGATTCAACAATCAGCCAATACAATTTACGAATTATTGGAGAACCTTTTGGATTGGGCAAAAAGTCAGCGGGATGCGGTCATGTTTATGCCTTCGAATCTAAATCTGCATCAGGTTATTCATGCGTGTATATCCTTATTGTCGGATATGGCAAGCAAAAAAAACATTTGCATTCACAATCAAACTTCAAGCAAGCAATTGGTTTTTGCTGACCAAAATATGCTCATGACCATTCTTCGGAATTTACTGACCAATGCCATTAAGTTTACGCATCCGGGTAATAATATTTATGTGTCGGTTGAGGATACTGGGAAAGCCATTTTCATCAGGGTGAAAGATGAAGGAGTTGGGATGAATGCTGAAAATTTAGGCAATTTGTTTAAAGCAACAGCGGGTGCGCCAAGATTCGGAACAGCTGGTGAAAAGGGAACAGGTTTAGGTCTGCTGCTCTGCAAAGAATTTATTGAAAAACACGGAGGCCGAATTGAGGCCGAATCAGAAGTCGGAAAGGGAAGTACTTTCTGTTTTAGTCTGCCATACGCAAGAGAATTGATGAATTGAAGCGAATAAAATTAACGATGTAAAGGCTTTTTTCTTGACAGTTTGCATCGAAAGAAAAACACCTCCCGGGCAAATGCTTGGGAGGTGTTTTTTATAGTCATCCTTCTGAGATGGGCATTAATATAGGATAATGTTCTCTCTATGCCTCTCCAAAAACTCCAAGCCCGGCAATCCTCTACTTGGCAGAATCATTTCTTGTCCTTCCATTTTTCCAAAGTGGGTTTGGTAATAGTCTTTGGTGCAGTGTTCTTTTAAGTTTGTTGAGAGGATCATGCGGTAGTCCTCATCAAAACTGATGAGGTGTTTGTCGAATGCTTTATCGTAAAGTGCCGAAAGGCAAATGCCATTGGTCGGATTGAGGCGTTCTTGTTCGTTTTGTGCCCAAGGTATAATGTGGCTAGCTATGAGCAAGGCTGGCATGTCGATACCCGTTACAGCACATTTGCTGTGGTAGTTGGAAAGAATCATCTGGCGAAAAAAGTTTTGATTGACTCTTGTTTTCATGTAACGTTCGCGGGTTTCGCCTGCCATTGTGCTTAGGTCGGGTAGTTCAGCTAGGTATTTATTTTCAAGACTCAGGTCTTGCATGTCGGCAAGTATGTTTTCACTTTCAAATACAAGGGCTTCTCTATTGTTTTGGAATTCTTCAAAAATCAAACGGTCACCTTTCCCTGCGTTTTGCATTCCTTTTATACCTCTGGCTTGTAGGTCAGGATCAAAACTTGCCAGATTGGATAGTTTTAAACCAACGGCGCTAGGTGTTCGACCGATCAATTCAGCCAACTGAATGATTTGAGGGTTTGTTTTGGAAATCTTCCCAAATGGTATTTTACAGTAAAGGTTAAAGGCAAGGATGAGTTGCTCTCTTGTCCAATTTGGATTTCGCATTTATTGATGTTGTAAATCTTGGGTTTATGTAAAAGTAAAGAAAATATTATAATGTTAATCTCTTTGTCGAAATAAGAAGGAGGTAATGTGTTGATGTGATTTTTCCTTTATGTTTTGCTCTGTATTTTAACTTATAAGAATTGTCCTGTTTGTATCTGTGAAGCTTGAGACTCTTCGTTTTCGAATAGTTTTTAGGCTTTTAAAATGACATCGATCAATAATTTAACTTGGAATCATTATTGATTACTGGTTTGTCAGTATCGAAAAATTACTGTCAAGTATGATTGTTGTTAATGTTCTAGAGATCTGTTGATTATTTTTGTTTTAATAGAAGGGATTTAAATTTTATTGTTTATTTGGGTTTTGTTAAATTTAATATATTGTTTAGTTCTGAATTAATTTTTATACGAATTTACAAGCTTTGTCTCATGCTGATACCAATGAGAGATGTTGTATTGCATCAATATTAAGGTGAGAGCTCGCAAAACGCGCAGCGAGAATCAGGTGGAGGAGGAAACCCTTTAAGAAGAAATAAACAAGTCAATTAAGATATTACTTACAACTACTGCTCAAATCCCCCGATCGTTTCCAGATTCCGGGGGATTTTAGTGTTGATGAATTTGTATGGCTATTCGATCTGTAATTCTTTTGTTTGTTCGTAAATGTCTGATTATGCGATTTGTATTTGTAATTTATTTTACCCAGTTTATTTATATTGTTGTGTTTATTTTTTGTAACTTAAATGTACTTTCTAATCATAAAACAAATTAGTAAGCTCATGACATTACAGATATTAAGTCTTGCTGATACCAATGAGATAGCACGTATCGCAAGTGTTACGGTTAAGGAATTTGAAAAAAGGGATTGGATTAAAGATGTGTATTTAGATGCAATTTTGGAGCGCTTGAAAATTGAAACAGAGGTGTTGCTTGCCTCTGAACCAACTGTTAGAACCAATGAATTCGCACAAAAACTAATGGTTCAGGATGCGATTTGCGATCAGATTTTTAATGGGATTAAGCAGTTTGTCAGGGCGAATACCTATTCTATGGATAAGGACAAAGTTAAAAATGCAGATATGATTTGGGCAGTTTTTGAGGCTCATGATATTTTGCCATATCGTTTGGGCTATGATGAGCAGATTTTTTTATGTGAATCACTTTTAAAGGTCCTTGATAAGGCGCATAATCAGAAGGCTATTGCAAGTTTGGATGGGGTGTTTGGATATGTGGCTCTGCTGAAAATGCATAAAAATAAGTTGTGTAGCATTCTCGGCGACTCGACGATAGATGAGATGGACAGAGCGGAAGGTATTGCTGCTGCAATACAAAAAAATGTGGTGCGAAATGTTTTAAACAACGATCTTTTGCCATACCTGCAGGTGATGAGCAGGGCGAATGCTGATGTGTATCGGGTCAGTTTTAAGGCCATTTCGGAATATATAACAGGTGTTAATATAAAGGTTAAGGATCGAAATACATGCTGTACATATCAGGTCGAAGACCATTCTATGGAAGAAATAAACAACTAAACCCTAATTCGTGCCACTCAGGCATAACTCTCTAATTAAATCCCTCAACGGAATCCGTTGGGGGATTTTTTTATTCAGCCTGTTATTTGAAAGTTTATCCTTGGGACGCATGTGTTACGTCAGTTCGAAATTTCTAATTCATCATTCGTAATTCGTCCTTGGGTGTTACCACATCCGATTCGTAATAAAATTCTGCCCGGTCGATTAATTCCCCTGTTAGGGTGATGAGCAGATAAACAGGTAGGATCGTGATCCATCCCAAATCCCAAAGGATATAGGGAACCAATAAACAAAGTATACGACACACGGATAGTACAGGAAACCAAAGCTGCTTTTTTTTCTTTAGGACTCCCTTTCTCCAGATGTACATACTGCCTTTTAGCAGAATTATTAATTCGATGAAAATTGAGATATTGGATAACCAGGCAAATAACAGCATAGCTGTTAGGCTCACCATGGCAGAGTGGCAAGCAAGCTCATCTTTTCGTTTCAGAAATTTATAAACCCGATCGACGGAAATCAGACTGAAGAGTCCAAAAGCCATAGCGGCATAGCCAAACATCTGATTCTCGGTAATGATTTGCAGACCCGTTAGCCCAAGAAAGGCCGAGAATGAAAAGATCTCACGACTTAGCCAGGAGCCTTTCAGATTGAGAATGAATCGCCACATGCGTAACTTTTTGCCGATGTGTAGCGAGCTGAGGGCGATGGCTAGTATTGAGGCGATGGCAAATGGAATAAGAGGCATCTCAATCATGCCAAACTGATGTGAGGCCTGCCAACTCACAAGGCCTGCTACTGCCAGAGTAAATAACACTAAGGTCCATTCTTTATCCAGTGAGATTTTCGATTCGGATTGGGGCAGGTAGCTCTCCAACTTTTTGGTATCAATTTCTATGGCATCGGTGTTCTCAATCTGTGGTTTCCTGTGTTCGTCTCTCAGGGGAATCAACTGAATAGCGGGTTTAATTCCTTTGTTCACAAAGCCGGGTGTCAGGTGGTTTTCTTCATTCACCTCTTCCTGCCCAAAGGATAAGGCTCCCACCGGACAAGCCTGCACACAGGCGGGTTGTTTACCCTCCGAAATGCGATCGACACAAAAGTTGCACTTCTCTACAACCTGAGTTTTGGGGTTGAATTTTGGGGCATCGTAAGGGCAAGCCCAGGTGCAATACTTGCAGCCAATACAAGCCTCGGCATGATGAATAATAGCGCCCGTTTCTTTATCGCGGGTATAAGCCAACGCCGGGCAATTTTTCATGCAAGGCGCTTCTTCACAATGGTTACAAGCCAATGAGAAATGAAAAGCAGGCAGTCCGGGATGTTTAATTTTGTTGTGGCAATTTACTTCACGCCAGTTCACCTGTAAGCTGGTGCCATTTTCGATGCTGCAGCCAACCACACAAGCCATACAGCCCACACATTTGTTCGTGTTAAATATGAATGCATTTTTTGTCATGATTACGTTTTTAGCACTGTATGTCTTTAGTATTCCTTTTAATAAATCGCTGTTTTGTTCAGACATTCTTCATTTTTTGGCTTGATCCAAAAAACGAAGCAAAAAAGATCAAGGTTGCTTTTTAAAAATCTTTCTTATATGCACTTAAGCTTAAGTGCGGCCGGGCGATTTTCGAACAAGTTCTCAACTTCCCGGTCTTTCTAAAGCTTTCGTTTAACGAAAGATTTTTAAAAAAAGGCCATTCATTTCTCCATTAATTATTAATTTTCTTCAAATTGACCCATGTATTGTGAAAGGCCGTTCCGTGCCCGATATCTGTTTCTGTACCCTTTGTAAAGAGGTTGGGAGCGGCTCCATTTATGGCCCAATGCCCATTGGTGAGCACCACATTGCCGGGTCGCAAGCCCAAATCGAATTGTACTTTAACTTCGGCTCGTCCCTGATGGTTATAAAGTTCCACATACTCCATATTGGCAATTCCTTTAGCTTCGGCATCCAGCGGATGTACAAACAGGTAAGCCTCAGGTTCGAATTGTTTGATCACGTCCAGATTTCCAAATTGTGAATGGATTCTGTTTTTTGAATTGGGCGAAATCAATTGCAAGGGAAATTCGTTTTGTACAGGCAAAGGCACATAGTCGGGCAGGGGATCGATCCCCCACATTTCTTCTGCCTCTTTGCTGTAGAGCTCAATTTTACCCGAAGGCGTTGGAAACTGATGATCGGCAAAGGGAATTTCTTCAAAGGAATTGGCCAGTTGTGGCCCTTTTTTCAGAGCTTCCAGACTCAGTTCAGGGAACTTTTCCAGGCAATTTTCCAAATAGTTCTCAATGGCTTCGTCTGTGGGGTCGGGAATATATTTGCTGATTTCAGCCGTATCCATGCCCAAACGTTTGGCCAGTAGATAGTAGATTTCGGTTTCGGGTTTTACTTCGCCCGCAGGTTCCAGCACTTTTTGTTTCAATTGCACGTATGGGTTCCAATAGGAACCGATAATATCGGATTGCTCAAACATGTTTTTGGCTGGCAGAATGATATCGGCCTCGTAAGCCGTATCGGTCATGAATTGTTCCACCACCACACGAAAATCGGCTTTTCGAAAAGCCTTGCGAATGGTGTGGGTATCCGGATTCTGAGAAAGGGGATTGCCTCGTTCAACCCAAATCATCTTAATTTCCGGATCGATAAGTTTTAACAGGTCTTCGCCCAGTTTGGCTACCGATATTTTTCTTCGGAAACTGGGGTGTTCACAACCCGGGAAATAGGATTCGGGTTCTTTCAAATCGTCGAATACATAGCTTTGCAGATTGGCATAATGCCAGCAAGCCCCTTGTTTGCCAATATTTCCGGTTATGACCGAAAGGGCCAGCAAACAGCGTGTGGTCTGACCTCCATTTTCGTAGCGTTGCATGCCATAGCCCGGGATGAGGGTCATGGGCTTGATGGTTCCAATTTGTTTGGCCAGGTCCCGAATGGCATCTTGTGAAATTCGACAAATCTGCGAGACCTTTTCAGCAGTGTAAGCCTCTACTCGCTCTTTAAATTGCTCGAAACCCAGGACGTTTTTTTCAATAAAGTCGTGATCGATCCAATCGTTTTTGATGATTTCCCGGGCCAGACCTAAAGCCAAAGCCGCATCGGTTCCCGATTTCACCTGAAATAAAGAGTTTGCACGTTCGGTAGACGGGGTTCTTCTGGGATCGATGACCACAAACTGCGCTCCTTTTTCCTGTGCCTTTTCGATGGGAATCATCTCCTGAATATTGGTTTCCGCCGGATTTTTCCCCCACAAAACAATCAGTTTGGCATGTTCCAAATCCCAGGGAGCATTGTGTTTGTTGGCTCCCATTGTTAAACGGGTGGCTTCCAATCCCGCAGGCCAACACAGGTTGCCGTAGGTGGTGGTGGCACCGCCAAAGAGTTTCCAAAAAGAGGTGCTGACTCCATTCAGTAAACCTGACATGCCGCTTGATGCGAAATACAAGACCGAATGGGGACCAAACTGTTCTTTACAAGTCGATAAGTTTTCAGCAATGCAGTCTAAAGCCTCATCCCATGAAATGCGTTGGTATTTGCCTTCTGCAATTCGTTTTTGTGGGTATAAAATCCGCTCTTTTGAATTGGCGCGCTCCACATAGGCCAGGCCTTTGATGCATGGCCCTTCGGGAGTTGCCCTGTTTTCGGGATGTGGTTCAATACCACAAATCCTGTTGTTCTCTACTCTAACTTTTATGCTACAGGAGCTGTAGCAATTTCGAGGGCAGGCAGATGAGATGAGCTTCATGGGATTAGGGCGTTAAATTCGCTGAAAAATTAATTAAAATAATTAAGCCATTAAACAGGAAAGCGCAATACAATAGAATTTTGATTTTTGACTTTCGCTTCGCGACATCACAACCACGGGTTTTATGGTTCCCTGAATTAAACCAGCCAATTCGCCACCTCCAAATAACATGAGTCCTTTGTAAAAGGTGTTGGCTGCTTCCAATGATGGGAAAATAAGGGCATCGGCCTCACCATTGATCGGTGTTTCCACCCCTTTGATGGCAATACTTTCCTTATCGCAGGCCAGAAAAACATCCAAAGGACCATCTATAACACAGTCTTTAATTTGACCTCTATCGGCCATCTTGCAAATTGTTGTATCATCTATGGATGAAGTGAAAGTTGGATTGGGTTTTTCGGTTGCGCTAATCAAGGCGACTTTAGGCTTTTCAATTCCAAAGCGTTTTGCCATTGCCACACTGTAATTCACCATGGCGATTTTTTGGTTCAAATCGGGGTATGGCAATACAGCTGTGTCCGAAATAAAGAGTAGTTTGTCGTATTTTGGAAGATCGAGCGCACACACATAAGACATAATGGCTTTGGGAGGCAAAAGACCTTTGTCCTTATTCAAGACTGCTTTAAGGAATTTATCTGTCCCGATTAAACCCTTCATCAGCACATCTGCTTCTCCTTCCTTTACCATACGCACGGCCTCGGTAACCGCTTCCTGCTGATCGGGTAAATCAACAATTTGGAAGGCATCAGGCTCTACATTTTCAGCAGAGAGGAGTTTTACAATTTTTTCTTTGCACCCGATTAATATCGGACTTGCAAAACCTGCTTTTGAAGCTTCAATCAAAGCGCCAATGGTGTTGTCGTCTTCGGCAACAGCAACAGCAATTTTTTTGTTCACAGCCAGATTTTCCAGGTGTGAAACCATTTCCTTAAGCGATTTTATAGCCTTCATATTTCAAGAATCTTAAAGATAGATACGATATAAAAATAGATAAATAATACTGAATCAGGTGGATGTAAACAGGTGTGCATCCAATTACTTATAACAAAGCCCGAAGATTGTCCCCGGGCTTTATTTTATATGCCTTCTGGCAATATGATGAAATCAAAAAATGATTAACATGTCTCACCAAGCTACATTTCAGCTTTAATGATTTCAGCCAAACGTTCAACACCTGCTATGGCCTTCTCGTTGTTGACATATGAGAAGTTCAAACGCATGGTGTTCGTTCCGCCACCGTCGCAATAGAATACATTCCCGGTTACGAAAGCCACCTTTTTTTCAATGGCTTTGTGGAACAGATCCATGGCGTCCATATGTTCAGGAAGGGTGATGAATAGGAACATTCCCCCTTCAGGGTGGGTCCATTTTACACCTTCAGGCATGTGCTTTTCCAATTCCGCCAACATCACATCACGACGCTGGTGATACAAATCGATCGTTTTCTGAAGGTTGGTTTCGAACACCCCAGAGTTCATATAACGAACGGCAATTTTTTGTACAAAAGTTGGTGTACACAAGTCAGCTGACTGTTTTGCAATCACAATCTTTTCATTCACATCTGCCGGTCCTAGAATCCAGCCAATGCGGAATCCCGGAGCAAAAATCTTCGAGAATGTTCCCAAAGTGATTACATGATTGTCATTATCCAAATCGTACATCATACGCTGTGGCTGACCATCGAATCGTACTTCACGGTAAGGACAATCTTCAACAATAAGTACATCGTATTTGTGAGCCAATGCGATAATCTCCAAACGACGCGATTCAGGCATGGTAATACCTGTTGGGTTCTGAAAGTCAGGAATCACATAAATGAATTTAGGCTTGATACCCTGCTCTTGTAATTCTATTAATTTGGCTTCCAAAAGCTCAGCACTCATGCCTTGCTCATCCATTGGAACACCAGCCATTTTAGCGCCATAAGCCTGAAAAGCACCAATACCACCTAAGTACGATGGCAGACCACAAATGACCACATCACCTTCGTTTACAAAAACTTTACCTACCAGGTCAAGTCCTTGTTGCGATCCGGTTGTGATAATCAGATTATCTAAAGTCGCTTGCGTGCCTTCATCCGTATATTTCTTTAAAAGCACTTCTCTTAATTCTTTTACCCCTTCGGTTGCATCGTACTGTAAGACAGCTGCGCCTTCTTCGCGCAACATATCCGAAACAATGGTATCCAAGGCATCCACAGGAAATGATTCGGGAGCTGGCAAGCCACCTGCAAATGAAATAATTTCAGGATTCTGAGTCAATTTTAAGATCTCACGAATTGCTGATCTTTTGTTGTTATTGCTGATTTTGGAAAAAGTTCCTTTTAAATCGCTGATCATTTTGTTTGGGTTTTGTTGTTTGTTTGCGTTAATCTTTTGTTGAGACGCGATGCATCTCGCCTTTACAGAGAGTGTCCTGAGAGCCCCAGTTGTGATGAAACTCTCAGTTTTTAAATCAGTTGTAGGTTATCGGTTTTCTTTTAACCTTGTTTCCTTTAACCTTTAGACTTGATCTACAACCACTGCTTGCGCATGCGGGCCCATTTTCTGTCGCGATTATCAATCACGCATTGAATGTCCTCATCTGTCATGTGCTTGAATCGGCCTTGCTTTTTCAAATAGTCTTTTACTGGTGCAAATTCTTTAGGATTGCGATTTAATTTGTATTCGCCATCCTCAAATTCTGCTAAGAAAATCAAACCACAGTCTACGGCATCCTTAGCAATCTCAATAGAAGTTTCAGTAGGTGTTCCCCATCCTGTTGGACAAGAAGCGTACACATGAATAAAGGTGGCACCTTTGGTATGCTTGGCTTTGTTCACTTTGTTTAGGAAATCCTGAGGGTAACCAATACTCGCTGTTGCTGCATAAGCAATATCGTGAGCGGCAATAATCTCAAACAAATTCTTTTTGTGAGTCACTGTTCCCGGGATATTCTTTCCTGCAGGCGTTGTTGTGGTTTTAGTTCCGTAGGGCGTCAAACCACTTTTTTGAATACCCGTATTCATATAGGCTTCGTTATCGTAGCAGATATAAAGTACATCGTCGTTACGATCAATCATACCTGACAGGGCCTGAAACCCGATATCGGCTGTACCACCGTCACCGGCAAAGACAACGGTTTTCACATCTTTTTGTCCCAAAGCCTTAGCTCCGGCAGCAATTCCAGAGGCCATACTGGCTGCTCCGGGGAAAGTTGTGATTACGGCATTGGTATTGAATGCCATTTGAGGATAAATAAAACCTACTGCCGACATACATCCGGCTGGTAGGGCTGTATAGGTGCGCTCACCTAATACTTTAAGTGCCAATCGTACTGCCACACTTCCGCCACATCCGGCACAAGCTTTATGACCATAGAAAAATTCCTTCTCGGTCATGTTTTTCGCATTCACTTTTGGGATATCTACTAGATTAGTCATTGGTTTCTACGTTAAGGCTAAAAAATTCTACTTTTTCTTCACTCTTGTTCTCAATTCCGCTGAATAGCTTGTTGAACATCTCTTCGATATCAGCTTTTGTGATATCACGACCTCCTAATCCGCCTACAAAATTGCTCTTGTAAACATATTTGTCAATCTTAGAAATAGCTGAGTTCACATTGGTATAAACCGTTCCTTCGTAACCGAAAGAGATATCTTTATCGATCACACCCATTGCCTGAACACGACGTGCCAAATCTTTAACTTCAGCTTCGGGGAATGGACGCATGTAACGAATCTTTAACAACCCCACCTTCTTGCCTTCAGCTCGCATTTTGTCAACCACTACACGAACGGTTCCACAAACACTACCAAGAGCAACCAAAACAACCTCTGCATCTTCGCAACGGTATTCTTCAACCATACCATGGTATTCTCTACCAAATGTTTCAGCAAACTCCTGATCGACATCTTTAAGCACCTTTACAGCGTTAAACATCGCCTCATTTTGTTGATATTTGAATTCCGTATTGTCATCTGGCTTAGAGCTGAAACCTAAGTTCTTTGGCTCTTCGAATGACATTTTGTTAGGTGTTTGAAATGGAGGCAAAAATTTATCCACCATCTCCTGCTCAGGAATCTCAACCAATTCGTAAGTATGAGTCAGTATAAAACCATCCAAATTCACCATCATTGGTGTAAGGACGTCTTTGTGTTCAGCAATTTTGTAGGCCTGGATAATCATATCCAAAGCTTCCTGTGCATCTTCCACATAAACCTGAATCCATCCGCAATCCAATAGCGACAATGAATCGCGCTGATCGCCGTAGATACTCCATGGCAAAGCCACCGAACGGTTGGCATTCATCATCACCACCGGCCATCGACCACCAGAGCAGTAATGCAGACCTTCGGCCATATACAATAGCCCTTGCGATGAAGATGCGGTAAAGGTTCTGGCACCAACTGCGCTGGCACCCATTGTTGCTGAAATAGCAGAGTGTTCAGACTCTACGTGCATGTATTCGCCATCCATCTCACCAGCTTCTACCATTTCTGATAGGCGCTCAACGGTGATGGTTTGCGGGGTGATTGGGTAGGCAGCAACCACATGTGGACGCGATAATCGCACGCCCTGAGCAACAGCCTCATCACCAGATATGAATATTTTATTTGATTTCATTGTTTCAATTTTTTCAGTTGTCGGTTATGACTTGTTTTCACTTTAACCTTTATACTTATTCCTTTAACCTTCAACTTAAAGTTGTTCTTTTACCATCTCAATTGCATCCTTTGGGCATTCGTGTGCGCATACGCCACAGCCTTTGCAATAATCCATGTCGATTTTGATTTGTCCATTGTCTTTTATGATGGTGCCATCCGGACAAAGCAGGTAGCAACGAAGACAGTAAACACAAGCATCGTGATCGACTACGGGACGGAATGTTCGCCAGCCCGCATTGGTTTCAGGTAGGTAACCAGCCTTGTATTGAGGGCCGGTAGGGTAATCGTTTATATGTGTTGGGAATGTAAATTCCGTTTTTTTAGGTCTATCCATGATATTCAATTAAGAATTATGAATTAATAATTACGAATTGGTATTAACAAGAAACAGCAGCTTATGCCTTAATCGCTTCAAAGGCTCTTTCTACAATCTTTTCATTCAAAGCAGCTAGTTTTGGTTTCATCTCGGTGTGAATACTAGCGATTGCAGCTTCTTTGCTTACCAATCCTGATGCAGCAGCTAAGGCACCATACATGGCTGTATTGGTAATTGGTCTTCCTAAGATTTCCATAGCCATTGAAGTCGCATCAATACCAAGCACCTGAAAGTCTTTTAATTCTATGCGGTATTTTTCAATATTCTCAGTGTTAACCAGGATAGTTGCTCCAGGTCGAATTCCTTTTTCAAATCCCGGGGTGATTAATGTTTCATCCATAACCACCACGTAGTCGCTTTCCTGTACCTCGCTGCGATCATGAATTTTGCTGTCATCAATTTTAGTAAAGGCCAATACGGGAGCACCTCTACGCTCAGGTCCAAAGGATGGAAATGCCAAAGCATGCTTGCCTCCGTGAACACTAGCTGCAATTCCTAAAAGACGAGAAGCGGTAAAGCCACCTTGTCCTCCTCTTCCGTGCCATCTAATTTCTTTCATATGATATTGTTTGTGTTTTGATTTTGAATGTGACTTATTTAAACTGATAGTCAGGTTAAAAAGTCTTGTAAAATTACGATTAAGCCTAATTATTTACTAGGATATGCTTTGAATATAGAAAAATGATCTAGGGAAGTGTGGTTTTGAAAGAATTAATATCTTTGCAGAGCTTCGAAACGCTTGGTTTAATAGTAAAATATTCTTTTTATGGAAAATTTAGATCGTACTGACAGGAAAATATTAGAGCTTCTTCAGCAAGATTGTCGTATTACAATCAAGGAGTTAGCAGAAAAGCTTCATTTGAGTAATACGCCTGTTTACGAGAGGGTGAAAAAGTTGGAACGAAGTGGCATTATTAAAAATTATGTGGCCGTGCTCGATCCTGAGAAAATTGACCGAAGTATGGTTGTTTTTATCTCTGTTTCAATAACGAAACATACTCGCGATGTGGTTCAAAAGTTTGAAACCGAAGTCCTGGCTTTACCCGAGGTGATGGAATTTTATATTACTTCGGGGAATTTTGATGCCATGTTGAAAATCATGGTGAAGGATATGCATGCTTTTCATCATTTTATTCAGGAGAAGCTCTCAAAATTTGAATACATCACACGGTTCAACAGCACATTTGTGATTTCTTCGGCAGATAAGATTGGGTATGATTTATAATTGTGAAAAATGTTTTTCGAAACCGTAAGAAGGAGATGTTAATTGTCTAAAGCGATAGGATATTAAAGTCAGATATGTTTTTTAACTTGAAGTCGATTCATTATTAATTTATCACTATGGAAAAGAAATATAAAAATTGTCAGAGCTGTGGCATGCCACTGAAGAGAGATGAAAAAGGTGGTGGTACAAATAAGGATGGTAGTAAAAGCCACATGTATTGTTCCTATTGTTTTGAGCAAGGTGAATTTCTGAGCCCGGAGATTGATTCGGCAGAAAAAATGCAAGCCTTTTGTAAGGTGAAGCTTAAGGAGATGGGCTTTCCTGGTTTCATTGCTGGCTTTTTTACCAAGGGAATACCGAAGCTGGAGAGGTGGAAAGAATAAAGTTTCTAAAATTGGTGAATTGAATAATTCGATTACTTTTGCGTGCAATTAAAAATTAATAATGTCATGGACGAAGGCCCGTATCATAGTTGTATAAACATATTAACTGATCTGTAAGGAGCTAGTCGTGTTTCCTTATGGCTCATCTTATAAGGAAATATAATGATTAAAATTTTTAAATCATTTGGGGGTTATATCGAAATTCCCAAAGCTGAAAAAGGCTGTTGGATTAACGTCACACAGCCTACTTCTGACGAGGTTCAGCGACTCCACCACGAATTTCAGCTACCTGCTGATATTATTCAGGATATTTTAGATACGGACGAACGATCGCGTGTTGAATTCGACGATGATTGGTCTTTAGTGATTATGCGTGTTCCGGTCGAAAGTTCGAATAAGGGAACGCCATTTCACACCATCCCTCTGGGAATTTATGTGTCGCAGGATTTTACACTAACCTTGTGTTTGCAGAATAATGAGGTTTTGCCTATTGAGAAATCCTCACCTTTTAGAGAGCAGTATAGTGCTGTATCCGATGTGTATAATTTTATACTAAGACTTTTCCTTCGTTCCGGAAATATTTATCTGAAATATCTGAAACAAATCAATCAGCAGACAGCATTGATTGAACAGGATCTGGAGAAATCCATTAAGAACAGAGAACTGAATAAGCTTTTGAAAATGGAGAAGTGTTTGGTGTATTTTATTACATCGATAAAGGCCAACGAGATTGTTTTGGCTAAGCTTCGAAATTCAAAAAAAATCAGCAGTGAGATTAATCAGGATTTATTGGATGATGCTATTATCGAGAATAAGCAGGCTTTGGAGATGGCCCAAATTTATTCGGATATTCAGAGTGGGATGATGGATGCTTTTGCATCGGTTATATCGAATAATCTGAATGTAGTGATGAAACAGTTGACCCTAATTTCAATTATTCTGATGATTCCAACCTTGATAGCCAGTATATTTGGAATGAATGTTCCCAATTCGTTCGAAAATTCGTCTTGGGCAATGCCATCAATTATTGTGAGTTCCTTATTGTTATCCATTATAGGTGTCGTGGTGTTCCGAAAGCGTCAGTGGATATAGTGACGTAAAGGTTTATTGAGAGCAAGAATAAATAGAGTCAAATACAAGTGACTTTCTTTAGATCCTTGTAATTTTGTGGATACTTAAAGTCATCTGATTTAAACTCGTTCTATTGTGAAAGATATTTTTCTTGTAACACCACCCTTTACTCAGCTTAATACACCTTATCCGGCCACGGCCTATCTGAAAGGTTTTTTCAATACAAAAGGGATTTCATCTTTTCAGATGGATTTGGGCATTGAAGTGATCCTTGCTCTTTTTAAAAGAGAGAGTTTGCAGGATATTTTCGATTTTGCTTATGAGAACGAGACCATTGTATCAGAGAATGCTCAGCGTATTTATGCCCTTAAAGAAGATTATTTAAAGACCATAAATCCGATTATAGCTTTTGTTCAGGGTAAGAATCAGAGCTTCTCACGACAGATCTGCAGTCCCAATTTTTTGCCTCAGGCTTCTCGTTTCGATCAGGTGGATGATATGGAGACGGCTTTTGGTCTGATGGGCTTTCAGGATAAGGCCAAGCACTTGGCAACACTCTATCTCGAGGATATTTCTGATTTTATTATCGAATGCGTTGACGAGAATTTTGGTTTCAGTCGTTATGCCGAACGTTTGGGGCGTTCTGCTTCTAGTTTTGATGAATTGCACACTAAACTGCAGGAAGAACCGACTTATATCGATGAGATTTCCTTGAAAATTCTCGATCAGAAGTTGAAAGACATTCAGCCCAAATTGTTCTGTTTATCGGTGCCTTTTCCCGGGAATTTGTATTGTGCTTTCCGATGTGCCCAATTTGTAAAAGTAAACTATCCGGAGATTAAAATTGTGATGGGAGGTGGCTTTCCCAATACCGAATTGAGAAGTTTGACCGATGTCCGTGTTTTTGATTTTGTTGATTACATCACTCTTGATGATGGCGAATTACCTTTGGAACGACTTTGGCAGCATTTGCTTGATCCGACTGCAGAATGTGAATTGAAGCGTACTTTTATCTGTGAAAATGGAGAGGTGGTTTATGTGAACAACTCGTTACAAAAGGATTACAAACAAGACGATTTGGGGACGCCGGATTATTCCGATTTATTGCTTGATCAGTACATTTCGGTGATTGAAATTGCCAACCCAATGCACAGTCTTTGGAGCGATGGGCGATGGAATAAGTTGACCATGGCACATGGTTGTTATTGGGGCAAGTGTACATTTTGTGATGGTTCGCTGGATTATATCAAAACCTTTGATCCACTTTCAGCCGTTAGTCTGGTTGACAGAATGGAAGAGCTGATTGCCCAAACGGGCGAAACGGGTTTCCATTTTGTAGATGAGGCTGCACCACCAGCTTTAATGAAAGCTTTGGCTATTGAGATTATTAAGCGAAAGCTTAGTCTTACATGGTGGACCAATATCCGTTTTGAGAAAAGTTTCACCAGGGATATGTGCGAACTCTTGAAGGCTTCGGGTTGTATTGCAGTGTCAGGAGGTTTGGAAGTGGCTTCTGATCGCATGCTTGAGCTGATTAATAAGGGAACAACGGTGGAGCAAGTCGCTCGCGTCGCACATAATCTGACTGAGGCAGGTGTGATGGTTCATGCCTATTTGATGTATGGTTTTCCTACCCAAACCGTTCAGGAAACGGTGGATAGTCTTGAGATGGTTCGTCAATTATTCGAATTGGGTATTATTCAGTCGGCATTCTGGCATCAGTTTGCTCTGACAGCTCATAGTCCTATTGGATTGGCTCCTGAAAAATATGGTTTGAAACCCATTTATGAAGCGATTCGTTTTGCCAATAACGATATTCAGTTTAAAGACAAGACAGGAATCAAGCATGATAAATTTAGCTTTGGATTGAAGAAATCGCTGTATAACTACATGCATGATATTGGTTTCGATTTGCCTCTGCAGGAATGGTTTGATTTTAAGATTCCGAAAACAACCATTAAAAGAGGTTTTATTCGAAATTGCCTTCAGGTAGAAGAGGCTTTTATTACGAAACCCTCTGCCAAAATTATTTGGTTAGGTGGTTTCCCATTGGTTTCATCTTACACCAAAAGCAAGCGAGGAGTGACTCGCGAGATTTTTGAAATGACTTTTCATAGCAAAACAGAAACCATCGATGTGAGTATGGATAAGGAACAAGGGGAATGGTGGCTTGATCAGCTTGATCGATTGTCAATAAATGAGGAGGAGGTTTTCACCTTCGCAAGTTTAAAAGAAAGCTATGAGGAGCAGTTTGAAAATTTTGAATTGTTCTGGTACTCAAAACCGATTAATGTTCTCAGAGAAAACGGACTTTTGGTTTTGTAAATAATTGCCTTTATTAAAAAAATAAAAGCACGAATTCACGAATTTATGATAGAACTCGTTTATTCGTGTTTTTTGTTAAAAATTAGCCATTTTCAAAATACTAAGAACAGCCACAACAATCAGCTCAATTCCAATAGAAATCACGATGAAACCGATTATTCTCGAGAGGGCATTTATACCTGAAGCTCCCAGCATTCTAACAATATAATGAGACGATTTGAGGATGAGGTAGATAGTGAAAGCACTGGTGAAAACAGATCCAAGTATAACCAAGCAATCTGTCATGTTGCTGTATTCCTGGTTGTAGGTAATCAGTAAAGAAATTGTTCCGGGTCCCGCTAACATCGGTAATGCAAGTGGTGTTAATGAGATCTCCGATCGGGTGTGGATGTCATCCTTCACTCGCGTTTTTTTCATCCCTTTGTGTTCGGTAAATTTACCTGTAAGTAAAGCAAAACCCGATGAGGCAATAATTAATCCGCCTGCAATTTTCAAAGAATTCAGACTGATCCCAAAGAAGGATAAAATGTATTTTCCTGCAAAAAAAGAAAGTAGCAGAATGATGAGGACATTGAATGATGTCCAAAAGGCGATAAGAGCTCGTTCTTTTTTATTGTTGTTTTGTGTTAGCCCAACAAAGACAGGGACCGTTCCAAGAGGGTTCATAATGGAGAATAATGCTCCGAATGAGAAGATAAATAGTTCCATTTGTTTTTTATTCAAATCTATATAGACAGGGGGATGTGAGTGTTATCCTTATATTATGCTCTTGTTAATTTTGTGTGATATAATTGCACCGATCGGGGAATTCTTTAAGATTCGTTTTTAGACTATTTTGCGCATTTTTTATGAACGGCTTGCAAATCGAATGGAGAATCAAACTATATTGCAGAACCTTAAATATTCACACTATGATTTGGAAAAAGCCTTGGTTTCAGTTTTCTATCCTTTTGATTCTTGCCTTTGTATGGGGATCATCTTTTATTCTGATGAAAATTGGACTGAAGAGTTTTACAAACGACCAGGCAGCTGGTATTAGAATGTTGTTGGCATCATTGGTTTTATTGCCTTATTCTATCAAGAATCTGAAACACCTAAAGAAGAAGGATGTCAAGAGTTTATTGGTTGCCGGATTTATTGGTAGTTTTATTCCTGCTTTCTTGTTTACCAAGGCTCAAACTCAGATTGACAGTGCTTTGGCTGGGATGTTAAATTCGATGACACCCGTGTTCACTTTACTCGTTGGGGTGCTCTTTCATAGAACGAAATTTCAGGTCCTTCAAGTTTTGGGATTGGTTCTGGGTTTGTTGGGTGCCATAGGTTTGATTGCCTCGGGGAACGGTCTGGAGATAGGACATGTTAATTCCTATGCCTTATACATTGTGTTGGCGACTTGTTTCTATGCAATAAATATCAATGAAATTAAGGCAAGATTGTCTCATCTTTCCGGGATGCAGATTACGTCTCTGGCATTTTTCTTTACAGGACCAGCGGCTTTGTTTTACCTCTTAACAACTGACTTTGCGCCTGTTATTGAGAATCCAAATTGGCCAATTCACCTTTTAGCTTTGGCAGGTTTGGGTATTATCGGAACGGCTATAGCCATGATATTGATGAATAGTTTGATTCGTTATGCCTCGGCTGTTTATGCCTCGTCTGTGACCTATATCATTCCGATATTTGCTATTATGTGGGGGATACTTGACAATGAAAGGATTACGGCCTTTCATTTGATTTGTATGTTGATTATACTCCTGGGAGTTTATCTGATTAATAAAAAGAAGTAAGCCAGTTGTTATGAGTAAAGAAAACTTATCAAAGCTTTTAGTTCAACTTAAGAAGAATAATTTTGAGGTGTTTTTGGCTTCCGATCTCAGATCAGCCAAAGAAATTTTTGAAAAAGAGATTCTTGATAAGCTTGAGTTATCTACTGTTTCTTATGCTGATTCCATCACGATGAAATCGACAGGAGTTCTTGATCTACTTCGTGCGAAAACAGACATCGATTTTGTTGATACTTTTGATCCGGAAAATAGTTGGAGAGAGCAAATCAATCAGAGGAAAAAGGCTTTGACTGTCGATTTGTTTTTGACGGGAACCAATGCCATAACCGAAGCGGGGCAGTTGGTGAATTTAGACATGATAGGAAATCGGATTTCAGCTCTATCTTTTGGTCCCCGATATGTTGTTCTGTTTATCGGTAAAAATAAACTGGTTGCAGATTTGAATGAGGCTTTTAAGCGTATAAAAACAATTTCAGCACCCTTAAATGCGAAAAGACACCCCGATTTAAAACTTCCTTGTCAAATAACAGGGACCTGTCACGATTGTATGAATCCCCAACGCATCTGTAATTCATGGTCGATAATCGAAAAATCTTACCCCAGACACAGAATCAAAATTATATTAATTGATGAGGAAGTGGGCTATTAGATATCGTCTTTCCCTTTGAAATTACATTGCCTAAAATTCAGACCCTTATATCCTTTTTAAAAGAGTTTGACGGATTTCTTTTGTTATACAACGGCTCGTTTATTTAATTCATATTTAGAAGTCTATATTGTTCTTTTGAATTGTTTTTTGTGTTAAATTTAGTCTAACAAGAAAATAGCTGAATTGCCACTAAGAACCTTCCTAAAAAGTGACTGATATGGAAACTGAAAATACACACTCGAACTCAAGTATTAATCTATTCGAAAATATCGCTTTAACCTTTAGCGGCGGAGGCTATCGTGCATCTGCATTCAGCCTGGGTGTTTTGTCTTATCTTAATCGGGTACAGTTTAAAAACAAGCCCCTGTTGCAACACGTGAAAGGATTAAGCACCGTAAGCGGGGGAACTTTAATGGGGGGAACTTATGCCTATCATATGGCAAAAGGAACTCAATTTGAGGATTTCTATGCTGATTTTTATAAAGTTCTTGATGATGATAAACTTTTAAGCATAGCACTTGAGAAACTTGATTCGGATGAATTGTGGAAAGTTTCTCATAAGAGGCGTTCACTTATTAATGCCTTTGCTTTGGCCTATAAAGACTTATTAACTGACGAAAATTTTAAGTTTTTAAAAGAAAATCCTTCTCATCTGGAAGATATCTGTTTCAATGCTACAGATTTTTCTTTCGGATTGGCTTTCCGTTTTCAGACAACAGGCCGTTTTGGCAACTATCGTCTTTATAACTCGAACCTCAATTTACTTGCCGATGATATGAAGATTGCTGATGCCATTGCTTCGTCTTCATGTTTTCCTGTCGGTTTTGAACCTTTAGTTATGCCTGATGATTATGTGAGTGATCATGATTCGGAAGTCTATAAGGCGATTAAATCGGAGAAAGAGTTTGAAAAAGGTGTTGGTATTATGGATGGCGGTATTGTCGATAATCAAGGTATAGGGAGTATTATGAATGCTGATGTGCGCCGTGAACGGAAAGGCAATTCCTATGACCTGATTATGGTTTGCGATGTAGGGAGTTATTTTATGGAGCCCTGGGAGGCTTCAGAAATTGAGATGGATCGTATTGGCTGGTCGAAGAGTCCAAAACAATTGTTTAATCTTTTGGTTGAAAAACTGAAACTGAGCTGGTGGTTGTGGTTACCGATGCTCATTAGTACGGGCTTATTGATATTTGGTTATATGAATAAACCGAGTGTAGGCTTATTTATTGGAGGCGGTGCCATGGCTATGTTTGCCATCTTTGCAATTGCCCTAAAGTATTTTATTGGCAAAATGGAGGAAAAAGCGCTTCAGTTTTGGTTGATGGGAATGGTTCCCAAATTCATGAAAGACAAACTGGTTCGTTTTCAAAATCTGAAACTCCGTTTAATTCAGAGAATGTTTGAAGAACGAGGCACATCATCTTTAATCATGATTAGTGATATTTTCCTGAAACAAATCAGACGATTGAATTACGACTTGCTTTATAAGGATGAGAGTTTGAAGCACCGGAGGATTACCTCTCTGATTTATGAATTAACCAGAGAGCAATACAAGCAGGGGGATTCCGATGAGCTGCTTATTGATAAAAAGGATGTTGAAATAAATGAGCCGAGTGATCTGATTTATAATTCAGCCAAGATTGCTTCCGAAATGGATACCACACTTTGGTTTACCGATGAAGACAGAGATCTAGATCGACTTAAAAATTTAGTTGCTTGCGGGCAATATACAGCCTGTTATAACTTGTTGAAGTATTGCATTGATTTGAGGAACACTGAGGTTGATGTGGACAGAGAATTGCTTGATCAGATGATTCAGACTTTCCAACGTGACTGGAATACATTTATTAAAGATCCGTATTATCAACACGACTATTACCGGCAGGGTGCAAGGGAAATGAGAAATGTAGGATAGATGGAAGCGCCATTGAATAAAATTAAACGATGTAACGTCCTTAAAGAAAGTTTTAAAAATATAGAATACGATGAAGACTAAAAACGATTTAAAATTAGCCGTTATTATAGATGCCGATAATGTCCCGGCTCGCAATGTTACAAGCATGATGGAGGAAATTGCCAAATATGGCACCCCAACTTTCAAACGGATTTATGGCGATTGGACAAAACCCAATTTGGCCGGATGGAAATCGGTTCTTCTTGAAAATGCGATTACACCTATTCAGCAGTATGGTTATACTTCGGGTAAGAATGCAACCGATTCGGCTATGATTATTGACGCAATGGACATTTTATATACCGCTAAGGTTGATGGCTTTTGTATTGTTTCAAGCGATAGCGACTTTACTCGACTAGCAGTCAGGCTTAGAGAATCAGGCATGCAAGTTTTTGGCTTTGGCGAACAGAAAACGCCTATGCCTTTTATAGTTGCCTGTGATAAGTTTATTTATCTTGAAATTCTTAAAGGTTCGGGTAGCTCTGAGCCTTCAGTTGATGAGGTTGTGCCCAAGCCTGATCTTTCAAAGAAAAGTCCCATATACAAATTGGATAAAAAGGTGATTGCCTTATTTACATCAAGTATTAACGATATAGCCGATGAGGATGGCTGGGCATTTTTGGGTGATGTTGGAAACTTGTTGATAAAGAAAAGACCTGATTTCGATCCTCGAAATTATGGGTTTGATAAGCTAACCCCATTGATTAAATCTCTCAAAAAGCACTTTGATATTGATGAAAGAGAAACGGATAGAGCGACAATAAAACATGTGTATATCAGAGCGAAGAAAAAATCATAACTGATGGTAAAAGACCTGTATTTAAATATTAAATACAGGTTTTCTCTTTTTAGAAAGCGAGTTTAAAATAATACTGATTCGTACTGATTGGCTAATATGGCAGCGCCATGTGCTCCAATAAATTGAGGGTTTTTAGGAACAATAATCTGTTCGCCTAAAGCTTCCTGTAAGAGTTGTACCATACAACTGTTATTTGCAACCCCACCAGCAAACATGAGAGGGGTACTTATATTTTGGCGGCGGATCATGCCAATAGCACGTCTGCATACCGATTGATGAATTGCCAAAGCAATATCGCTTCTGTCGCATCCTTTGGCTAGCAATGAAGTCACTTCTGATTCGGCAAAAACAGCGCACATGCTATTGATTTCGATACCTTCTGTTCCTTTTTGAGCAGCTGCACCTAGAGTTTGTGCCTGATAGCCCAGAGTTATGGCCATCATTTCCAGAAATTTGCCTGTTCCGGCAGCGCACTTGTCATTCATCTCAAACTTGATGACTTTTCCCATTTCGTTTATAGAAATAACTTTGGTGTCTTGTCCTCCAATATCCAGTACACTTCTAACTCCGGGATACAATGCTGTGGCTCCGGCTCCATAGGCTTTAATTTCCGTTACTGTCGGGTAATCGAAGGCGACCTCCACAATGCCTCGTCCATAGCCAGTTGCCATAATTTTATCGAAGGAGACATCTGAGATTAATTCCTTGACCCTTTCGATGGGATTGTAGCCCGAATCTGCTTGTTTGCTATGAACGACTTGTCCATCTTCCAACACAATTAGTTCGATGCTTCGTGAGCCTATATCGATACCTGCTAATCTCATTGTTTCTTATTTATCTCCTGTTAAGATTCAAATGTAAAGAGTGAGAAACAAATCTGTTTCCCACTCTGGCATATTTTACAAGGGTATATTATTTAATAATTTCGACAAAGGCTTCTACACGAGTCGATAATTGTCCCATATCTTCCTGGCTGTAATCTGTTTCAAGTCGTAAAACAGAAATGTTTTGTTTTTCCAATTCCTTTTCAACAGAGAACGATTCCATGATGTAGGGTTGGCAGAACTGAAGACCATAATGAATCACGCCATCGGCATTGTATTGCTGACTCATTTCTTTGATGTGGTTAACACGCTCTTGATTTGGAGTGAATACGGCACAATCAATTTTAAGGTAACGATCAACAATGGCATTCATTAAGCCATCAAGATTATCAGCTGAATCATCTGTCAGGTTGCGCTGACCACGTTCGCCAATACATGATTCTTCACCAACGATAACAGCTCCTGTTGATTCGATAATCGAAGGCAATTTCCAATTAGGAATAGCCATTGGGCATCCTGAGATAAGTACACGAGGGGCTTTGGCCTTTTTGGCGCCTTTTGTTTCTTTAATTAGCAATTCAAGTTCATCACAAATAGCATTTACTTTTTCGGTGAAACGAATTGGATTATCAAGAAAAGCAATTTGATTGATCAATAGGGCATCCAAACCTGAGATAGGAGCAGGATCAGCTGCGCGAAGCATTGACAAACGTCTCAGAGCTTTGCGTTTTGCATTTACAGTCGCAATGCCTTGTTTTAAATCTTCTACGCTAATGCTCTTGCCGGTCATCTCTTCAAGTTTTTCAACAAAACTTTTAAATTCCTGCTTCAGCATATGTCTGGCCATTGGTGTTTTGGTCTGAGGAAGGTCCATTTGATAGAAGTTTGGAACCATTTCTTTGAATACTTCAAATGATTTCTTCTTTCCATCGCAGGTGTTTTCTCCTACAATCATATCAGAAACTTCCATATAGGGACAAACTTTTCCAAGCTTGAATCCAAAAAAGGATTTGATAAGTGAACACGTGTTGCGAGGAAGAACTTTTTCAACTTCTTCCTGAGCAAAATCAGCACCAGCACATAATCCTACTGCGGTACAACCAGCTGCTAATATGATTTCTTCAGGAACAAAAACACAAAAAGAACCAATAATCTTGCGACCAGCTTCTTGTTCTTCACGCAATTCCTGTATTCTAAGGCCATGAGCTTCACTCATTACAAAATCAAAATAAGACATCCCTTCAGGTCGATTTTCCTGTGACATAAAAATGGATTGGTATGCTTGTCCTAAGTTGTCTAATAGTGCGTTGTGATTGTCATGGTTCAAGCCAAGATCAGTCCACATTTGCGTGTAATCTGCCATAATATTATTGTTTTGATGATTGGCCGCAAAAGTAGAAAGCTTTCACTCTCATTCCTAACGATGTTCTCTATTTTTTAGAAATATAGAATTAGTCAATTCAGGCTGAAGTCAGGTGGGAAATTGTTATCATCGGATTCGAATTCATCATCCAAATCTTCTTCGTTGAAATCATCTAAAAGTTCTCCGGTCAGATCCATAACATGAGATGAAATACGAACCTCGAACCATTGCAGAAACTCCAGGAACGATCCTGTTGGAAAATCAGATTCGGGGTTAATGTATCGGGTGGCTTCAATTTTCCAGATCTCTTTGTATTTTAGGTGGAGTTCTTCTTCAATTGAAGATTTTAATTCGATATCATAAACCAAGTACACATTATAATCTTGTCGCATATTCGGATCAATCTGATCCAAATCGATTTGCGTCTCTACCCAATCCCAAAATTTTTCTTTAGGGATAATTCTGATGGCACTGTAATCAGTTTTGGGAATAACCGGGCAATCGGGACGGTTGATACTGCTTAAAATGGCTTCAACATCTTCTTCTGGAACACCAAATTTTTTAACAATTGCTTCTTTGATTTGATCCAATGGATCATCAGAAGAGGTTTGACTGATTTGATAGTCGGAACTGTAGGCTGAAATATGCAGTAAATCACGTAAATCCAGTGACTTTTTTCCTGTAGTTGTCGCACGAGTCCCGAAAAAGTAGTTCAGATCATTAACACTTATATGGGGAGAGGATGAGGATTGAAAAAGGAAATTGATACTGCCGACGGCATGAGCAATGCCAGCAGCCCAGATATTTTCCTTGCCTCTGGCAAGAGGATGGTCGGGGTGTTGCTCGAGTTCGTGGAGGACCCGATGGCAGATTTTTGCATAAGAAGGACTATTTAAGATTTCGTTACAGAAATCACTCAGCAATTCCTTTATAATTTCTATTTTTGAAGACATCAATTTCGCTTTAGATCTTATTAAATTTAAGCAATATTGATGACTATTCAATCTTAATGCAATCAATAAGATTAAAGTATTTTTACTTTCTCAAAATCAAATACAAAATGAAGATATCTATTTTAGAACCTATCGGAATTACGTCTTGCAAATATGCCCAGTTGAAGCAGGATTTTGAAGCCCTCGGGCATGAGCTGATATTCCACTCAGATCGAAATGAAAATGAGAATGAATTGATTAAGAGAGCTGAAAATGCAGAGGTCATTGTTGTGAGTAATATTCCTATCAGTGCCAACTTTATTGCCAGTTGCCCCAATTTGGCTATGATATCTGTTGCATTTACAGGAGTTGATCATATTGACATGCAGGCTTGTAATGACAGAGATATATTGGTGAGTAATGCAGCCGGATTCTCAACTGAATCGGTAGCTGAGTTAACTCTGGGAATGATTTTAGCTTTGTATAGAAAGATTGTAGGAGGTGATGCCATTACGCGTTTTGGAGGGAGTCGTGGCACATTTCTGGGAACGGAGTTGAATGGGAAATGTCTGGGAATAATAGGGGCAGGTGCTATAGGTTTACGTGTGGCTGAAATTGCAAAGGTGTTTAACTGTCGGGTATTGGCTTACAGTCGAACAGAGAAGCAGGTTGAAGGCATCGAGTTTGTTGACAAAGCCACTTTGTTGAAGGAGGCAGATATTGTTTCGCTGCACACCCCGCTTACCGATCAGACAAAAGGATTGATTGGAGATGATGAATTTAAAGCGATGAAGGATACTGCTATTTTAGTTAATACAGCACGAGGTCCGGTTGTCGATAGTCAGGCGCTTTGTGTGGCTCTTGAGGAAGGTCAGATTGCCGGAGCAGCTGTTGATGTTTATGAGAAGGAGCCACCTTTGGAAAAAGAACATGTGTTATTTTCAGCCCCAAATCTAATCATGTTACCTCATTTGGCTTTTGCAAGTCATGAGTCTTTCGATAAACGTATAGAAATTGTGATGGATAATATTAAGCTTTGGTTGGAGGGAAAACCTCGTAATATTATGAATTAACCTGAATACAACTTAGTGAATAGCTTTGTAGATATTCCAAATCCAAATACTTATAAATAAGAGGATAATCGGTATGATTATTCTCTTTTTTTTTAGTTGATTGTTGATGGTCAAATAAAAGTGGTGGAAGCCCTCTTTTTTACGAATCAAATCAGACACAACCCAAATTGAAGCAAAAATGAGAATAAAAAGCGAGCTGAATGAAAGAGGGTTGTATTGAAAGGCTTGAGAAAAGTTACCTCTGAAAATTTCGATAATCCCACTGGTTGAACCACATGCCGGACAAGGTATACCACTAAGGGTTTTAAACCAGCAAACAGTGATTACTTTTTCGCTTACATTAAGGTAAAAGAGGTTGTAGATAAGCCAGCTATAAGCAAGGATGGAAAGCAGGATAACGAGGCCATATAATCTCGTTCTAGGCATTATATTGCAATGCTTGTTGAAGTTTTTCGAAGTTAATCTGGCGTGTACGCTCCATAATGATAAACCAATCAACAATGATCCAAATAAATAACCCACCGCAGGTTAATAGTTTGATGATACCCAAACCAATGTCACCAATAAAAAAACGGTCGAATGAAAAGGGTGCGACAATATTTAAAAGAGAAAGAACAAGTGCAATGGTTGGATCTTTCAGGTTTAAGGTTTGCAAAATAATGAATTTGTCATCATCTAAATCCTGAATCATATTTTTGATTGTTGAGATCTGATAACTTTCAAAATACTTGGCATTTGTCATTAAGAAAAGATCAACTTTGCTTGTGTCCATATGTTATTTTTTTAACAAAAAAAAGATGTTTTGTTATTCGATTCGTCAAGCTTAAATTTATAAAAAAATAATCAGATTAAAAATCTTAGCTCGAAAATGCGAAATTAAGACTTGAAAGTATTTAATTTGTATTGCATTTTGAGAATTATAAAATCATAGCCATTGGAAAAAGGTTATAAAATGAGATTAAGCATGAAATTAGAGATAGCACCAGTTCCTTCGGGAGGAGGACGTCCGCAGGTTACTCCACCCGATGTGAAATTATTGACTTGTATTGGAGAAGAGGGTGTCCGAAAGATGGTGAGCGACCACTACGACCTTATGCGATCAAGCGAAATAGGAGGGATGTTTCCCCGATGGGATAAGGAGTTCGAAGCGGCTAAATTGCGTTCTTCCGATTTTTTTATTCAAGTTTTGGGTGGACCCGATTATTTCAATCAGAATCAGGGAAGCCCCATGTTGGTGAGTCGTCACGTTCACTTTAAAATTACAGCACAAGCTCGCGAAATTTGGTTAAATGCTTATAAAGAGATTTTACCTAAGCTTGATGCTCCGGAAGAAGTGCTTGTTTCTTTCTGGAATTATCTCAATATTTTTTCCATTTGGATGGTAAATTCATAAATAAGTCTTTTTCTCGTCAACTTATTTCAGGATGAGACAACTCATAAAAAAGCGGCTACTTCAATAGAGGTAGCCGCTTTTTATATCTTTTCAATTCTGAGATTACAAACCGAGTACTTTCATACCTTGTTTGTAAACGATATCCTTAGGAATACCGGCATTGTTTACACGATCAAGATCGGCTTGAAGCGCTTCGCGAATGTTGCCTTTTTCTGCGATTAATTTCTTAGCGCCATCGTAATTAGCATCACCTTGAAGAGTCAAAAGCATTCTTCCCATATCAATTACAGCTTCTTTCATTTTCTCGAAATCAACTTTGTATGTGCCTGTAGCTTCGTCACGAGTAAAAGCGCCTGCTTCTTCGAAATGATAGAAACGAATCATATTTGCTTTACCGTGTGCGCTTGAAGCACCAAAGCGAACTGAACGGAATGTACTTGCCATAAAGGTTACGTAGTTATCCATTAGGTCTTTGTCTTTGATTTCGCCCCATTCTGCTAGCTTAGTCACCATATAAAGGCCTAAAATGTCAGCTTTACCTTCTTCAATAGACGTATAAGCATCCTTAAGCGCTTTACGAACAGTTAGTGTTTGGTCTGCAAGTGTGTATTTGATACCCAAACCGTGAGCCACTTCGTGGAACATAGTATTTTCAAAGAAAGCATCGAATTTAACATGCTTACGCTGACTTTCGTCCATCAATAAATTTGAGATTGGAACCAAAATCTTATCGAATTTAGCCTGCATTGCATTCTTCAACTGAAGTTTACGACTACCTTTTGCAAGATGTACTCTTGGGTCGTTTGGTAGGTTAATTGCGATATTCTTGCTACCTGCGTTACAATCACCACCGTAATAAATAACATCATAAGCATTCATATCTGAATTAGAATTTGCTTTTTCAGCTTTGTACTTAGCAGGAACAGGAAGACTTTCTTGTAAACGAGGAAGAAGAGCACCAAAACGAGATAGAGTCTTAGACCAAACCTTATCTTTAACCAGGATTTGAGCAGAGTGAGAAGCTTTATAGCCATAAAGCGCATCTTCGTAAGTTTCGATAGGACCAACAACAAAGTCAATTGTGTTGTCTTGCATATCCATCCAAGCCATATCCGAAGCTAAATAGTCATCAGTTAATAATGCTTCAGCACGCAATTCTAAATATTTTTTAAGACCAGCATCTTCAGCAAGTTCAGCAGCTTTTAATAATAAAGCAGATGCTTTTTCAGTTTCAGCTTTGTAAGCAACGTGATAAGGAAGAACAACTAATTTACCGTTTTCATCACGACGGATAACAGAGTATGTACTGCTCTTGTTTTCATCCTGAATAGCATCAAACTCTTCTTTAGTCATATCAGCTGGGTAAAAGTTAGCACCAGCAGGTTTTTTGCCATATGAGTCAATAAAAGGAGCTTGGTTGTCAAGTCTGTCCCAAGGACCATAATTGATTTTTGCATAAGCAACAGCTGCAGGATCTTTCAATTTTGAAAGGAATTCTGTTTTGTCACCAACAGCATCTTTCCAGAAGATTTCTTCCATAATTTCTGATACCTCGATCAGAATAGGAAGCATTTGCTTTTCTTTTTCAGTAAGAACCGATATGTCGGTTTTTAATTCAACCTCAGCGTATTGATCGACTTTTGCCTGAAGAGGAGATACCTTTTCTTTTTTACAACATTGCTTTTCCTTGCAAGATGTAAATCCTAAACTAAAAATGGCGATTAAGGCCAGACTCGCTAGTTTGTTCATTTGAATAATTTATTAATTAGTGTTTATTACTTGTGCATTATTCTAAAATATAAACTGTTCGAATTCTTTTGAACAATCAATAGTTTTGTACTTTAGATGCTCAAAAATACAAGCAAAGAATTGTAATATCAATACTTAAGCATATTTAAACAACCAAAACTTTTATTTAAAATGAATACTAGAATCATAATTGCAATCCTTTTGACGTTGGGATCGATCTCATCGTCATTTGCAAAGAAAAAGGAAGAAAAGAAAACGTATCAGTTTACTATAGAAAAGCAGTTGAAAGCCACAGAGGTAAAAGATCAACACCGCTCGGGAACCTGCTGGGCTTATGCAATGAGTTCTTTTTTAGAATCAGAATTAATTCGAATGGGTAAAGGGGAGTTCGATCTTTCTGAGATGTTTGTTGTGAATAGAAATTACCATTTAAGAGCGAAAGACTATGTGCGTTTTCATGGGATGAAGAGTTTCTCAGCCGGAGCTGAAGGTTGGGATGTTCTGAATGTGATCAAACAGTTTGGAATTATGCCTCAGGAGGCCTATACAGGAAATACTTTTGATGAAACACTTCCGGTGCACGGCGAAATGGATGAAATTCTGAAGGCATATGTTGATGCGGTGGTTAAGAATAAGAACAAAAAAATTACACCAATTTGGAGAAAGGGCTTTGATGGTGTACTGGATGCCTATTTGGGAGAGATTCCTGAATCATTCATGTATAAAGGGAAAGAATACAGTCCAAAATCTTTTGCCTCGGAGTTGGGCTTAAATACGGATGATTACGTCACAATTACATCCTATACACATCACCCTTTTTATGAGAGCTTTGTTTTTGAAGGTGCTGATAACTGGTCTTTGGGTGAGGTGCTTAATGTACCTATGGATGAAATGATGCAGGTTGTTGATTATGCTATTGACAATGGATACAGTATCGCCTGGGGAAGTGACGTGAGTGAAAAAGGTTTTGCTTTTAGAAAAGGCGTTGCTGTTGTTCCTGAAACGGAATCGAAAAATATGGCTGACTCTGAGATTTCAAAATGGCAAAAGATGAATAAAAATGAGAAATCAGCCTACGGTACTGAATATCCGGTTAAGGAAAAGGTGATCACTCAGGAAATGCGTCAGGTGGCTTTCGATAATTATGAATCAACAGAAGATCACATGATGCACATTGTAGGAACTGCAAAAGATCAGAATGGGAGTAAGTATTATTTGGTGAAAAATTCCTGGGGAACTGATCTGAATTCGTACAAGGGCTATTTTTATGCATCGAAACCATTCTTACAATATAAAACGGTATCGATTTTAATTAACAAAAATGCAATCCCTTTGGAGATTGCAAAAAAGCTGGGCTTAAAATAATTTGGTTTTAAGAATCTGAAAAATGCTTTTTAAAATACGGATTGCATTATCTAAAAATAAAACACCTCTCCAACAGGCGTTGGAGAGGTGAAAAAAAACTCTGCGATTAAAAACCCCAGAGAAAAAAAAGTCTTTATTTGATTTTTACCTGATCTGTTACAACATAGTAACGTGGATCGTCAATATCGCGAATGATGACCGCATTGAAACGGGCATCAGCACGCTGTAATAATGTGATACAGTCAGCACTTAGATGCTTCAATTTAATGCTTTTTCCTGCATTTTCATATTTATCAACCAAATTACTGATGGCTTCAATTCCCGAATGGTCAGCAACTCTTGATTCGATGAAATCAATCTCAACATTTTGAGGATCGCCATGAACATCGAATTTTGAATTAAACGTGGTGATTGATCCGAAGAAAAGAGGCCCCCAAACTTCATACACCTTTGTGCCATCTTCTTTAAAAGATTTACGTGCACGAATACGTTTGGCGTCCTGCCAGGCAAATACCAATGCTGATACGATAACGCCTGCCAATACGGCAATTGCAAGGTCGAAAATTACGGTAAGACCTGTAACCAGAACTATAACGAAGGCATCAGTACGAGGAATTTTATTAATGATTCCAAAAGTAGCCCATGCAAAAGTTCCGATAACCACCATAAACATCACACCAACCAAAGCTGCAATAGGAACTTGTTCGATAAGTGGAGATGCGAATAATATAAATGCAAGAAGTGTTAAGGCTGCAATGATTCCTGACAGACGACCACGTCCGCCTGATTTGACATTGATAAGTGATTGACCAATCATGGCACATCCACCCATACCACCGAAGAATCCGGTGACAATATTTGCTGCGCCCTGTGCCATACACTCACGGTTACCATTACCTCGACTTTCAGTAATCTCGTCCAGAAGATTAAGTGTCATTAAGGACTCAATTAATCCGATAGCTGCAATAATAGCTGCATATGGCAAGATGAATTTGATTGTGGCTAAATTCAAAGGAACCAATGTGAACAGTTGTGATTGAAAGTTAGGTAAGCCACCTTTTAGGCCAGCACCACCGCCATCACGAATAAATGATCCAACGGTACTTACATCTAATCCCCCGAAGATGACAATCGCCGATACTGTTAGAATAGCCGTAAGAGCTGCAGGAACTTTTGTTGTAATTTTAGGGAGAAAATACATGATGGCCATAGTTAATCCAACCAAACCAATCATGGTATATAGGGCACTTCCTGCTAACCAAACCGATTCGCCACCGATTTTCTGTGTAAACATACCCAGTTGCGACATGAAAATCACGATAGCCAAACCATTTACAAATCCCATCATTACGGGGTGCGGAATGAGTCTGACAAATTTTCCAAACTTAAAGACACCTGCTAGGAACTGAAAAATACCAGCCAGAATGACGGTTGCAAATAAATAATTTAAGCCCATGTTCTGTATTGGCTCTGCCATATCAAGCCCCATTTGATTACCTTCACTTACAAGGCTTACCATTACAACAGCTAATGCACCAGTTGCACCTGAAATCATTCCTGGACGACCACCAAAAACAGATGTAATCAATCCGATCATGAATGCCGCGTAAAGACCAACCAAGGGATCAACCCCTGCAACGAAGGCGAAAGCAACAGCTTCCGGAACCAGTGCTAAGGCCACTGTTAAACCTGAAAGAATATCATCTTTTGAATTAGCAGCTTTCTGCTTGAAAAATTCTACCATACTTTATCTTGTCAAAATTTTGTTTTAAAGGGCGCAAAAGTAGTGATTTTTATTCTATCGCTGTGATCTACTCTAACTTAAATCATGAATATTTGAGCGGAAACGATGTCGGGAAGAGATAATAATGATACGAATTAAATGAGAGAATGATTTTATAATTCAGAATAAAAGCAGGAATGTCCTGATTAGAGTTTTTTGAAACTCCTCATAGTGGTATTCTATGGAAATATAAAAACAATCAATTTGATCTATGTATGTTTTGTTTGTATCTTCGTGGTGTTGATATAAATAAATAGAAATAATCAAGTTAAGCTTGATTATATAAACAGAATCGGGCATTTGCCTGTCATTTAAAATTGAAATAAAGATGAAAAATTTAATCGGAATAGATCAGGAAAAAGCCAAAGTATTAAGTGCAAAACTAAACGACTTATTGGCAAATTACCAGATGTTTTATCAGAACTTGAGAGGACTTCATTGGAATATCAAAGGGCGAGAATTTTTTGAATTGCACTTGAAATTTGAAGAATTGTATAACGATGCCGTTATTAAGGTTGATGAAATTGCTGAACGAATTTTGACTCTTGAGGCTGAACCCTTGCACACCTTTTCAGATTATTTAAAAGTATCTGACTTGAAAGAAGCCAAAGGAATTACAAATGGAATTGAAGGTGTAGAAGTTGTCGTTAAAAATTTCTCCGTTTTGATTTTGAAAGAGAGAGAGATTTTGAGCCTGGCAGGTGAAGCTGATGATGAGGGAACTGTGAGCTTGATGAGTGACTATATCTCAGAAACGGAGAAAACTTTGTGGATGTTGAATTCTTACCTTCGATAGTCTACTTGATAGCGATTTTAATTAATGTTTAAAGTGATATGAAAAAGCACTGTACTTTATAGATGAGGTACGGTGCTTTTTAATTTTATTGAATTGCTATTTAGCAAGGAATTTTAAAGATGCATTTTTAATACCTTCCTTGTCGAATCCACATTCTTTATAGAGTTCTTCCTGGGTGCCATGTTCTACCCATCTGTCAGGTACACCCAAGCGTTTGATTTTTGCAGTATATTCGTTATCGCTCATAAATTCCAGTACAGCAGAGCCAAGTCCACCGGTAATACAACCATCTTCAAGCGTGATAATATTTTGATGATTTTTAAAGACTTCGTGAAGTATTTTTTCATCGATAGGTTTCAGAAAACGCATATCGTAATGTGCAATGGAATGCCCTTCCTTTTCTAATTCTTCTATTGTATCACTTGCTTGCATACCAATTGGACCGATAGAAAGTATAGCTAAGTCTTTCCCATCCTTTAATTTCTGCCCCGTTCCAACTTCAATTTCTTTGAAAGGTTTTTTCCAGTTTAATTCACGGCCAGTTCCACGAGGGTAGCGAATTGAAAAGGCTCCTTTGCCTCCCAATTGAGCTGTGTACATTAAATTTCGCAACTCTTCTTCATTTAGAGGTGACGAAATGGTCATATTTGGAATGCATCTGAAAAAGGCAAGATCGTAAACGCCATGATGCGTTGCTCCGTCAGCTCCAACCAAACCGCCACGATCTAAACAAAATACAACATCTACATTTTGTAGAGCCACATCGTGTATAACCTGATCGTAGGCACGTTGCATAAAAGACGAATAGATGGCGCAGAAAGGAATTTTTCCATTTGCCGCCAAGCCACCTGAAAAAGTAACAGCGTGTTGTTCAGCAATTCCCACATCGAAAGCTCTATCCGGCATTTTCTCCATCATGATATTCAATGAAGAGCCTGTTGGCATTGCTGGTGTGATTCCGACAATTTTGTCGTTTTGCTCAGCCAATTCTACAAGAGTATGGCCAAAGACTTCCTGAAATTTTGGAATTTGAGGATTGTTGGATTTCTTTTGAAGAATTTCACCTGTGTTAGCATCAAACTTTGCCGGAGCATGCCAGTAAGTTTGATTTTTCTCAGCAGGTTCGAATCCCTTCCCTTTTTTAGTTATGCAATGTAGAATCTTAGGACCAGGAATCTTCTGAAGATCACTCAATACCTTAACCATATGATTTACATTGTGTCCGTCAACAGGACCAAAATATCTGAAATTCAGGGCTTCGAATAGATTACTTTGTTTCAGAAGGATGGTTTTAATACCATGTTCTACCTTTTGAAATAGCTTTTGTGTATTGGGATTCACCCGGTTAAATTTTCCGAGAAATCGCCAAACATCATTTTTTACTTTATTATAGGTTTGTGATGTTGTAATATCCAGCAAATATTCACTTAAACCACCCACATTAGGGTCGATTGCCATATTGTTGTCATTCAAAATCACCAATAAATCAGCATTGTTAGTGGCAGCATTATTCAGACCTTCAAATGCTAAACCTGCTGTCATAGAACCATCTCCAATGACGGCGACTGTTTTTCTTTCCTTATCATCACTAAGCTGTGCCGCAACGGCCATACCGAGAGCTGCAGAAATTGAAGTTGATGAATGTCCAACGGTAAAAGCATCGTATTCACTTTCGCCACGATTGGGAAAGCCGCTGATGCCTTTGTATTTTCTATTGGTATGAAAAAGATCTTTACGACCAGTCAAAATTTTATGACCATAAGCTTGATGCCCAACGTCCCAAATTAAATTGTCGTAAGGTGTGTTTAAAACGTAATGTAAAGCCACACTCAATTCAACAACGCCCAGACTCGCACCAAAATGACCTGGGTTACAGGAGACTTGTTCAATAATCTCCTGACGCAGTTCTGCACAAACTTGTATTAGATCATCTTCCGATACCTTTTTCAGGTCGGATGGGAAGTTTATTTGATCCAATAGTGGTTTTTCAGATTTTGTCATTATTACTCAGTTTATGGTCTATGGCTCTTTTGTCTTTTTACGGATTTAAGCAAATGGTCTAGGGGACGAAGATAGGAAAAAATGAGCAATCCGACTGCAAAAGCCATTTCTGGATGCCTTATAAATTGTGTGCATTATTGTTTGATACAGTAGACTTGTTTCGGGATTGAGTAATAAATTCAAAAGAGGGATATTAATTGTGTGCTAATTTGAGACTCTTTATATTTGTTTTTGAGATTTTCTCATGTATGACTGAAAGGAAATGATTTGGTAATTAATTGATAATTAAGATATGAAGAAAAATAAGCAATTTTTGATTGTTCTTGTAGTAAGTGGTATGCTTCTTTCATGCGTTCCTGCTCGTCAATATCAGAATTTAGAAGCACGCGCAAATGAAAATCAGGAAAAATATGAAAAGCTTAAGGATGCTAACAGATTGTTGACTGAAAGTAATGCTGAATTAGAGGGGAGACTTGAGGTCTTAGAAGATAAATACAGACAAGCTGATGCTGAATATCAAGAAAGTTCTAAACGTTTGCTAAAGAGTAAGGAACAATTAAAGCGTTGTGAAGAAAATCAGGAGAATCTTCTCGGGCAGTTGGCAAAACAACAGAAGGGAAGTGCTCGAGAGACTAAAGCTTTATTGGATCAGATTCACAAAACTCAAGATGACCTAAATCTTCGCGAAGATGAAGTCGTGCGTTTGGAGCAAGATATGAAACGCCGAATGAAGAAATTGGAAGCTCTGCAGAATGAAATAAGTCAACGTGACAAGCGCTTGTTGGAATTGGAAAGGGCGTTGTCCAGGAAGGATGAGGCTGTAATGGCTCTCAAATCTAAGGTTATGGACGCCTTAATTGGTTTTGATAATAAGGGATTGAGTATTTCGAATCGGAATGGAAAAGTTTACGTTTCAATGGATGAAAAACTCCTTTTCAAATCGGGAAGTTATATGGTAGATGTGCGAGGTGCTCAGGCTTTGAATCAATTGGCCGAAGTTCTATCTCAAAATAAGGATATCAATATTGTTATCGAAGGCCACACCGATAATGTGCCTTATAAAGGAAGTGGGGCTTTAAAAGATAACTGGGATTTAAGTGTGAAACGTGCCACATCAATTGTTAGAATTCTGAGTTTGAATAAAGGAATCGATCCTCAGAGAATGACGGTTGCAGGTCGTAGCAAATATTTACCAATAGAAACCAATGCAACAGCTGAGGGGCGAAGTAAAAACCGTCGTACAGAAATTATTTTGACGCCTAAGCTTGATGAGCTTTTTCAGATATTGGGTCAGTAACAAATTTAAGATAGAGAAATGCAATTTTCGGATAAGAAGTTAATAATAGGAATGATTCATGTTCAGGCTTTACCTGGAACACCCAATCATAAATTAAGTGTAGAAGAAATTGCTGCTTTGGCAGTTGATGAGGCCAGACAATACGAAAAAGCAAAACTGGATGCAATCATGATTGAGAACATGCACGATGTTCCCTATCTGAAAGGACAAGTTGGACCGGAAATTACAGCCGCTATGACTTTTGTTGCAAAAGCTATTCGTGATGCTGTAAGTTTGCCATTGGGGATTCAGATTTTAGCTGGTGCCAATAAAGAAGCTTTAGCAGTAGCAAAAGCTGCAAATTTGGATTTTATTCGAGCTGAAGGTTTTGTTTTTGGTCACGTGGCTGATGAGGGGTATATCGATTCGTGTGCAGGCGAACTAATGCGATATCGAAAAATGATCGGTGCAGACAAGGTGAAAGTATTTACGGATATCAAAAAGAAACACAGCTCTCACGCCATAACATCAGATGTTGATATTGTGGAAACAGCTCATGCTGCAGAATTTTTCCTTAGTGATGGAATTATTATTACGGGATCATCAACAGGGAAAGCGGTTGATATTCGTGAATTGGATGCCTTGAAAGATACAGTTGATCAACCGATTTTGGTTGGGTCTGGTATAAGCGTAGATAATATTGCTGAGTATTGGCATTATGCGCATGCATTTATCGTGGGTTCTCATTTTAAAGAAAAAGGCTATTGGATGAATCCAATTTCAGATGAGCGATTGACTGAATTTATGAATAAGGTTGAAGTTTTGAGATCCAGACAGTAGATCTTTAAAATATTAAATGGATAAAAAAAAGCTGCTCGATTTGAGCAGCTTTTATATTTTGTGATCAGTGAAAAAATTATTTCACCAATGAATTAACGAAATGGTAGTGAGAACCGAATCTTTCGAAAGCAGCTCTATCTAACTCTTCTCTAAAGTCTGGGTGAGCAACAGAGATGATTGCTTTCGCTCTTTGCTGAAGTGTTTTACCGAATAGGTTGACACAACCGTGCTCAGTAGCAAACCAACGCATGTTGTTACGTGTTGTTACAACACCTGATCCTTGTAAAAGAGTTGGTGTAATTTTAGAAACACCTTTACCAGTTACTGAAGGCATTGCGATAATTGGCACACCCCCTTCTGAAGCAGCTGCTCCACGAGTGAAGTCAATCTGTCCACCTACACCTGAGTAGTGAGTTGTTCCGATTGAATCAGCACAAACCTGACCCGTTAGGTCGATAGAAAGAGCCGAATTGATTGCACAAACCTTAGGGTTTTGTTTGATAATGTGTACACCATTAGTGTAAGCAACATCCATCATCAATACGCCTGGGTTATCATCAACGAAATCATAAAGCTCTTTTGTTCCCATTAGGAAACCTGCAACAATCTTACCTTTATCCAGTTTTTTGTTCATACCGTTTACTACACCGCTTTCAACCAAAGGAAGAAGACCGTCAGCAAACATCTCCGTGTGAACTCCAAGATCTTTGTGGTTGCCAAGCTGAGCTAATACAGCATTGGGAATCCCTCCAATACCCATCTGAAGACATGCTCCGTCAGGAATAAGGTTTGCTACATTTTTACCAATAGCGATATCGATGTCACATAATGGTGCGTTATGATGTTCGATAAGTGGAGAATCATCTTCACAGAAAACATCAAATGATTTTAATGGCATCATGGCATCACCAAAAGCACGAGGTACGTTTGGATTGATAATTGCCACAACAGTGTCAGCCATTTCAACAGCTGCACGAGAACAATCTACAGAAGTTCCCAAAGATACATAGCCATGCTTGTCTGGAGGACTAACCTGAACAACAGTTACGTTTACATTTAAATAGCCTTCACGGATTAATTGCTGAGTTTCACTTAAGAAAACAGGAATATAATCTGCGTATCCGGCCTGAGTTTGTTTACGAACATTGGATCCAACGAATAAAGATTCAAGATTGAATATCCCCTCGAACTCAGTCGCAGCATATGGTGCCGGACCTTCGGTGTGGATGTGTTGAATGGTTACATCATAAATTTCACCATTACGACCACGCTCACACATTGCGTTGATAAACTTGTGTGGTGCTAGTGCAACCGAGTGTAGGTGCACTCTGTCACCTGATTTAATTACCTTTGCAGCTTCTTCGAATGATACTGTTTTAATACCTTGTTGCATTGTTATTCAGTTTATATTGAGCTTATAAATTTCAAAATCGATTGCTAAAATAGTATATTTTTTAAGCCTGAAATCTGCTGTTTAGCATTGTTGCTAAACAACATGTTGAAGCTGTGTAAATTAAAGGTTCGTTATTTTTTTTTGCATACAAAAACAGCCAGAAGGATATCCCTCTGGCTGTTTAACCCAAACATCTAATAAAACTTAAATAACAAAAAACTATCAAACAGTCGTAATTGTATTGAAAAAAGTAAAGCCTGTAAACTGAGACTCTTTTCAGCTCGTTAAATATTATAACTAATGCTAAATTTTAGTTCTGACCAGAGCTTATTGACTAATTGTTAAAATATCAAGCTGTTAAGCTGATATATTGGTTTGTCTTATAGTTTATACAAATATAGAATAGTTCTAAACATCAATCAAATCAATATTGTATATGAAGCAATAGATTATTTTTATATTTGTATCAGAAATCAATATCAAACAAAACAATCCAATATGGTCACACTAACACAACTGGAATATATTGTAGCGGTCGATACACATCGTCATTTTGCGACAGCGGCAGATAGCTGTTTTATTACCCAGCCTACTTTGAGTATGCAAATAAAGAAATTGGAGGAATTTTTAGATATCACCATTTTCGATAGAAGTAAGCAGCCCATAATTCCAACTGATGTAGGAATACAGATAATCGAACAGGCTCGTATCATCTTAGGAGAGTCGAAGAAAATCGATGAAATTGTTAAGAATCATCGAGATACCGTTGAAGGAAGTCTGAAGATTGGGATTATACCGACTTTGGCTCCTTTTTTATTACCAATGTTTATCGGTGATTATATTAGAAATTACCCTGATGTAAAGGTTGAAGTTGAAGAAATGGTCTCAGATGATATCGTTTCGGCGTTGAAAAAAGACTTATTGGATGTGGGTGTTTTTGTTACACCTTTAAAGGATGATAAAATAAAAGAAGTGCCTCTGTTTTATGAGGAGATGATGATTTATGCCAATAAGGATCATGAAATCTTAAAACAGGAGGTGATTGAGGTAAAGGATATAGCCACTTCAGAAATTTGGATGTTGGGAGATGGACATTGTTTCCGAAATCAGGTTATCAATCTTTGTGAGATGCACAGTATGCAACACCAGGAGTTGCCTTTCGAATTTGAAAGTAATTCTTTGGAAACATTGATGAAGATTATAGACCGTGAAGGTGGATTTACACTAATTCCAGAGTTGGCGACTCAGTATATGTCGGCTGAAAAGTTGAAGCAAGTGAAATCTTTTACTAATTTACATCCTTTACGCGAGGTTAGTTTAGTCTATTCCCGACACTATTCGAAAAATAAATTGTTGAATTTATTAGGCGAACATATAAAGAAAATGATACCTACAGCCTATTTGGAGAAAAATAGAGGAACAATTGTTGAGTGGAATTAAAAATAATTGTCCTCAGGAATAAGGGGTTAGCTTTTTTGTTGCAGAAAACTTGATTTTTTTTGCATTTTGCTCTTGTGTGATTGAAGAATTATAATTTACTTTGCATCGCAAAAGAGAGAAAATGAGACTTGTTTCTGAGCTTCTTTCTCAAGCAAAAAAAAACTGCAAAGTGTTTGTCTTATTAAAAACTTCAATTATCTTTGCAGCTCCAAATTCGTTTGGTCCGTTCGTCTAGGGGTTAGGACGCCAGATTTTCATTCTGGTAACACGGGTTCGATTCCCGTACGGACTACATAGTTTTGCAATTCTTTAATTGCTTTTTGGAGATTTTTTTTGGTCCGTTCGTCTAGGGGTTAGGACGCCAGATTTTCATTCTGGTAACACGGGTTCGATTCCCGTACGGACTACAGTTTTAAATAATTTGATACAATAAAGAGATGGCAAATCATCAATCCGCAATTAAAAGAATTCGTCAGTCTGAGGCTAGAAGAGTGCATAACAAGTACTATGCTAAGACTGCCAGAAATGCCGTAAGAAATTTACGCGCGACTACTGATAAGGAAGCTGCTTCTGAGTTGCTACCTAAAGTTACAGCTATGTTGGATAAGTTGGCTAAAATCAACGTTATTCATAAAAACAAAGCAGCTAACTTGAAATCGAAATTAGCTTCACACGTTAACGCGTTGTAAGACTCAATAAACTTTTATATGAAAGCCTACTAATTTTTTTAGTAGGCTTTTGTGTGTTTGTATATTTTTAAAGATAGAGTTGGATCACCTACAAAAGTTGAGTCTGAGCTTAACTCATAATATCTTTAGGTGCATAAATTCGAATATGTTTTTCTCTTATGTACAAATCCAATATATCATTATTTTTTGATATCTGGAGTTTTAAAATCCCTGTTGAATTTAGTCTTTAAAGGAGATTCAGGGACTTTTTATGATCTGTCTGTGTAATTTAATACAGACAGATTAATATCTCTCACGTCTCAGACAGTTTCTATAAGCAGGTAGATACACCATCTCGAAAAAGAGGTGGTGAATCTTGAATAGTTACATGTTTTCTTTTGGAATGAATCTTAACTTCTATCTAAGTAGTTCCAGTCGGTTTGCGTCCAATCTCAGGAAGATAAAGAGTAGAATGGTAAATGACCAAAGGGAAGAGCCTCCATAGCTAAAAAAGGGCAGAGGAATCCCAATAACAGGTGCTAAACCTATTGTCATCCCTACATTTACTGCAATATGAAAAAATAGAATAGCAGCTACGCCATAGCCATAAATACGACTAAAACTTGAGCGTTGTCTTTCCGATAAATAAACCAAGCGCAGGATAAGGCTTAAGTGTAAAATAAGGACCAAAGCAGAACCTAAAAAGCCCCATTCTTCACCAACTGTACAGAAGATAAAGTCGGTACTTTGTTCAGGAACAAAATTAAATTTTGTTTGGGTACCATTAAGGAAGCCTTTCCCACTAAAACCTCCGGAACCAATGGCAATTTTTGATTGGTTGACATTGTAACCGGTTCCATATGGATCGGATTTTATACCTAAAAGTTCGTTGATTCGTTGTTGTTGATGAGATTCTAAAACACTATCGAAAATATAACTGACCGAGAATGTATAAAGCAGACTTCCGATTACCAATAAAAGAACAAGCGCAGCTTTTTTTATTTTCTGTCGATAGGTATATATCAGGAAGGGAACCGTGTTGATTAAAACAGAAATAACGACTAACAAAAAGTTGCCAAGCTGAAGATCTGTTCCCTTATTAATTAGCCATAAAGTCCCAAAACTTCCTGCAAGCATTGCTATCGCAATGGCTATTTGTTTGGTTTGAATACCGATTGTTTTTAAACTTATTGCTGCGATTAGCAGGATAAGAATAGAAACACTAAAACTGGAGTAGATGAGTGTGAAAACAAAGAAAATAGCTGCCAATAAAGCAAGAAATAATACGAAGCCCGATAAGCCTTCTCTGTAAAGTACCAATATAAAGACAGAATAGACTAAGGCTGAGCCGGTGTCATTTTGCATCAGAATTAATACCGCAGGTGTGAAGAGTATTAATCCGGTAATGGCCAGAGATTTAAAATGGTGTATTTTGAAATTATATTGGCTTAAATATCTGGCTATTGCCAGATTGGTCGCAAATTTTGCAAATTCGGCAGGCTGGAAACGTATGGAACCCAGCTGAAACCAGGAACGCGCACCGTTTACTTTTACTCCAAAGGTGAGGACAGCCAATAGGAGTAAAACCATCACAATAAGGGTGGGGTAGGCAAAAGCAGAATAGAATTTACTTTCGATGGTGAGTACGATAATGGCAATGAAAATGGCCGCACCAATCCACATTAACTGTTTCCCGTAACGTTGCGTTGCATCAAATATACTTTGATGATCCTCGTTATATACTGCAGCATATATATTTATCCACCCTAAAAATACAAGTATTGCATAGAGCATAATCGTCATCCAGTCAAGGTTTTTTATAAGGCTAACTCTTCTATTCATGACTGTTATTATTTTTCAATTGAATCTTCTTTGCTTCTTGCTCACCAATCAAATCTGCCTCGAGCATTTTCTTTTCCAGATATTTCTTGTTTTCAGAAATTTCTCCTTTAAGGTATTTTTCTATCATTAAGCCTGATATGGGAGCAGCATACCTGGCTCCCCATACCCCATTTTCAACATACACCACGATAGCAATTTTCGGATCGTCTTTGGGTGCGAAGGCGACGTAAACCGAGTGGTCATCACCATGAGGGTTTTGTACCGTACCGGTTTTTCCACATACGCGAATATCTTTTATTGCAGAAGATCGTCCCGTACTTCCTTCACCACCGTGAACAACAAGATCCATTCCTTCAATTACAGGTTCGAAATATTTTGGGTCTATTGTTGTTTGATGTTTTTTTAAGAAGGCTGGATTTATAGTGTCACCAGTACCTATTGATTTGACGATATGAGGTGTGTAATAATAACCTCTGTTGGCGATACATGAAACCATGTTTGCCATTTGTAGTGGTGTAATAGACAGTTCTCCTTGTCCAATTGCTAAGGAGACAATATTTAATGACTTCCAATACTGAGTCCTTAATACTTTTGTGTAATAGTTTGCAGTGGGGATTAAGCCTGTCAGCTCGTTAGGTAAATCGGTACCCAGTTTTGCTCCAAAACCAAATGAGGTTACGTGTTTCCTCCAGTTGCTATAGCTCTCAGTAATCGATCCCCAACGTGGTGCATCCAGAATATCTCGAAATGTTTGGGCATAATAAGCATTGCAAGAATGTTGAATAGATTCTTTTAAATCCAATGGTGACTTATGGTTGTGGCATCCCATTGTGAAACTCCCAGCGTGATACCCGCTTTGGCATTTTATTCGAGTTTGTGGTGTGATGATACCTTCTTGCAGAGCGATAAGTGCATTTACAAGTTTGAAGATTGATCCTGGTGGATAGGTGGCCATCATCGAGCGATCAAATAGGGGTCTCAGCGTGTCATTATTTGCCAGTTCACGGTAATTATGTGACATGGCACGGCCAACAAACATTTCCGGGTCGTAACCCGGGCTGGAAAGTTTGACAAGAATCTCACCTGTTTTAGGTTCGATGGCAACAATACCTCCCTTTTTGTTTTGCATGAGTTTTTCACCATACTCTTGCAGGTTAATATCCAAGGTTGTTTTGATATCCTGACCTTCAATCGCATCTCGGTCCAATTTACCATTGTGAAAGGAGCCTTTGATACGATTGTAGACATCAACCCAATATACTTTCAAACCTTTTACACCTCGTAAGATTTCTTCGTAGGTATTCTCAATACCACTTTTCCCGATATAGTCACCTTGAGTGTAATAATTATCTTTTTTGATATTCCTATCATTCACCTCGCCCAAATAGCCAAGCGTGTGGGCTGCATTGTGGTGTGGGTATTTTCTTAGGGTACGGGTTTGAACGAAAAACCCCGGATATTTATAAAGCTTCTCTTGTAAAACCGCATAGCGTTCTGAAGAAAGTTGTTTTATAAAAATTGAGGAACGGTATCGTGAATGTTTTTTTGCTTTTTTAATTCGATGAATCAAATCGTCTTTGTTGATGCCAAGAAGGTAACAAAAATCAAGCGTGTCAAATGTTTTAACCTGTCGAGGTATAATCATTAAGTCGTAGGCAGCCTGGTTGTAAACCAAAAGCTCACCATTCCGATCGTAAATTAAACCCCTCGCAGCATATTGTGTCACTCGACGTTGAGAGTTACTCTCGGCTGAGAGTTTGTATTGATCATCAATGATTTGTAAGTTGAAAAGTCTGATTATGAATATTAGAATAACAAAGGCAAAAATGCCTCCAATAATAAATTTTCGGTTTGAATAGTTATTCATATGGATTCAGACAATTTATTTTTTTGAAATGATAAACTGACTTGCAACAACAAGTGTCAGTGAGAAAATAGTGCTTAAGATGATTCGTAATAACGTGTCTCCAAAATTATTAAAAGAGAAAACCTCGACAATAAAAAGGAAACTGTGATGTGCAAGAATTAAAATCAGGGCATATTTAAAAAACCATGAAAATCCGTATACATAGAGGCCTTGTTCTATATCTGATTCATAATTATCACGAACGGAAATGTAATTCAATACATAGGGGCGTAAGAATCCCATAAAAACACAAGCTGAAGCATGCATGCCAATTGTGTTTGAGAAAACATCGATACTTAGTCCCATAAAGAAAGACAGAACTAATAAAAGCCAAGGAGGCGTTTCAAAAGGGAGCAATAGAATAAAGAGAACGTACATGTAAGGGTTGATGAAACCACTTAGCTGTATGTTATTAAAAATAGTAACCTGAAGTAAGATTAATATTATAAACCGGATAATATTTTTAACTATAAAATTCATTTCTCAACCTCTTTCTCTAATTCTAATCGTTCGTTTTTTAATAAATCGCCAATGACATCGACATATGCCAGCTGATTGAAATCGTTGCTAAGTAAAACGATAATTTCACGAAAATTTCCTCCGCTTGAAGGTAGGATTTTATCAGCAGTCCCAATTAATATGCCTTCAGGAAAAACGGAAGAAAAACTACTTGTTGTAATGGTGTCTCCCACATTGATATTGACATGAGACGGAATCTCAATTAATTTTGCTCTTCGGTAATCTTTTCCGTCCCAGTATAGGGAACCGTGATGATTGTTCTTTTTTATTTTTGCTGAAATTTTCAATCTGCTGTTGAGCAGAGATAAAACGGTTGAATAATTATCGGATACAGATTTCACAATACCGACTACGCCGTTGTTGGCAATCACACCCATTTCAGGTTTAATGCCGTGTTTTCTACCTTTGTTTAAGGTGATATAATTTCGTTGTTTGTTGATTGAGTTGTTGATCACTTTTGCTGATCGATACACATACTGCTGTTTGAAGAGAGAATCTTCGAAAAAGAAAAATGAGTCAGCAGTAAGTTTGTAATTCTCCGAAAGTAAATTGTGAAGTTGTGTGTTTTCTTTACTCAATTGATCATTTATCTCAGTTAATCGAATGTAGTCTGAGAAAGAAGTAACCTTATTGTAAATGCCTCCGCTTAGAGCATTGTTCGAGTTTAAAAATATTGTTTTGTGGTAGTTATTGTTGTTTACAATGAGTAAAAAACAAACCAACTCTATTATTAGGAATAGAATTGTGAAATGAAATCTGACAATGAGTTGGAGTAGATTCTTCATTCAATGATAAAAGGGTAAGCGGTTTTAATTTGATGCTTGTTGACTAGTTGTAAATTCAACTAATCAACAAGCTATATTTTGCAAATGATACCTGATCATTTACGGTGTCTTTATCTCATTAAGAATGAGTAGTTGTTCACATTTTTAAGTGCAACACCCGTTCCTCTAGCAACAGCTCTCAATGGATCTTCTGCAATATGGAATGGGATATTTAATTTATTCATTAGACGTTTATCAAGACCACGAAGCAGAGCACCACCTCCGGCAAGATAAATTCCACGGTTTACAATATCAGCATACAATTCAGGAGGTGTTTGCTCCAATGCACTTAAAATTGCAATTTCAATTTTCGAAATTGATTTTTCAAGACAGTGTGCAATTTCCTGATATGAAACGGGTATCTCAATTGGAAGAGCGGTCATCTGATTAGGTCCCTGAACACGGAAATCAGTTGGTGGTTCTTCCAATTCAGAAAGTGCAGATCCGACATGAATTTTAATGTCTTCAGCCGTACGTTCACCAATTTTAATATTGTGTTGATGACGCATGTATTCCTGGATATCTGCTGTTAAATCATCACCGGCTATTCGTATGGATTTGTTGGTAACAATACCTCCCAGTGAGATAACTGCAATTTCAGTTGTGCCACCTCCTATATCTACAACCATGTTGCCTTCAGGGGCTTCAACATCAATACCAATACCAATTGCAGCAGCCATGGGTTCATAAATCATATAAACATCTCGACCTCCTGCATGTTCCGAAGAATCACGAACAGCACGCATTTCAACCTCGGTACTACCCGATGGGATACAAATAACCATTCTTAACGAAGGAGGAAATAAACGAGGTTTTTTGTTGATCATTTTGATCATCCCACGTATCATCTGTTCGGCAGCGTTAAAGTCTGCAATTACACCGTCGCGTAACGGACGGATTGTTCGAAGGTTGTCGTGAGTTTTACCTTGCATCTGGCGAGCCTTCTCGCCAATAGCCACCATTTTTTCGGTGCGTCGGTCAAGTGCCACAATCGAAGGTTCGTCTACCACAATTTTGTCATCGCAAATGATGATTGTGTTCGCCGTACCCAAATCGATGGCAATTTCCTGTGTCATGAATGAAAAAAATCCCATATAGTCGTGTGTATCTCGGTTTTATCTGTGTTTAATCAGAACTTTGTCGTCTGAGCTAAGAAGCATCCTAAGGTAATAAGTTTCTTAAGATTTTTGCTTAGCCCGAAACAAAGAATCTGATTATAATTTTAATGTTTAAAGTGACGCATGCCTGTAAATACCATTGCAATACCATACTTGTTAGCTAAATCGATAGATTCCTGATCACGAATTGAGCCTCCAGGTTGGATAATTGCAGTAATTCCAGCCTCGTTGGCAGCTTCAACACAATCGCCGAAAGGGAAAAAGGCATCCGATGCCATAACACTTCCTTTGATATTTTCGCCTCCTTGACGGATTGCATTTTCTAATGCCCAAATACGACTAACTTGTCCAGGACCAACTCCTGTGGTGGTTAAGTCTTTGGCAATGGCAATTCCATTCGATTTGGCGTGTTTCACTGCTTTCCATGCAAATAATAGATCGTCCATTTCTTTTTCTGATGGTTGACGTTCTGTTACAACGTTCAATTCATCATTAATTAATTTCTGATCTTGTTCCTGAATCAATAATCCTCCCAACACAGTACGTGCTTTGAAGGTTGAATATCCGGTTTTTAAGATTTCAGGAAGTTCCAATAATCTTAAATTCTTTTTCTTAGTTAATATTTCAAGTGCTTCGGCGCTGTATGATGGAGCAACCACAACTTCAAGGAAGATGGTACTCATGATCTCAGCTGTAGCTGCATCGATTTCACGGTTAGAAGCAACAATGCCGCCAAAGATTGAAACTGGATCCGCTTCATAAGCTTTTTTGAATGCTTCAGAAATAGTTGGAGCACTACCAATTCCACAAGGATTCGCATGTTTTGCCGCAACAATTGTTGGTTCTTGATATTCTTTAAGTGTTTCTAAAGCACCATCAGTGTCACCAATATTGTTGTACGAAAGTTCCTTACCATGAATCTTGTTTGCAGCAGTAAGTGTTCCCTCAGTTTCTTTAATTTGAGCATAGAAACTTGCCTGCTGATGTGGATTTTCACCATATCTTAGATCTTGTTTCTTCTCGTAAGTTAGTGTGATTGTATCCGGAGACTTGATAGCCAGTTTTGTATTGAAATAGTTTGAAATTAAAGCATCGTAGTGGGCAGTGTGTTGAAACACTTTAGCCGCTAGATATTCTTTCGTTTCAAAACTTGTTGAACCATTTTCTTTAAGTTCTGCAATAACAGTATCGTAATCCTTAGGATCAGTAATTACTGAAACAAACTTGTAGTTTTTTGCAGCAGCTCTAAGCATGGTTGGACCACCTATATCGATGTTTTCGATAATCTCTTCATGACCAGCTTCAGGATTAAGAACAGTTTGCTTGAAAGGGTATAGGTTGCAAACAACAATGTCAATTGCTTCAATACCTAATTCTTCCATTTGTTTTTGGTGCATCTCATTATCTCGAATAGCCAAAATTCCACCTTCTACATTGGGGTGAAGTGTTTTAACACGGCCGTCAAAACATTCAGGGAATTGAGTTAAATCTGAAATGTCCATAACAGGAATTCCTTCAGCCTTAAATTTAGCAGAAGTTCCACCAGTAGAAATGATTTCCCATCCCAATTGGTCAAGTTCTCTTGCAAATTCAACAACGTTTGTCTTATCAAAAACACTGATTAGAGCTCTTTTCATGATTCGTTTTTTGGGGTAATTTATATGTGTAGAAAATTAACTTTACAGCAAAATATTTCTTAAACTAGAATGGTTGTTGTAAAAGACTAGTATTTAACATCTTATGCAATCCGGTCTAGTTTCACGCAAAGTTAAGAAAAAGCCTAAAAAATAAGACTCAGAATCAGAGCTTTTTTTAAGCAATTTCCGATAAAAACAAAACGTCGTGTATTTGAGGGTTTTATGGCAGAATCAAGAGGTGTGATCGTTCTGTTTGTGATCCAAAAATTAGAAGGGATTTTGATGGGAATAGTCGTGTTAAAGAAAAATGAATATGGAGAACCATTCTATCAATTACATGGATGAATTGTTAGAATGGTACGTTTCGTAATTTTAAAATACGCCATAGAAATAAGCTCCAATCGAAAGATAAATCAAAAGCCCAATAATATCATTTAGTGTTGTAATAAACGGTCCTGTAGCCAAGGCTGGGTCAATCTTAATTTTATTTAGCATCAGGGGTATTAATGTGCCGGTTGCTGATGCAAAGATGATTACAGAAAGAAGAGCTGCTGAAACACTGATGGTTAGTGCGTATGAGTCGCTGAAAAAATAATTGTATGTGAATAAAAGTGATGAGCAGGTGATGCCATTTACGCATGCGCCTCCTAATTCACGAAGTAAGCGGCTGAATGTACTTTCAAATCCAAGCGAGTTGCTGGCTAAACCTTGTACGATGATCGCTGAAGATTGAACGCCGACATTACCTCCCATTGCTGTAATCAGTGGGATGAAAAAAGCCATAGCCGGGGTCGCAATTAATCCACTTTCATGTGTAGAAATAACCATTGCAGAAAGTATTCCACCTGCTAATCCAATGAGAAGCCATGGAAGTCGTGCGCGTGTTTGCAACCAAATTGAGTCATTTGCTTCAATATCCTCGGAGATACCTGAAGCCATTTGATAATCCTTCTCAGCTTCATCACGGATGACATCTACAACATCATCAATGGTAATTCGCCCCATTAATCGCCCTATACTATCCACAACAGGGAGAGCAACCAGGTCGTATTTCTCCATAATAAGAGATACTTCTTCGTCCGATGCATCGGTATGAACCGACATGACATCGGGCTCGTAGATGTTGATAATTTTCGCGGAAGTTGGACTCAATATCATTTTCTTGAGTGATAGTGTCCCAATTAACTTATTGTCGTCATCGACAACATAAACGTAGTAAATTTCATCAATATCCTCAGCCTGACGGCTAAGTTCCCGAAGGCAGGTAAGAACAGTCCAGTTTTCGTTGACAATAACCAACTCTTTCCCCATCAATCCTCCGGCAGTATCTTCGGCGTAATGCAACAGATCTACGATATCACCCGCTGTTTCAATATCATCTATATGCGAAAGGATTTCTTCCTGCTTTTCATCAGAAAGACCACCGATAAGATCGGCAGCATCATCAGAATCCATATGGTCGATGAACTTTTTAGCAATGACCTCGATGGGAAGGACTTTGATAAAACGTCTACGATCATCCTCCTCGATTTCAGCAAGGACATCAGCCCCAGTGTCACCATCGAGAAGTAAAAAAATATATACGGCTTCTTCTGTATTTAATTCGTCCAGGATGTCTGCAATATCTGCTGCATGCAGATCTTCGATCATAGCCTTAGCTTCATTCTCATTTTTCTGATCTATAAGTTCTCTTAGATCATCGATGTATTCGCGGGTTAATTCAAATTGCATAACATCTTATTTTTTGAGTGTGTGACGAATTTTCCTTTAAGGCATAGATCTCATTTGATTATTGACATATTGGTGATTATCCTGCGCTTATTTAAAAAGAGAAAGGATGCGTGTATCGGTTATATGAAAATAGGCTTTTGTTTAAATGATAAGATCATACCATTATTTACTTCAACTTCTAATATAATAAATAGTTGATAAAGTAATAGAAACTCTTTTCTGAATAGTAAATTAATGTGAAGTAAAAACTTTATTCATTTAAGAGAGCGTCAATTTTATTCGTTAATTCTACAAATTCCTGCACGCTAAGTTGTTCGGGTCTTTTCCCCATTATCTCATCCTCGAGTTTTAGTTCGCCGAGTATACTTTTTAGAGAGTTTCGGAGTGTTTTGCGTCGTTGATTAAAACCCGTTTTAACGACTCGGAAAAATAGGGGTTCGCTGCATTTTAAATCAGTGGTTGTGTTTCTGCGCATGCGAATGACAGCAGATTTTACTTTTGGTGGTGGATCAAAAACTTTTTCTCCGACTGTGAAAAGATAATCGATATTGTAGAACGCTTGCATCAGCACACTTAAAATGCCATAAGCTTTGCAGCCAGGATTAGCGCTCATACGTTCAGCAACTTCTTTTTGAATCATACAAACCACCTCGGGAATTTGATCACGATAGTCAAGAACCCGGAAGAAGATTTGTGATGAAATATTGTAGGGGAAATTACCAATTACAGAGAAGGGTTCATCGAATAATTTTGATAAATCAAATCGAAGAAAATCTTCACCAATAATCCGACCTTCAAGTTCGGGATAATTTTCTTTTAGATAAGCTACAGATTCGGTGTCAATTTCAACAACGTGTGTTTCGAAATTTTTGTTGGGTAACAGGTATTGTGTGAGAACACCCATCCCCGGGCCTATTTCCAATACTTTATTTGTTTGCTCACTATCTAAACTGTCAACAATTTTCTTTGCGATGTTTAAATCTTTTAAGAAATGCTGACCTAAATTTTTCTTTGCTCTAACGTATCCCATATGCTGGTCTTCAATGCTTTTTTAACAGGAGCTTTTATTCTTAGGCTAAAACCAAAGTATTTTACAAACATTTCGTTATTTTTGCGCTTCACCTGTCGTAAATTACGGCAAATTTAGAACTAAATACCATAAGAACAGGGTTTACTTGTTGAAATTTTAAAATTCATTGATAAGAAAATCCAGATTTGTTTATTTCAGCATTATTTGTGGGGTAAAAATTCATTTTGATTGATGTTTGAATCAGAATGGGGCCTGTTTTGTTTGAATATGGAATCAGATCGGTATCAGTTCTAAGGATAGATGTCATACAAAAACATAGAACATTGAAGAAAACAATAAGACAAGGCCTGAAATTCCTTATTTTCTTTACTATAAGTGCTTTTTTATTTTGGTTAATTTATAGAGGACAGGATACTTCTGAGATTTTAGATGTATTAAAAAATCAAGTCAATTATTTTTGGATACTCGCTTCACTTACTTTTGGGCTTTTAAGTCATATTAGTCGGACACTGCGATGGAATATGTTGATCGAGTCATTGGGAAGTAAACCGCGTTTTGCTAATACTTTTCTAGCAGTTATGGTTGGTTATTTTGCGAATTTGGCTTTGCCTAGAATGGGTGAAATATCGCGGTGTGGAGTTATTAGTAAATATGAAGATGTTTCATTTTCAAAACTTATTGGGACTGTTGTTCTTGAGAGAGCTCTTGATATTGTGATGCTTTTGTTGTTTTTGCTTTTGACAATGGTTACCCAGTTCGAAGTTTTATCTGATTTTATGACTCGTAATCCGGAAGTCAGCTCTAAATTATCAACTGTTTTTGCTTCTTCAATTACTTTATATGTGTTGGCAGCTTTGGCCATTCTCATATTTATTTTCCGTAAAAAGTTTAAACATACCGTCTTCTATAAGAAAATCATGTTTACGCTTGGGAATTTTATGGATGGGTTTAAAGCTATTCGGAAGTTAGACAATAAGCTGTCATTTGTTCTTCATACCATTTTTATTTGGGTGATGTATTATCTGATGACCTATATTTGTTTCTTTAGTTTTGGTTTTACTTCGAACTTACCAGCCCTTGCAGGTTTGACTGTTTTTGTGATGGGAAGTTTTGGTATGGTTGCACCTGTTCAGGGTGGGATTGGAGCCTGGCATTTTATGGTTATAGGCACACTTTTAATTTACCTGCCAAGCACACCTGATATTGAGAAGTTGTCAAGGAGTTTTGCTTTAGTTGTACACGGTTCTCAAACAGCAATGATTATTATTGTTGGGGCACTTTCGGTAATTGCTTTGCCTATTGTTAATAGAAAAAAAATATAGGCTAGAATTAGTAAACAGAATTGTATGGATTGTAAGTTTCAAATAGAAGAGGTAGTCAGTGCACTATCAAAGCAGGAATTTTTGGAACTACCGGTGCGTCTTTACGAGGATGAACCGAATTGGATTCGTCCATTGGATACCGAAATTGAGGCTGTTTTTGATCCGGAGAAAAATAAAATGTTTCGGAGAGGGACTTGTTGTCGATGGATTCTGAAAAATCCCAAGGGGTTAACCGTTGGGCGTGTCGCTGCTTTTATTGATAATAAAACACGTGATTTGGGTGAGTTTCCTACCGGAGGAATGGGCTTTTTTGAATGTATTGATGATAAAGATGCAGCATTTACTCTTTTTAGTTGTTGTGAAAACTGGTTGAAAAACCAAGGGATAGAAGCCATGGATGGGCCGATTAATTTTGGTGACCGCCATCAGTGGTGGGGGCTGTTGGTTGATGGTTTTCACAAACCTTTATATGGGATGTCATACTCCCATCCCTATTACAGAAATCTATTTGAATCGTATGGTTTTAAAACCTACTTTGAGCAATATACTTATAAAACGATCTTTTCTGTTGATAGTTTAAGTGAAATTATAGCCTGGAAAGCTAAGCGGGTTGAGCGTAATCCGGATTTTTCAATTGTTCATTTCAATAAGAAAGACTGGACAAAGTATATTCGTGATTTTGTTCATATATATAATGAAGCATGGGTGTCTACCATTCCTGGTGTTGATGCCATGACTGAAGAGCAAGCTTTGGAAAATTTTCACAGCCTCAGGTCTGTTTTGCACGAGAAATTACTTTGGTTTGCTTATTATAAGAATGAGCCTATAGGTTTTTTTATCATGATTCCCGATATGAATGAGGTTATAGATGGAGCAAATGGACGCTTGGGCTGGTTAGCTAAATTGAAGTTTTTGCATTACAAATACTTTAAGAAAGATAAGAATGCTGTAGGTTTGATATTTGGGGTTGTGCCGGCTTTCCAATCCAAAGGTATTGATGCGGCTATGATCTACCAGTTTTCTAAGGAGGGTTTTAATTCAAGTTTCCCTTTTAAGACTTTGGAAATGAACTGGATTGGTGATTTTAATCCTCGTATGATGCATATGATGGAACATATTGGTGCATCTATTTATAAAACTCACATTACTTTCCGCAAGCTTTTTGATGAGACGAGAAAATTCGAACGTTCCCCAATAATCAATTGATTTTATTCCGAATTCCGATTCGTGAGATAAAATAAAAGCCATCTTAAAAAAGACGGCTTTTGTTTTGTTTATAATCCATTTTCGGTATGGAATTTTATTCGCATCAAACGAATGTCTTCTTCAGAATAGTCTTCTTCTCCCAATTCATCAAGAGCTTCTTCGATGTCATCTGTTTCAGCTTCGTTAAAGTATTCCATGACTTCTTCTTGTCTGTCCTCGTCAATGATTTCATCGATATAATAGTCGATGTTGAGTTTGGTTCCCGAGTAGACAATGGCATCCATCTCTTTAAGCAAATCGTCAAATTCCATCCCTTTGGCGTCGGCAATATCTTCAAGGTCCATTTTTCTGTCAACACTTTGAATGATATAAACCTTAAATTTTGACTTATCAGCAATAGATTTGACCACCATATCTTGTGGACGCTCGATGTCGTTTTCTTCGACGTGTTTAGCAATTAATTCCACAAACTCCTTACCGAAACGTTTCGCTTTACCAGCACCTACACCTTGTATGTGAGACATTTCTTCGATGTTGATAGGGTATTGAATAGCCATATCCTCAAGAGAAGGGTCCTGGAAAATAACGTAGGGAGGTGTATTTTTGATTTTAGAGATTTTCTTGCGAAGTTCCTTCAGCATTTTAAGCAGAACTGTATCGACAGCCGCAGTTCCTCCCGATTTTGGAGCATCAGTATCGGATTCATCAAAATCATGATCGTCAGTAAGCATGAAGGGAGTTGGATTTTCTAAGAAAGCGTGGCCTTCTTTTTTAATCTTAATGACGCCGTATTGCTCAATGTCTTTTTCGATAAACATATTGATTAGGGCGCGACGGAAAACCATATTCCAGAAATGTTGATCTTTATCTTTCCCGCAACCAAAAATCTCAAGTTCGTCGTGTTTGTATGATTTTATTGATGAATTGGATTCCCCTGTTAAAATATTGACAAGGTGATCTATTTTAAATCGTTCTTTAACAGCTTTGACTACATTAAGTGCTTTGACTACATATTCTTCACCTTGAAATTCTTTCTTAGGGTGAAGGCAGTTGTCGCAGCTTCCGCAATTTTCCTGAGTGTGTGTTTCTCCAAAGTAGTGGAGTAGAACGGTACGTCGACAAACGGCAGATTCAGCATAGGAAACCGTTTCCAATAAAAGTTGCTTGCCAATTTCCTGTTCAGCAATAGGCTTGCCTTGCATGAATTTTTCAAGCTTTTGTATGTCTTTATAGCTGTAGAATGTCAGGCAATGTCCTTCGCCACCGTCTCTACCTGCTCGTCCTGTTTCCTGGTAGTAGCCTTCCAAGCTTTTGGGAATGTCGTAATGAATGACAAAGCGCACATCGGGTTTGTCAATCCCCATTCCAAATGCGATGGTCGCCACAACAACGTCAATATCTTCCATCAGGAATTTATCCTGGTTACCAGATCGCGTGGCAGAATCCATACCGGCGTGATAGGGAACTGCATTGATTCCATTGACTTGAAGTGTTTCAGCTAATTCTTCAACCTTTTTACGACTCAAACAATAGATGATACCTGACTTTCCTTCATTTTTTCGGATGAATTTGATAATCTCTTTGGTTGCATCTACTTTGGGTTTTACCTCATAGTAAAGGTTAGATCGGTTGAATGATGATTTGTAAACGTTGGCCTCTAGCATGCCAAGGTTTTTTTGTATATCGTGTTGCACCTTAGGGGTTGCAGTTGCTGTTAATGCAATAATTGGTGCTTTCCCAATTTCTTCAACTATAGGTCTTATTTTTCGGTATTCAGGACGGAAATCGTGTCCCCACTCAGAAATACAATGTGCCTCGTCTACCGCGTAGAATGAAATCTTGATGTTTTTAAGAAATTCAATATTGCTCTCCTTTGTGAGAGATTCCGGGGCAACGTATAAAAGCTTGGTTCTGCCCTCAATGACATCTTCCTTAACTTTTAATGTGGCAGATTTTGATAGTGATGAATTCATAAAGTGTGCAACTCCATCATCTTCCCCAAAATTTCTCATCGCATCAACCTGATTTTTCATCAGGGCAATTAGAGGGGATATGATAATTGCTGTACCCTCTAGCATCATAGCCGGTAATTGGTAACAAAGCGATTTGCCGCCCCCAGTAGGCATCAATACAAATGTATCATTACCATTAAGGACATTATTTATAACTTCTTCCTGACTCCCTTTGAAGGTGTCAAAACCAAAATTCTTTTTTAAATGACTAACTAGCTCAAACTCCGTTTTCATCTTCTGTAATTTGTTGTCATTAAATATTTGTAAGATTTTCTTTTTTTTGATTTTGCAGAAGATAACTTCGCCCGAATAGTCAAAAAAATAATCTTAATATTATTAGTTGCTAATTTAAGTATAGCTGAGAACCTGCGAAGCTAATAAAAATGTTTTGCAGATTTAGCTTTTAAAGGTGTGATTTTTACCTCTCTTCAGTCTTTTTTATTCAATAAATGAATACTTTTGTATTTTAAATTTAGATAAACATTTGAAGAAAACAAAACCAGATAGTCTTTTAACAGCTTTTAACTTTTTTTGTGTTTTTAGCTGAATTTTAGGTCCAAATAGAACATTAATAATTTAATACTGATAAGTTTTGAATTCAAGAAATAAGATAAAAGAGATAGCAATAAATACAATAAAAGAGGAAGCCAGAACGATTGGACAACTTGCTGATTATATAGATGATGACTTTGCTAAAGTTGTTGAGCTTATTTTAGAAAGCAGAGGTCGTGTTGTGGTGACTGGTATTGGGAAAAGTGCAAATATTGCGAATAAGATTGTTGCAACATTAAATTCGACAGGGACGCCATCTATGTTTATGCATGCCGCTGATGCGATTCATGGTGATTTAGGTATGATTAGGCCTGATGATATTATTATTTGTATATCGAAGAGTGGAAATACACCAGAAATCAAAGTTTTGGCTCCATTGATCAAAAATCTGGGAAATGTTTTAGTAAGTATGGTTGCTGGCTTGGATTCTTTCCTGGCGAAACAATCGGATTTTGTGCTTAAGGCGGTTGTTGATAAAGAAGCTTGTCCTAATAATTTAGCACCTACAAATTCAACGACAGCCCAGTTAGTTATCGGTGATGCATTGGCCGTTGCCTTGCTTGAATGTCGTCAATTTAGTTCTCAGGATTTTGCTAAATTTCACCCGGGTGGAGCTTTAGGGAAAAAGTTGTATTTACGTGTGAGCGATCTTTTGGTGAAACAATCTGCACCACAAGTAAAATTAAATGATGATATTCGAACGGTCATTCTTGAGATTTCTTCGAAGAGAATGGGGGCTGCAGCTGTAATCAACGATGAAAATAAATTGTCAGGTATTATTACCGATGGTGATTTACGTAGAATGATGCAGCAATACGAGGATGTCAAGCCACTAAAGGCCAAAGATATCATGTCGGTTTCACCTAAGACAATTGCAGAAGATGAGTTGGCTATAAATGCGTTTCATTTAATGGAGAAAAACAGCATTACGCAGTTGGTCGTTTGTAAGGATGGTGAATATTTAGGTTTGGTCCATCTTCATGATATCCTGAAAGAAGGCATTGTGTAGTATTCTTCGGAAGAGAAATGGTTTGATTTAGTGGGATAGTACCATCAAATCAGAGTTAAAGAGTTGTTTATTGTAATTGAAATTGTATGTCAGAGAAAGAAGAAGATGGAATGAGTTTCCTTGAACATCTTGAAGTGTTACGTTGGCACCTTATTCGTTCAGCTTTAGCTGTATTGGTGTTTGCTGTTGCAGCTTTTGTGTTCTACGATATTATTTTTGATAAGATAATATTAGCACCCAAAAATGTTGATTTTTTCACGAACAGGATGTTTGCCCTTTTGTCTGATTTTACGGGGGTTGAGTCTTTAAAGATTAATACCAAACCCTTTCAAGTGATTAATATTAATATGGCCGGACAATTTGCAACACATATAACTGTGTCTATTGTAGTGGGTTGTATTGCAGGTTTCCCTTATTTGTTTTTTGAATTTTGGCGATTTGTGAAACCGGCTTTATATTCTTCTGAACAAAAACATGCAAGAGGTTCTATTTTCTATACAAGTTTCCTGTTTGCACTTGGTGTTGCATTCGGTTATTACATCATAACACCGTTGTCTGTTCATTTTCTGGGCTCATACAATATCTCATCTCAGGTGATGAATCAAATTAATTTGGATTCATATATTTCAACAATTACATCAATTGTTTTAGCCAGTGGGATTATTTTCGAGTTACCGGTTTTAATCTTCTTTTTGAGTAAGATTGGTTTGGTTAGCCCTGAGTTTTTAAGGAAATACAGAAAGCATTCAATTGTTCTGATTTTGATTTTGTCAGCGATTATTACACCGCCGGATATCTTCTCTCAGGTTTTAGTTTGTCTGCCATTGTTGGTTCTTTACGAAGTGGGGATTAGTATCTCCAAGCGTATCCAAAAAAAGCAGGCAAAACAATTTGAATAAACTTAAAGTACAATAAAAATTATTTAGATTAGTTCTTCTATTAGGATGGATTTATTGTTAGTTTAGAATCCCTAATAATATTAGGGATTTTGTTTAAATTACAGAAATTGTCATTCATGTTCACTTATTTATGTATACATGCTGAAATTATCTAAAGGATTATTAATGCTTTTGTTTATTCTTATGGGGGTAGGAGTAAGCCAATCTGTGTTTTCTCAGGTTACAAAAATTAGGGGTCGGGTAGTTGATGCAAAAACGCAGGAACCCTTACCTTTTGTAAATATCTCTTTTAAAGGGACTACTATAGGGGCTACAACCGATTTTGATGGGAATTATTTTATTGAAACCCGAACGCCAACAGATTCTTTACAGGTTTCTTTTGTGGGGTATAAAGCCAGAGGATATGCTATTCAAAAGGGTGTTTTTCAGACTTTAAACATTGAATTGCATTCTGAAGCAGTAGCTTTGCAGGAGATTAAAATTTTACCGGGAGAGAATCCCGCTCATATTCTTCTGAGAAAAATTATTGCGCGTAAAAAGAAAAACAACCCATCCCGTTTGGAATCGTATCAGTACGAGACTTATACGAAGATGGAGATGGATTTGAACAATATTAACGATGATTTTAAGAATAAAAAAATCATGCGTCAGTTTCAGTTTGTCTTCGATTATGTTGATACTTCTGTCGTTACCGGGAAGTCTTATTTGCCCGTCTTTATAACTGAATCCTTATCGGATTACTACTATCGTAAAACCCCAAAATTGGAGCGTGAAGTTATCAAAGCATCTCAAATGTCGGGGATTAAGGATAATGCAAGTTTGGCACAGTTTACGGGACAGTTGCACCAAAATATAAATATCTACGATAACTTTATCGATTTATTTAATAAAAACTTTGTAAGTCCGATTGCAGACGGAGGTTTGAGTTATTATAAATATTACCTGACCGATAGTGCTTATCGTGATGGGAATTGGTGTTACCACATGTCTTTTAAACCCAAACGAAAATTAGAGCCCTGTTTTGTGGGTGATTTTTGGGTAGCTGACACAACTTTTGCGGTTGATAATATGAAAATGCGCATCACAAAAGATGTAAATCTGAACTGGGTAAAGGATTTGGTTAGTACCAATGAATTTCAAAAAATAAACGATTCAACCTGGTTTTTGAAAAAGCAAAATCTATTCGTCGATTTCATGTTGACCAATAGAGATTCAACATCACAGATGGGGTTTTTCGGACGAAAAACAATCTCTTATCGTAAAGTAAAATTGAATGCGCCAATTCGAAAAGAAATTGTAAAGCTGGAGAATAATGTAATTGTAAATGATGATGCATTAGGTAAGCAGGCATCGTATTGGGATGAGGCTCGTCCATTTAAGCTTTCTAAGCGTGAATCGGGAATCTATTCTATGGTTGACTCCATTCAGAATGTTCCACTTTACAAAAACATCATCGATATTATCCAAACTTTTGTGACGGGCTATTATACGAAAGGGAACTTTGAATACGGGCCTTATTATAAGCTCTATTCGTTCAATGAGATTGAAGGAAACCGCTTTATGTTTGGGGGTCGTACATCGAACGATTTTAGCACTAAAGTGATGTACAATGCCCATGTCGCGTACGGCGACAAGGATAATCGATTTAAATATGGCTTGGGTTTTCTATACATGATCAATAAACTCCCTCGGGAGACTTTTGGCATGCAGTGGAAACACGATATTCATCAATTAGGAAAAAGCCCGAATGCTTTTACTGAAGGCAATATATTAGCCTCATTGCTTAAACGAAATCCGAACAATAAGCTAACCATGCTTGATCAGTTTGAGGCGCATTATGAGAAAGAGTGGTTTCAAGGCTTTATGAATTCCATTAAATTTAGATACCGTGATATTTCTCCAACTCCAATTGTTCCATTTGTTTCGCCCAATGGTGATTTGCCTATCTCAGGGATTAAAAACTCAGAAATTGAGTTGAGAACACGATGGACAAGGAATGAGAAGGTCGTTATGGGAGAATTTGAAAGGGTTCATTTGGGAGGTCCTGTCCCAATCGTTAATCTTTATCTCACGATGGGACTGAAAAATGTGTTGGGATCCGGGCAGGAGTATTTTAAAGCCGATTTAAGTGTGGATCATACGCTTGATTTACCACCTTTGGGTAAGATGCGTTATTTGGCAACAGCTTCTAAGTTGTTCGGAAAAGTGCCTTACCCCTTATTATCTCTTCACGAGGGAAACGAGACTTATGCCTTTGATCCTTATGCATTCAATATGATGAACTATTTTGAATTTGCTAGTGACCAATATGTGAGTTTATCATTGGAACATCATTTTCAGGGGTTTATCCTGAATCGTATTCCTTTGTTTAAGCGATTGAAATGGCGTACCGTTGTTTCTGCAAAAGGTTTATGGGGAACTTTATCGGATGAAAATAATGGTGCATTAGCCAATAGTGAGGCAATTCTTAAATTTCCGGTTGGCTTGTCTGATGTAACAGATCCTTATTTTGAGGCTAGTGTTGGGGTTGAGAATATTTTCAAGTTTTTCCGTGTCGATGCCATGTGGCGATTGAATCACCTGGAGCCAAACCCTGATCAGGATTTTGAAAAATTTGGTATTCGTGCCATGTTTCAGATGACTTTTTAGATCGGATTTAACTTTATATTTGATTTAAAATAGATACTTGTAAGATATATTAACACCTCAGCCCAAAACTATTCCCGGTTGTTTCATATATTTGCAAAATTCGGGGACAAAACCTAAAGTATTCTTATGATTTTAAGAGCTGAAAATTTAGTAAAAAAATACAAAAGCCGTACAGTTGTTAAAGGCGTTTCGGTTGAAGTGAAACAAGGAGAGATTGTTGGATTATTGGGACCTAACGGTGCTGGTAAAACCACATCTTTTTATATGATTGTTGGTTTGATTCAACCCAATGGTGGACGAATCTATCTTGATGAGAGAGAAATTACCAATGAACCTGTTTACAAAAGAGCCCAGATGGGCGTAGGTTATTTGGCACAGGAAGCTTCGGTGTTTCGTAAGTTGAGTGTTGAAGACAACATTAAGGCTGTTTTACAGATGTCTGATTTTACCAAAGAATATCAGGAACAGCGTTTGGAAGAAATGTTGAACGAATTCAGCCTTCAGAAAATTCGTAAAAGTTTAGGTATTCAGCTTTCCGGTGGAGAGCGACGAAGAACTGAAATTGCGAGAGCCTTATCGATAAAACCTAAATTTATTTTATTGGACGAACCTTTTGCTGGAGTAGACCCAATTGCTGTTGAGGATATTCAAGATATTGTTCGAACTCTTAAGGATAAAAATATTGGTATTTTGATTACCGATCACAACGTGCAGGAAACCCTGTCGATAACAGAACGAGCTTATCTTTTATTCGAGGGAAATATTCTTAAATCAGGAACAGCCGAAGAGTTGGCAGAAGATGAAGATGTTCGACGCGTTTATTTAGGAAAGAATTTTGAGTTGAGGCGTCCTAAATAGACATCGTCAGACTTTAATTTAAACATATTTTTGAAGATGTCTGTTTGATATTTAGCAACTTAAAAAAAGAGGGGCGAAAAAATATCGTTTTTTTCAAAAATACTATTGCACAAATAAAAAAAGAGATTTATATTTGCACCGCAATTAACCCGCGGATGTGGCGTAATTGGTAGCCGCGCTAGACTTAGGATCTAGTGCCGTAAGGCGTGGGGGTTCGAGTCCCTTCATCCGCACTACAGAGAAATAACCTTAAACCGCCCTGCTGAAGATGTGAATACATCATGCTTGAGGCGGTTTTTTGCAATTACAAAGGGTTTATCATTCTAATAGCTAAAAAATGAATATCACAAGAACCAACACTGATGATTTGAATGCTGTAATTAAATTACAGTTAGTAAAGGAAGATTATGCGAGTCAAGTTGACTCTGTGCTTAAGGACCATCGTAGAAAAGCAAGTATTGATGGTTTCCGTCCTGGTAAAGTGCCAATGGGCTTGATTAAAAAAATGTATGGTACTCCTGTTTTAGCTGATGAAGTAAATAAAATTTTGGGTCGTGAGCTATACAAGTATATCGAGGAGAACAAATTAGATATCCTAGGTGAGCCTCTTCCAAATGAGACTGAGCAAAAAGATATCGACTGGGAGAAAGATACTGAGTTCGAATTTGTATTCGATATCGCTATGGCTCCTGAGTATACTCTAAACCTAAGCAAGAGAGATAAGATCAACTTCTTTAAAATTGCAGTTGATGAGAAGATGATTCAGAATGGTGTAGATATGCACGCTCGTCGTTTTGGTTCTAACGAAGAAGCTGAGGTTGTTGAAGATAAAGAAATCCTTAAGGGTAACTTCGCTCAACTTGATGCAGAAGGAAATCTTGTTGAAGGTGGTATCGTAAGCGAAGATGTAGCTATTTCATTGGAATATATGAAAGACGAAGAGTCGAAAGCAAAATTCGTAGGTGCTAACAAAAATGAGATCATTACTTTCAACCCTGCTAAGGCATTCCCTAACAGAACTGATTTAGCTTCTATGTTGGGTATTGCTCCAGAAATGGCTGAAACTCTTGAGTCAGATTTCCAATATACAATTACAAATATTTCGAAGTTTGTACCTGCTGAAATCAATCAGGAGTTATTCGACAAAGTATTTGGTGAAGGAAAAGTGGCTACTGAAGAAGAATTCAGAAACCAAATTAAAGCGGATATCGAAGCTCAATTGGTAAACGATAGCGATTACAAATTCCTTATCGATGCTAAAGAGAAATTAGTTAAGAAAGCAAAAATTGACCTTCCTGTTGAATTCTTGAAGCGTTGGATTATCGCAACGAACAAAGAAATGACTGCTGAGCAAGTTGATAGCGATTTTGAAAACTATTCTGATGATATCAGATGGCAGTTGATTAAAGACAAATTAGTAAAAGACAACGATCTTAAAGTTAACGAAGAAGAAGTTGTTGAGTTTGCTAAGAAACAAGCTTTAATGCAATTTCAGCAGTATGGTATGATGGAAGTACCTGAAGAGTACTTAACTAACTATGCGAAGCAAATGTTGGAAAACAAAGACGAGGCTAGAAAAATCTGGGATCGTAAACTAGATGACAAAGTTGTTGAGTACCTTAAAGAAACAATTAAGGTAGAAGACAAAGAAGTTTCTACAGAAGAATTCAATAAAATGTTTGAATAAGCATTTATAGAATAAATATATTTCGACCACGCTCAATAGGGCGTGGTTGTTTTTTATTCAGTATTTTGCACCGCTGATGTACAAAAAGCATTTTTTTTCGTTATTTTAGCTAAACTTAAATGTTGAATTTGTATATCCCATTATAGTCTTTTGTTTTGGAAAATGTTTCCAGACCAGGCTCAAATAAATATATTCATCCTATGATACCACAAGACGAATTTAAAAAATTTGCAACTAAGCACAGAGGCATTAGTAGTCTTAATTTAGATCGATACACCTCTATTAGTGATTCATATATTTCTCCTACAATTATTGAGGAGCGTCAGTTGAATATTGCATCTATGGATGTGTTTTCGCGTTTGATGATGGATAGAATCATCTTTTTAGGTGTGCCTATCGATGATTATGTGGCTAATATTATCATGGCTCAGCTTTTATTCCTTGAGTCAACAGATCCATCTAAGGATATTCAAATCTATTTCAATACCCCGGGAGGTTCTGTACATGCCGGATTAGGTATTTACGATACCATGCAGTATATCAATTGCGATATTGCGACTATTTGTACGGGTATGGCTGCTTCGATGGGAGCTGTATTGTTAACTGCCGGAGAAAAAGGGAAGCGTTCAGCCTTAAAACACTCTCGTGTGATGATTCATCAGCCTATGGGTGGGGCACAAGGTCAGGCTTCTGATATTGAAATTACAGCTCGCGAAATTCTGAAGTTGAAGAAAGAGCTTTATACCATTATCTCCGATCATTCAGGTATGCCTTTCGATAAGGTTGAGAAAAATTCAGATCGTGATTATTGGATGACCGCTCAGGAAGCTAAGGAATATGGTATGATTGACGAAGTATTGTTGAGAGAGCCAAAGAAATAAGGCTTGAAAAATCATAAAGGTTTGAGAAATGCAGAGTTAAGCTTAAAATGCTTAACTTTGCATTTCTAATATATGAGGATATTGTATTTTGAAGATACAGAGACCTATTTAATTGTAAAAAACATGGTTTAATGATGTTATGAACTGACATCGGCAAGCTAAAAGACTATATTTTACTTATGGATAAATGTTCATTTTGTGGGCGAGATAAAAAAGATACCAATCTTTTAATTGCGGGAATCAGTGGTCACATTTGCGATAGTTGTATCGACCAAGCTCATGAGATCATTAAGGAAGAATCAAAAATTAATTCTGACCTTAACCTGAAAGAGGTTCAGTTATTGAAGCCTACTGAGATAAAAGCCTTTCTTGATCAGTATGTTATTGGTCAGGATGATGCTAAGAAATACTTATCTGTTGCTGTATACAATCACTACAAAAGATTGCTTCAGGAAGAAGACGACGAGGAAATTGAGATTGAAAAATCGAATATCATCTTAGTGGGTGAAACCGGTACCGGAAAGACCCTTTTGGCAAGAACCATTGCTAAAATGCTTCATGTACCTTTCACGATTGTTGATGCAACTGTATTAACTGAGGCTGGATATGTAGGAGAGGATATTGAATCGATTCTGACCCGACTATTGCAAGCATCTGATTACGATGTTGAAGCAGCTGAAAAAGGGATTGTATTTATCGATGAGATTGATAAGATTGCACGTAAAAGTGATAATCCTTCAATTACCCGTGATGTTTCGGGTGAAGGTGTGCAGCAAGGTTTGTTGAAATTGCTTGAAGGATCGATTATCAATGTTCCACCACAAGGCGGTCGTAAGCATCCCGATCAGAAAATGATACCTGTTAATACGAAGAATGTTCTTTTCATTTGTGGGGGTGCTTTTGATGGGATTCAGCGTAAGATTGCTCAGCGTTTAAATACAGCTGTTGTTGGTTTTAATGCGAGTAAAGAGTCAGAGAAGATTGATCAGGAAAATTTCTTACAATATATTGCGCCTCAGGATTTAAAATCTTTCGGACTGATACCTGAGATTATTGGTCGTTTACCTGTTCTGACTTATTTGGAGCCTCTAGATCGCGAAGCACTTCGAAATATTTTAACTGAGCCTAAAAACTCTATCATTAAGCAATACAGTAAGTTGTTTAAAATCGATGATATTGAATTGACTTTTGATGAAAGCGCTTTAGAATATATCGTTGATAAAGCTATCGAATACAAGCTTGGGGCTCGTGGTCTGCGTTCAATTTGTGAGGCTATCATGATTGATGCCATGTTCGAATTGCCAACTTCAGAGGAGAAATCAGTGACGATTGATGCTAAATATGCAGCGGCTAAGCTAGAAAAAACAAATATGAAACACTTAAGAATAGCTTAAGTTGGTATTCTATATAAAAGATAAAAGTCTGGTGATTCACCAGACTTTTTTTTTGAAATATTCTTTATTATTATTTTCTCTCGTAATCAATAAATGAATAGGCGTATTCATTTTTAGCATCAGGCATATGATCTTCGCGCTTGACACTATTCCAGATCTTGGTATCAATCTTAGGGAAGAATGTATCCCCTTCAAATTTGCCGTGTACTCGTGTTAGATACAGCTTATCAGCTTTATCAATTGCTTCTTTATAAATGGTTCCTCCACCAATGATAAAGGCCTCCTGATTTGCCGGAACTTTAGCAAGAGCATCTTCCAACGAGTTTACCACAATGCACCCCTCTACCTCATAATCCGCTTGACGGGTAATAATGATTGAAGTACGATTAGGAAGTGGTTTCCCTATTGAATCGAAGGTTTTTCGCCCCATAATAATATGGTGTCCTGTTGTCAAAGCTTTGAATCGTTTTAGATCGGCAGATAAACGCCATATCAGTTGATTGTCTTTCCCAATAACATTGTTTTGAGAAGCTGCTACGATAATAGATAGAGACATAATAGGAATATATTAGTGAATACAAGTTCGTTGTTCTTTATCCGAGATTAAACGGAAATCGCTCCCTTGATGTGCGGATCGGCCTCATAGTTTTCAAGACTGAAATCGTCATATTTGAAATTAAAAATATTTTTAACCTCAGGATTAATTTTCATCTGTGGTAGCTTTTTAGGCTTACGAGTCAATTGCAAATCAACTTGCTCTAAATGATTGTTGTAAATATGTGCATCGCCTAATGTGTGGATAAACTCACCCGGTTCTAAATCACAAACCTGGGCCATCATCATAGTCAGCAAAGCATAGGACGCAATATTAAATGGAACGCCCAAAAAGATATCGGCACTTCGCTGATACAACTGACAGGAAAGCTTTCCATCAGCCACATAAAATTGAAATAAGGCATGACATGGAGGCAAAGCCATATTTTCAATATCGGCAACATTCCAGGCACTCACGATTAATCGGCGAGAGTTTGGATTATTTTTAATATCATTTACCAATTGAGAAATCTGATCGATATGTTCGCCATTTGCTTTAGGCCATGAACGCCATTGGTAGCCGTAAACGTGTCCCAAATCACCTTTTTCATCCGCCCATTCATTCCAAATTTTCACGCCATTGTCTTGTAGGTATTTGACATTAGTGTCCCCATTCAGGAACCACAAAAGCTCGTGAATGATTGATTTTAGATGAAGCTTTTTGGTTGTAAGCACAGGAAAGCCTTCTGAAAGGTCGAATCGCATTTGATGCCCGAAAATACTGATCGTTCCGGTTCCGGTTCGGTCTCCCTTTTGGTTCCCCTCTTGACTTACTTTTTTTAGCAATTCGAGATATTGGCGCATAGTTGTTCTGATTTATTCTTGAAAATTAGTTTAAAGTTAAACTTTCCATCGAAACAACGTTTTACAGATTGAAATATTTCGACTTCCAACTTATTAACATGTCTGTTGAAAACTTCATTTAATTATCAATAAGAGTGACATGATGAATTTTTTAAAAATGAATTACTCAAATTATTTAGCATTTAATTCAACATAAATTGTTAATTTGAAGTCTCAATGTATGACTTAATGAATTAAAAATTAGACTCTATGCTCATCAAAACCTACGGGAGTGCTGTGTATGGCATACATGCGACGACCATTACAATAGAAGTGAATGTTTTTAACGGTGTTCGATTTAGTTTGGTGGGTTTACCTGACAATGCCGTGAAAGAAAGTCAGCAACGGATTGATTCTGCTCTACGGGAAGTGGGATACAAAATTCCGGGTAAAAAAATCATTATTAATATGGCTCCTGCCGATATTCGAAAGGAAGGGTCGGCTTATGATTTGCCTTTGGCTGTTGGGATTCTGACGGCTACCGAACAAATAAAGTGTCCCGATTTACAGAAGTATGTCATTATGGGGGAGCTTTCGCTTGATGGTAGTTTGGTCCCCATAAAAGGGGTTTTGCCCATGGCGATTAAAGCCAGAGAAGAAGGTTTTGAAGGTTTAATCCTACCCAGGGAAAATGCAAGAGAAGCGGCAGTTGTTAATAATTTAAAAGTTTATGGTATCGAAAACATAAAGGAGCTGGTTGATTTCTTTAATGGGGATGCTGAGTTGCTTATTACTGAAGTTGATACCCGCGCCGAGTTTTATTCCCATCTGAATCATTTTGAACACGATTTTGCAGATGTTAAAGGGCAGGAGAACGTTAAACGAGCACTAGAGATAGCTGCTGCTGGTGGACACAATATTATCATGATAGGGCCTCCGGGGTCTGGTAAAACCATGTTGGCCAAACGTATTCCGGGTATATTACCACCTCTGAGTTTGCAAGAGGCTCTTGAAACAACTAAGATTCATTCGGTAGCCGGAACATTGGAAAAAGAAAGCGGTTTGATGACCAAGCGGCCTTTCCGGAGTCCGCATCACACAATCTCTGACGTCGCTCTTGTCGGTGGTGGCACAATACCTCAGCCCGGCGAAATTAGTTTGTCACATAATGGGGTGCTTTTTCTGGATGAATTACCTGAATTTAAGCGGACTGTTCTCGAAGTGATGCGACAACCTTTGGAAGATCGGACGATAACAATTTCACGAGCTAAATTTACGGTTGATTATCCGGCAAGTACCATGCTAATCTCTTCGATGAATCCATGTCCGTGTGGCTTTTATAATCATCCGGATAAAGACTGTTTGTGTCCTCCGGGGATGGTTCAAAAATATTTGAGTCGAATTTCAGGCCCTCTTCTCGATCGAATTGATATCCATATAGAAGTAACACCCGTTTCTTTCGATAAAATTTCGGAGGAACGTCTTGCTGAAAAATCAGCTATCATTAGAGAAAGGGTAGAGGCGGCTCGGCAGATTCAATCGGAGCGTTTTGCAGATGAAGAGGGGGTGCATTGCAATGCGATGATGAGTTCGCGACTTTTACGAAAATATTGTCGTCCCAATGAAGAAGGTATGAACTTGTTAAAGGTTGCTATGGAAAAAGTTGGCCTTTCTGCTCGAGCCTACGACCGGATTCTGAAAGTCTCCCGAACAATAGCCGATTTGGCTGATTCCGAAAATATTGAAACTGATCATTTATCCGAAGCCATTCAGTATCGCAGCCTCGATCGTGACGGTTGGGGAGGGTGAAATAATTGATAATTATGAATTAATACTATGTATTGATCAGATGGGCCTGGTTTCTGTTAAGGGCCTTGTATTTTAGTCAGAGCACATCAATAACGAAATTACTATACCCCTTTTTTTCTTTTCCTGAAAGCGATTCCTTTTCAGTTATAATGGCTTGAAATGATATTAAAAAGCGAGAATTCATGTTTTTTCCATTGTTTTCTTACTTTTGTTATACAAATTTTGCAAACAGGTAACTGTTTGGTATTGAAATTGAAAAATATAGACGAATGGGAAATAAATTAAATGATCCTATTGGCCGATTGATGGGCTTACGTTATAAGTCGCATCCTTGGCACGGGATTGATGTTGGTGATGATGCACCGAATTCGGTTATGGCATTTATCGAAATGGTGCCAACTGACACCGTTAAATATGAAGTTGATAAGGTGAGTGGTTATTTAAAGATTGACCGCCCTCAAAAATATTCGAATGTCATTCCAGCACTTTACGGTTTTTTACCTCAATCCTATTGTGGAAAGTTGGTCGGTCAATTTTGTAGCGAGAAATCCGGGAAAAAGGATGTTCAAGGTGATGGTGATCCACTTGATATTTGTGTCTTGACAGAAAAATCAATTGCACATGGCGATATTATTGCAGAGGTACGTCCGATTGGTGGGTTTCGTATGATTGATGGTAATGAAGCAGATGATAAGATTATTGCTGTTTTAAAGAATGATGCTACTTATGGGAACTATAATGATATTTCAGATTGCCCAGAGGTTATTATCACGCGATTAAAGCATTATTTTTTAACCTATAAGGATATGCCAGGTTTGGAAAGTGAAGCGGAAATCACCCATGTGTATGGACTTGATGAGGCTAAAGAAGTGATCTTACACTCATTAAATGATTATAAAGCACGATTTAAAAATTTGGAAGATATTTTAAAACACGTCTGATTCATTTTTAAATAGTGAAGAAATAAATTAGAGCTTTTCGATTATTCGGAGGGCTCTTTTTTTATAATGAATAGAATATTTTCGTACTTTTATGGTCTGTGATAGTGTGTTAGGCGTTAATTTTTGACTGTTAGTCAATTTGTAAGAACGCGTTCAACTTAAGACTTAGGTATAATATTCTGTAATAATAACTTCTATGACCGATTCTGAAAAATCAGGTGTTCGAATAAATGCTTTAATGAATGAATTAGACAGACTTCAGTATGAAATCAGAAAAAAGAAGATGTTAATTCGTTTGTTTGTTAGTGTAACTGTGCTTGCTATTCTCATTCTTGTTGCGGCATTTTGTAATAGTTCGGAGTTTGATTCAAAAGATATGATTCAGGTAAGTCGTGGAAACCAGGAGCTTGTGAAAGAACGAATTCTTGTCAACAGCAAACACAAATCGTTCCAGTTGGTTTTTGGTAATTTAAATCAATATCCTTTAGCCCGTTTCTTTTCTGAAAAGGATGCTGTAGATTTTAATGAAGAAGTCAAAAAATTACATTTGCCGGAAACTCATATTCATGTTGATTCTATGAAGGGCAAAGAAAGAGTGTTAGCTGTTTCTTCAAATTATCGGTATTATATCCAGTTCGGTATATTCAAGAAAAAATTGATTCCCGATTTGCCCGAGAATATGGTTTACCTTCATCAACTTCAGGAGAATAATTTGTACAAATACAGATTGGGGCCTTTTGCACGTGCGAATCAGGCCAAAGAATTAGTTAATGAAATAAAGCTTAAAGACTATTTGATTGTCGAGGTGTCAAATTAGATTGATATATAAAACACCCATTCCAATTTGGAATGGGTGTTTTTTTATTTTAAATCTTTAAGTTTTTAATAAAGCTGTGCATGACATTCAGAACAGAGTTGTGTTTTCCACTGTTTATCGATATCAATAGGGTGCTTAAATTCCAATGGTGATTGAAGTGTTGATATCTCCATTTCACCAGTTTTGCCCTGCGAGATAATATCATGGCAAAGATTACAATCTCTTGATATTTTTTCACCTTCTGCCGTTACATGTTTGTCGTTATGGCAACGGAAACAGCCATTGGTTTCCAAATGGCCCAGGTGGTTAGGGTAGGCCTTCCAACTAACTCCCATTTCAGGGAATATATTGGATTTATATCCGTTTTGGATGGCTGTAATTGCTTTTGTAATTTTGGCTTTATTGGAATCTAGTATCTCAGGATACATCAATTCATAATACTCCATAGCCTGAGCTTTAATCGCTATCATGGCACTATCAGTGCTTGGATAATCTTGATTTAGAATATCCATTGCCACGACTTTTACATCAGGTAGTTCTTTTGAAATTTTATCCGAAGAGATTAATTCGTCGATAAAGTTCTGTGGGTTGTGGTAGTCATGTGAAGGTCTGTTGTGACAATCCAAGCAATCCATTGTACGGGTTTCAAGGCTATCAATTTCCATTTGACTAAGTTGATTTTCGGGTTCAAGATACAGTTTAACCTGGCCTGTTGTAAGATTGGTATATTTAACCCATGGTAATGTTTCTCTGTTCTTGGATGACGCAATGTATTCTATCTTCACATTAGGATTAATATGCCAGTGAATCCCTTCAGAAATCCCTTTGGCACTAATACTTGCACTCGTTTTCATCTTCATGGAAATGTTGTGCTCTGTAGTTGTTTCGTCAGCCAGGTATGATTTTTTATTCTTCAACTTACTGTCATAAAACTTTTGTGGCCAATGGCATTGTTCACAGGTTTCACGAGCTGGACGTAAATTCTCAATTGGCGTAGGAATTGGTTTAGGGTATTTTTTTGCAATGACAGAATAAACCTGGTATAAACCGGATAGTTTACTTCTGACATACCAACTGGTACCTTCTCCCACATGGCATTCCACACATTTCACACGTTCGTGTGAGGACTGGTGATAGGCTGTGAATTCAGGGGCCATGACCTTGTGGCAAAGTTTTCCACAGAATTCAACCGATTCGGTATAATGGAAGGCATGATAACTCCCTACTGAGGATATAATCATTATAAAAATAGTCCCAAAGATAAAAACCATACTTGCATTACGGGTTTTTTGTTCGTTAAAATCGACTTTAGGCCATTTTAACTGATCTTCGGGGAGTAGGTGTTTTTTTAGTTTTCGGTTTGTTCTGATCATCCCTATAGGGATCAGAATCAATCCGCCCACAAAAAACATGGGGAGAATAATGTAGATAAATAGTCCCAGGTAGGAACTACCTAAATTATAAAAAAAGGAGAGAGCCAGTAGAAATCCGATAATGAATAGATTCATTGCTGCAATTCCAGCTCCAAGAAGTGATAGCCAGTTTCTGGCTGAATTGGGGAGTTTCATAGGATAAAGATTTAAGTTAAACTCCCGATTTTCATTGGGAGGTAATCGCCCTATAATCGTCTTTTGCAGTTAAATTGTTTCGGTATGTTGTGATGATACCGAAACAATTAAACTGACTTGTATTTCGTTAATGCCAACCTGTTATAATACTCTTAAAATTACTTAATGGATTTTTTCCAATTGTAGAAAAATATAAATGGATAATAAGAAATATTGAAATTAGGAAACCAATAACAGCGTGAAGCAATGCGGTAAGAAAAATACCGCTAACCTGATAGACCTCTTCAATTATTAACTCAGGAAATAAAAGGGCGATACCCGTAATAATAATAATCGGAACCAATAGGTACATTACTGCAACGTAGGTGTATTTTTGAATTGGATTAAATTTCCTTTTTTCTGAAATAGGATAGGGTGCATCTTCATTTTTAAACATGCCGTATGTATAATATCGGATTTGTTTAAATAAACGCTTTCGCAAGCCCTTTGGCTTAATTTTGTAATATTTTCGGTTTGTTGTGATAAGGTTACCAATAAAAAAGACCAGGTAACTGATTGATACAATTATTCCAGCATAATTGTGGAGAGTCACAGCTAAATCGAACCGAATCAATTCAAATCCAGGTTTAGCAAATTGCATATTTAAGCCGGTATAAATTAAAACAAGAATTCCCAATGCATTAAAAGCATGCCAAATGCGCAACCAAACAGGGTATAAGTATATTTTTCCTTCCGTACTCATAAAATCTATTTTTTAATGATCCTGAAAAAACTATGAACGATAACTCCGGCAATGATTGCCATAAAAATAAGAATGCTCAAAAGGTTCAAAATATCATTTTGGTAGGCACCAATGACATATGATTTGTTTGAAAGTATGATGCCGAGTTTACCCTTTTTTGTTCTTGCTTGTATGTTTTTATACTTGTATAAAGACGCATTTAAATGAGAATTTGCGGTATGGCATTCAACACATAACTTAAGCGCTTTCTCTTTGGGTAAAATGTTGTGTGAGATCATGAGTGAGTCTTTCACTTGAGTATGACACTCAATACAACGGACACTTTCGAAATGGAGTTTCTGATTTGGCAGCCAATTGTGTGTTTCAACCAGTTTTGGGTTAACACTATCCGACATCAACTGATATCTCGGGGTGTTATCGTGGCAGGACATGCACATTTCGTTGCTAAACTTAACGATATCCCTAACATTCTCACTTGTTCGAGCCTTAGCTTGATAGTAATGCTGGCTGTGACATTTTGAACATGTGAATTGTTCTCCTAATGCTCTTGCATGTGTGCTTTTTTGAAATTCTTCTTCAATGAGTTCAAATTTATAATCAGCAAAATTTTCATCACCACCATGGCAATCAATACATGTTGAAAGTGGTTCTAATTTTAACTCTCCGTTATGTGGGTAGGTTTCATAATCTGAGGAGTGACAATCTGTGCATACAAAAGAACGGTGAACACCTGCTTTCATTCTTAAAGAATCTAAGATGAAATAAGGATTCATTAAGCGTTTTTCGTTACGCTCAGTCCAATCATTATATATCGTATGTGTTTGATTTGCATGACAACGCAAGCAATCATTGTCAGCTTTTAGATTCAGAGTAAATGAAACTAAAAAGAAAACCAGTAAAGAGATCCTTTGTTGTGAAAAACGCATAGTTTAGATGTAAATTAAAATTCCTGAAATGCGGTGACTTCAGGAATTTGTTTGGTTTGATAATTTATTTCAAAGTTCTCAGATAGTTGATTAGTGCCCATCTGTCCTCATCATCAGCTATCTTCTTTTCATAGTTTGGCATTTCATCCCGCCCAATAATTGATTGGTAATATATGACTCCATCAGATTGAGCTTGAAACTTATCACTGTTAAATGGTGGGATAGCAGTTTTCATACTTCTTGCTTTAGGTCCATCACCTTCACCTTTACTACCATGACAAGATTTACAATGTTTCGTATAAAGCATTTTGCCAACTTTTAATAATGACGCATCATCTTTAAACGTATTTTTCATTGTTTTGTACTTAGCAGGGATTTCCCAGGGGCCTCCCATCTTTTTATCTTGTGGTAAAGCAAAAGCCATAAATAGAGCTCCAGCCAATACTAAAGATAATCCTAAAAATATGTTCTTGAATTTTTTCATAATTTTAAAAATTTAGAGATTAAAAATTCCACAATCTTGTAATTGTAAAGCCAATCATAAAATTGTCCATATCAATTTTGCTATGGTTGTTAACTATTATATCCTGTTGAATTAAACCACTTGAATTCCCCATATAAATTTGGAATGCGTGAGTACTGGTTGAAATCTCATAACCAAAAGATAAGTTTGGTTTAGGGTTGTCATAGTTTTCTGCAGAGTCCAGATAATCAAGATCTAATGGAGCGTCGAAATTGAAGATAATTGATCCTTGTGGTGAAACTTTAAATCGTCCATTGAAGTGTAAGGCAACTTTATCATGATAGTTACCCATTTCAATTAAGTTATAGTGTGAAAAGCTTACTCCTGTTTGTAAACTTATGGCATCTGAAAATTTTCTTCCAACGATAACCTGTGCATAAGATGACAATCGGTTAGATGATTTAAAATCTTCGTGAAATTGATCCTTATCCCGACCATCAATGGCAATATTTCCATAAAGAGCAAGAGCAAGAGGAACAGTATTGTTTCTGGTTTGCTCAAGAATTGTCCATTTGGCATTAAAATCGGTTGTCATATTTCTTTTTGTCACGCCGATACCTACCTGAACATTATTTGCAACCACATAGCTTAATCCAAGACGTATGTTTGCACCTGAGGCATATAATCCCCAAAGATCAGAATGTCCATTTTCAACTGTCCCAAATTTGTGTTGGATTGCAAATTCCAATGTGTTTACCGGTTGAATAACAGTTGTTTGATTGTCGATTAAAAAACCGCTTTCAAAGGGTGATCTAACCGGCTTGTCTATAACTTTTTCAGTTTCAGTCTCCTGAGCCAGAACGCTTCCAAAAGCAAAAACAAGCAGGAATGATAATGTAAATATATTTTTTCTCATAATTGCATGTGTTTGATTAGTTATCCTTAGCTCCTTCAGTAATCCAAGTTAATAAAGTAAGACGATCTTTTGAACCCATGTTTTTACCATGTCCGTCTGTCGCTTTCTTATAAACTTTGCTTTCTGCCGGATTATCCGTATTGATATAGTTTCCGTTTATCAGGTTGTCATATGCAGCTCCTGTTACCAGAATTGGATTTCTGCTATCGTGACAGCCAATACATGTTGTTTGAAAGATAGGTTCAACCTGTGTTGCAAAACTGATCGGATTATCAGGATCTGGTTCTGGAGTTGGTGTTTTTTCAACGATGTAATCGTATTCACAGGCAACTAATCCAATCATGAAAAGGAAAGCTAGTACTTTGATATATCTTTTCATAAGATTATGATTTTAATAGAAAAATGGGATGATTGCTTAATGTGTATATCCTATCTTTTACAATAGATATAGCAATAAGCTTGCCATCTCTACTTGAATAAAAAGATGTTCTATTTATTATTAAGACATCTAAGTTTATGGGTAAAGGAGTTGTTTAATATTAAAATCAAACAACTCCTCTCTTATTTTTGATTTAGCTTAGTTGTGAATTATGGCAATGCAGCAATTTCAGCTTCCATGGCTTCAATTGTGTTCTGCAATAAAGCTTTCACATATTTTGGATTGTGAGCACCAAAACTACGATCTTCCTCTAAACCAACCCAGTTAAAGAATGCCTGAGCTTGTTTCATTGGATATGTTCCAACATTTGGATGATAACCATCATCTTCATTACCACCAACAACACCAAGAGTGATTAACTGATCTCTTAGTTCTTCAAGTTTTGCCATAACATCGGTTCTTACACCACCATAATTGAAGTCCTCAAGATTTGCCTCGTGGCAAGTGTTACAAGCTAATAAAGAAGGTTTCCATGAGTGTCCACCTTCACCTTCTTCAGTGTCAAATGGTGCCATATGGCAACCTGTACATGACGCTTGATTTAAGTGTTTTGCAGAACCCGCTTCCGGATATTCAACAGAACCTGCAATTTCAGCAAATCCCATACCTGCAACCACATTTGCCTGAGCACCGTGGTGAGGTCCGTAATGTGAACTGGTAATTTCATAAGTGTCACCAGGTTTGTCAATATTTGGTTCAGCTCTTCTTGACTGGTGGCAGTTTGCACATAAGTTAGAATTGCCTTTTAAATCCATAGTGATCTCAGGATTGAAAATTGGCTTAACCGGATCGCTAAGTCTTAGAGCATAATCAGTTGCTTCCATTGTTTTGTGTAAGCCATGACAGGTTGCACATTCCCATGCAGTTGGGTTTGTGATATCGCCATAAACTTCACCATTATTTGCATATTGCACAAAGCCCTGATGTGAGTGACATTTAGCACATGAAGCTCGTCCTCCAGCGTAGTCAACAGCGTTTATACCACTGCTGTGTACAGACATTGAAAATTGTGCCTGAATATTTTCTCTGGTATCACCAGCATGACATGACATACATGTGGCATTACCATCGGCGCCATCAACACCATCAATACCATTGGTACCATCCGCACCGTTTAACCCTGCAGGACCTTGAGGCCCTTCACAAGCCGCAAATATAGCTCCTACCGATAGGAGAAGAAGCCAAATTTTAAATTGTTTTCGTTTCATAAGATTAGGGGATTAAAGAATTTATTCCATAAAACTACTGATTGTAAAAAATATAATCCCATTTTGGCTTATGACAGTAATCTACTATAATATTGATACTTAATTTTAAAATATACGATATTGATTGTAGTTTGCATTGATATTTATCACTATATTAGAAACTGAATCTTATAATATAACTTAAATATGTTTGGAAAAGGATTAGATGTTTGTTGTGGTTCTTGCCCTCATGCTTGGCCCAATTTTAAGAATTTGTCTTCTGATGAAATAAAGGAATTGAGTAAACATAGGTTTCAATCTAATTTTTCTGCTGGTGAAACAATTTTCAAAGCAGGTTCTCCTACAGCTAGTGCTGTATTTCTTTCCAGTGGTATTGCAAAAGTTTATTTGGAAGGTTTCGATGGGAAGAAAATTATTCTCAACTTGGCAAAACCCGGATATTTGTTAGCTGGTCCGGGCAATTATGTTGATTCGACACATCATTACAGCGTTGTAGCACTAACGGATGTTACGGCTTGTTTTATCGATATGAATTTGATTAAGTCTTATGTTAGGAAAAATCCTATGTTTGCTGAAGGCTATTTGAAAGATATCAGTAGTAAATCGTTACGAATTTTTTATAAAATGATGAGCCTTGTTCAGAAAAAAATGCCTGGGCGAATGGCTGAAGGCATTTTGTCGCTTGCTGATGAAGTGTATGGTGCAGATGAATTTAATCCGATTCTTTCGAGACAGGAATTGGGTGAATTAACGGGGATGGCAAAGGAGAATGTCGTTCGGATAATGAAAGAATTTTGTAACGAAGGTATCATCAGTACCAATGGTTCCACAATTACAATTAAGGATAAAGAAAAGCTGAAACTTATTTCGGCTAATGGTTAATTTTCTTCTTTTTTTATTCCGGAAATTGAAATCACTAAAATTCCAATAATTGTAAACAAACCGCCAACAAACTGATTTTGATTGGGGAGAATTCCTAAGAATATAAATGTTCCTAATATTATAAAAAAACTTCTGCTTGTAATTATAATGGTGACCTTGGATGCCTGAAGATATTTGAGAGCCGAAAAGGTTAGGATCGTTCCTAAAAATGGTCCGAATAAGGAACCAAGGGCAATATAAATAATTGAACTCTGACTATATTCCGGGAATTTTAATACAGATAGGTTGTAGATAAGAAAACCCAGGAATAAAGCAATATTTCGCGACAAGGTAATCATGGATGAAGGTAAACTTCCAACTTTTGATTTGGCAAGGATAAGGCTAATTCCGTAGAAAAAAGCAAATGTGAAAGTCGCAAGACTCGCAGGACTATTAAGTTCCTTAAGTTGCAATCCCGACTCGCCATAATTAATTAACCCGACTCCTACAATACTCAGACAGATACCCAATATATCAAGATATGAAAATCTCTCCTTCAGGAAGAAGAAGCCTAGAATAATGACGAAAATTGGACTTGTATTAGCTAAGAAAGATACAATTGTGGGGTTGGGGGTCAATTGAATGGCAACAAAAAACGCGGATGTGGCTATTAGTTCTGAGCAAGAAATGAGGATTAAAGTCCGTTTTGATGATTTAGGCAGCTTTTTAAAGGAATCGGTCTTTTTTTTGTAAAAATGATATAAGGTATTCCAAAGTAGGGCAAGACCAAACCATAAAACACCAAAACTTGCCAGGCTAATATCCTGCATAGCCATTTTGCTGAAAACATACACATTCGAAAATGTTAGTGTTGCCAAGAGCGCTATAAAGGTGCCTTTTACCGGTTTTGATAGAGTCATAATTGTTGGGGCATATTTTCAACAAATGTATTTAAGTTTTTGAAAGTAAAATGAAAAATATGTCTTAATTATAGTCTGCAGTATATGTTCCCTTATTTAAAATTGAGATCCGGTTTTTTCGTCAATTTGACAACTGACAATTTTCATTTTTAATATCTATTGCTAACTTGCAAGCCTATGGAGATGAATTTATTACTTGCAATGATTGCGACATATCTGGTAAATGTACCTTTTGGCTACGTTCGTCAGGGATTTAAGAAATATTCAGTTAAATGGTTTGTTGCCATTCATTTACCAATCCCTTTTGTTATCCTTTTTCGGCATTTTTTTGGATTGGGATATGAAATTTACACCTATCCATTTATGCTGTTTGCTTTTTTTATGGGACAATTTTCAGGAAAGAAAATTCGTATTTATAAACTGAAAAAGGACGATATAAAAATTCAATAAAATAAAAAAAATGGCTATCCTTTTGAGATAGCCATTCTTCATTTTATGCAAATTGAGACCTAAAGTCTTTCTTTAATCTTCTTTGTTTCCTCTTCGAAACCGGGTTTCTCCAATAAGGCAAACATATTGCTTTTGTATGCTTCAACACCAGGTTGGTCGAATGGATTTACATTTAGAATGTAACCACTAACCCCACAAGCTATCTCGAAGAAGTAAAGCAATTCACCAATATAGAATTCATTCAGCTCAGGAAGCTCAATTTTTAAATTTGGAACCCCACCATCAACATGTGCCAATTGAGTGCCCAACTCTGCCATTTTATTGACTTCGTCCACTCTCTTTCCCGCTAGGAAATTAAGCTTGTCAAGATTATCCTTATCTTCAGGAATAACGACTTTATGCTTTGTTTTAGCAATGGAGATTACAGTCTCAAAAATATTTCGCTGGCCTTCTTGAATATACTGTCCCATTGAGTGTAAGTCACTGGTTAAGTCTACTGAAGCTGGAAAAATTCCCTTGAGTTCTTTACCTTCACTCTCGCCATATAGTTGTTTCCACCACTCGGCTATATTGTGAAGTTTTGGATTGTAATTGGCTAGAATTTCAATCCCTTTACCTTTTGCGTAAAGCGCATTACGAGTGGCAGCGTACAACAGGGCAGGATTTTCTTCGAAATTCGTTGCAAAAGTGTATTCCTGCATCGATTTTGCACCTTCAACCAATTTTGTGATATCGTGACCAGCGACTGCAATTGGAAGTAATCCAACAGGAGTTAAAACTGAATAACGTCCACCTACATTGTCTGGAATGATAAAGGTTTTGTAACCCTCCTGATCAGCCAAAGTACGTAAAGCACCCTTAGATTCATCGGTGATAGCTACGATTCTTTCTTTGGCTTCTTCTTTGCCAACGCCTTCTTCAAGTAATTCTTTTAATAAACGGAATGCTAGAGCAGGTTCTGTAGTGGTTCCCGATTTAGAGATGACACAGATTCCGAATTCGATATTCTCAAGAATCTCCATCAGCTCATATAGGTAATCCTCACTGATGTTTTGTCCGGCGTATAATACCAACGGATTTTCGTTATCAGCCTGAAGCATATCGAAATTGTTTGCCAAAGCATCGTTAACGGCTTTTGCTCCCAAATATGAACCGCCAATACCAATAACAACAAGTACTTCAACACGTTCTTTTAAATTGTTCGCAGTTTCCTGAATATCTTTTAATTCAGCTGCTGTAATTTGTGATGGAAGCTCTACCCATCCTGTATAATCATTGCCTTTACCTGTTCCCTCGTGAAGGGCAGTTAAATGCTTTTTACTTTCTTCTTTAAATTTGAAGATTTCCTCTCTGCTTACGAAGCTCAAGGTTTTGTCGACACTTAATTTAATGTGTTCCATATTCTTGAAATTAAGTTTCACTCGGACTTGCTTCATCCCCCTCAAAATTCCACAAGGTCGAGTAGATTTATAATAATTGATTTGATGTTTATCTGAGTTCTTCAGTTAAAAGCGTAATTTCTATAGCTGGAGATATACGATCGTAAAGAATGTTGTAAACTGCCGTTGTTATAGGCATGTGAACCTTATACTTTTCATTAATCTCTTTAATACATTTTACAGCATAATAACCTTCAGCAATCATATGCATTTCAAGTTGGGCTGTTTTTACTGAATAGCCCTTCCCAATCATGGTTCCAAAAGTTCTGTTACGACTAAATTGGGAATAACAAGTTACTAAAAGATCGCCTAAATAAGCAGAACTTTTAATATCCCGGTCAATAGGATGAACGGTATCAACAAAACGCTTGATTTCCTGAATGGCATTCGAAATTAAAACGGACTGGAAATTGTCACCATAGCGTAAACCATGACAGATACCTGCAGCAATTGCAAAAACGTTTTTAAGAACGGCGGCGTATTCTGTACCATAAATATCATCCGAAGTTGTCGTCATGATATAAGGACACTCCAGTTTTTCAGCTAAGAAATTGGCTTTTTCAGCATCTTGGCAAGAAATAGTCAAGTATGATAAGCGTTCCATTGCAACTTCCTCAGCATGACATGGTCCTGAGATAACCCCAATGCTATCAGTAGGAACCTGGTAAATATTATGGAAGAAATCTCCAATAATCATATTCTCATCAGGCACAATTCCTTTAATGGCCGAAACGATAAATTTATCATTAAGTTTAACCGTTAATTTAGATAAGGCATTTTTTAAAAAGGCAGATGGAATGGCAAATATAATAAGATCAGAATCTTCAATAATGTGATTGATGTCGTTATAAAAGCGAATTTTATCGATATCAAAATCAACATCGGTCAGATAGCGTGGGTTGTGTCCAATTTTTTTGAATTGAGAACTTGTATCTACATTTCTCATATACCAATTGAGTTCTACATCATTTTCCCGAAGGATTTTTGCAATGGCTGTAGCCCAACTTCCTCCACCAATAATGGCTATTTTAGAAGATTCGTTCATTTGATAGGTTTTGGTTCTCAATAGTAACTTCCTGATGATTAATATTCATCGTTAAATTTATTTTCAAGATCCTGGTTACAGATGATATTCAATTTAAAATTGAAAAGCTTGAAAATGAGTAATCGTTCTTGAAAATAATGAACGATTGTTTTTTAGACTTGATAAAAGCAGTAGAGCCTGAAATGAATTCAAGCTCCCTGATTTTTACCATATGTGAAAGGTTAATTAGGCTAACCAAGAAGCAACTTCTTCCTGACTAGGATTCGTTAATCCAATCTTGTTTTTCTTGTTGATACCACAAATCTCCTGATGGAACTTTGTAGGTTTTATATCTTTTATGGCAGCGACAGTTTGGTAACCCGCTTTACGAATAATTTCAACCCATTCCCTGGAAATTCCTAAGTCAATGAACTTTTCATCGCTATCAACAGCAGCTTTCTTTTCAGGGCGCATCTGTGGGAAGAATAAGACATCCTGAATCGATTGTGAATTGGTCATCAACATGGTTAAACGGTCGATACCAATTCCCATACCTGATGTAGGTGGCATACCATACTCAAGTGCACGCACAAAGTCCATATCGATAAACATGGCTTCGTCATCACCTTTAGCTCCAAGTTGTAATTGTTCCTGGAAACGCTCCAATTGATCAATCGGATCATTCAGCTCAGAATAAGCATTACAAACTTCCTTACCGTTTACCATCAGTTCAAAACGTTCAGTCAGTTCAGGATTCTCACGGTGTTTTTTACACAATGGCGACATTTCAACCGGATAGTCAGTAATGAATGTTGGTTGAATATAGTTGCCTTCACATTTTTCACCGAAAATCTCATCGATTAATTTTCCTTTACCGAAAGTTTCATCTACCTCAATACCAATTTCAGTACAGAAAGCACGAAGTTCTTCTTCAGTTTTTCCTGTAATATCGAAACCAGTAAACTCCTTGATCGAGTCGGTCATCGAAATGCGTTTGAAAGGACGTTTGAAGTCGATTTCTTTATCTCCAAGGGTAACTTTTGTTTTTCCATGAAGATCAAGAGCAACTTTCTCAATCATCTCTTCGGTAAAGTCCATCATCCAGTTGTAGTCTTTGTAGGCTACATAGATTTCCATGACTGTAAATTCAGGATTATGCGTACGGTCCATTCCTTCGTTACGGAAGTCTTTAGCAAACTCATAAACACCATCGAAACCACCTACAATTAGACGTTTTAGGTAAAGTTCGTTGGCAATACGCATATACAATGGAATATCCAATGCGTTGTGATGAGTTTCAAACGGACGGGCAGAAGCTCCACCTGGAATTGCTTGTAGAATTGGCGTTTCAACTTCAAGATAGCCTTTGCTATTGAATAGCTCACGCATTGAGTTGATAATTTTTGTACGTTTGATGAATGTGTCTTTTACCTTAGGATTCACAACCAAATCAACGTAACGCTGACGGTAACGCAACTCAGGATCAGTAAAAGCATCGTATACTTTTCCATCCTTTTCCTTCACAATAGGAAGCGGACGTATTGATTTTGAAAGAACAGTTAATTCAGATGTGTGAACCGAAGTTTCGCCCACCTTAGTTTTAAATACGTATCCCTTAATTCCTACAAAGTCACCAATATCCAAAAGTTTTTTGAATACCGTGTTGTAAAGAGTTTTATCTTCATCCGGACAAATGTCATCGCGGCTGATATAAACCTGAATTCGGCCATTTGCATCTTGAAGTTCAATAAAAGAAGCCTTACCCATAATTCGGCGGCTCATGATTCTACCTGCAAGGACTACTTCCTGATAATTATTCTTTTCAGGATCGAAATTCGCAAGAATTTCGTCGCTATACACGTTTACCTTGTACTCGGCAGCAGGGAATGGATCAATTCCTAAAGCTTGAAGTTCTTTTAAGGAATTTCTTCTAATGACTTCTTGCTCACTAAGTTCTAACGTATTCATCTCTAATCTAATAATATTAATTTGGATGCAAAGATATAATAATATGTGCAAACTATTAAAAGGAACTGCTTTAGTTAAGAGGAAATCAGCGATTTATTTCTTATAATTGCCGAAAATTACACGGTATTTAGAATCTTTAAAAATAAGATTTCAATCTATTAGTGGATAGTTAATTATTTTTCTGAATATGAACCATTCTTTAGCATCAAAAATATAAATTTGCAGACAATCTGTATTTCGGACTAAGTTGTTGGAATTGAGTTTTGAAACTGTAGATGATTGGTGTTATAAAAAAGATCCTTGGGGAGGAATGAAAAAGAAATTGTTTCTAGCTGATCAATCGTTCGTCCCGAAAGGAAATGAAAAAAATATTGAAAAAATGATGATGAAGAGAAAACCGGATTGGTTAAAAATACAATTGCCAAAGGGTGATGACTACTCATATGTGAATGGAATTGTTCGTGATCATGGTTTGCATACGATCTGTTCAAGCGGAAAATGTCCTAATGTTGGAGAATGTTGGGGTAATGGTACGGCAACTTTTATGATTTTGGGAAACATTTGTACCCGAGCTTGTAAGTTTTGTAATGTTAAAACAGGTAAGCCACTTGAGGCGGACTGGAAAGAACCACGACGTTTAGCTAAGTCGATTAAGCTGATGAAGCTTAAGCATGCTGTAATTACTTCGGTTGATCGTGACGATCTTGAAGATGGTGGATCAGGTATTTGGGCTGAAACAATTAAAGAGATCAGAAAAGATAACCCCACTACAACTCTTGAAGTTTTGATTCCTGATTTTAATGGTAAGAAGGAAGATATTCAACGCGTTATTGACGAAAAGCCGGAAGTGATTTCTCACAACCTGGAAACGGTTCGCCGACTGACACCTGAGGTACGTAGTCGAGCTAAATACGATTTGAGTTTGCAAGTTCTGAAGCAGATTGCGGATGCAGGAATTGTGGCTAAATCGGGTATTATGCTTGGTTTGGGAGAAACCGAAGAGGAGATTTATCAGGTAATGGATGATTTGTTGGCAGTAGGCGTTAAGGTGATGACCATAGGGCAATACTTACAGCCTTCGCGTCAGCATTTAACCGTTGAGGAATATGTAACTCCAGAGACCTTCAAAAAGTATGAAACAGTAGGTTTGGAAAAAGGTTTTACTTTCTGTGAAAGTACACCTTTGGTTCGTTCTTCTTATCATGCAGAGCGCCATGTTAAGGCTCTTGATCTTAAGGATCTGGCAAAAAAATAAAATTTTCAGAATCGATTGATTTAAACGATAAACACAATTTTACAGATGAGTAAAGCAACCGTATTTCGCGATCTGTCTTCTATAGATTACAAAGAAGCCTGGGATTATCAGGAGGCACTGTTTGATGAGGTTTTAAAATCGAAACAAGCCAATGCTGATTTGCCAGCTGAAGAAAAAAAATTGTCTGACAATTACTTGTTGTTCTGTGAGCATCCGCATGTTTATACTTTGGGAAAGAGTGGGAATGAGCAGAATATGCTATTGAATATGATTCAGTTACAAGCAAAGGATGCTACTTTTCATAAAATTAACCGAGGTGGTGATATTACCTATCACGGACCGGGTCAGATTGTGGGTTACCCAATTTTGAATTTGGAAACATACGACATGGGTATCAAGAGTTATATCTATAATCTTGAACAGGCCATCATCAATTGTATTGCTGATTATGGTCTGCAGGGACACAGACTTGAAGGTGCCACCGGAGTTTGGCTGGATATTGATAAACCCACCGTCAGAAAGATCTGTGCCATAGGCGTCCGGGTTAGTCGATGGGTGAGTATGCATGGATTTGCTTTTAATGTCAATACGAATTTGGACTATTTTGGGTATATCAATCCATGTGGTTTTCAGGATAAGGGCGTAACCTCTCTAAAAAAAGAATTGGGTAAAGAGCTTGATATCGAGGAAGTAAAACATAATTTGAAAAATCATATCGCTATCTTGTTTGATATGACGTTTAAAAATGACTAATTTCCCGATCTAAAGATCAAATTATGGAAAAAAGATGGGTAATCAATGAGCCGGGAGATGAGGAAACGATCGAGTCGCTTTCTCTGGCACTGGGGGTCGATCAAGTTGTAGCTAACCTGCTTGTGCAGCGAGGTATTAAAACTTTTGATCAAGCGAAGGCATTTTTTCGCCCCAGTCTCGACGATTTGCATGATCCATTTTTAATGAAAGATATGGATAAGGCTGTGAGCAGATTGGTCACAGCCTTAAACAATCAGGAACGCATCCTAATCTACGGTGATTATGATGTGGATGGCACCACTTCGGTGGCCTTAGTTTATACTTTCCTCAAGAAACATTTCGATTATATCGATTATTATATTCCCGATCGCTATTCTGAAGGTTATGGTATTTCTTTAAAAGGGATTGATTTCGCTGCTGAGAGTAAAGTGAGTTTGGTTATCGCTCTTGATTGTGGTATCAAAGCCATGGAGAAGATTGCATATGCCAAAGAAAAAGGCGTTGATTTTATTATCTGTGATCACCATACCCCGGATGAAGTTTTACCAGCGGCAGTTGCTGTCCTCGATCCTAAGCGTGAGGACTGCGAATACCCCTGTGATTGCTTATCAGGATGTGGTGTTGGTTTCAAGTTAATGCAAGGAATAAGTCAAAAGCTTGGCTGGCCTTTTGAGAATTTAATCCCATTATTGGATCTTGTTGCAGTGAGTGTTGCTTCTGATATTGTGCCTATTGTTGGCGAGAATCGAGTGTTAGCGCACTACGGTTTAATTCAGTTGAACAATCATCCTCGTTTGGGACTTAAGACCATCATGGATTTAGCAGGTGTTGATAAAGATTTATCGGTAAATGATATTGTCTTTAAAGTGGGGCCCAGAATTAATGCTGCAGGTCGTATTCAATCCGGACGACACGCTGTTCAGCTTTTAATAGTTGAAGAAAAAGATGCGGCTGTTTTAATTGGCGATACCATAAATACCATGAATGAGGATCGTAAAGAGCTTGATCACAATATAACCGATGAGGCACTCGAACGATTGAATAAAGCTGAGAAAACAGGATCGAAAAAAAGCACCGTGCTTTTCGATAGAAATTGGCATAAAGGAGTGATTGGTATTGTGGCTTCCCGAATGATTGAAACCTATTATCGTCCTACTGTTATTCTTACCGAATCGAATGGGATGGCAACAGGATCTGCCCGTTCGGTTGATGGTTTCGATTTGTATCAGGCTATATCGGCTTGCAGCGACCTTTTAGAGAACTTTGGAGGCCATAAGTACGCAGCCGGTTTAACAATGAAATTGGCAAATGTACCAGCTTTTAAAGAACGATTTGAAGAGTATGTGCAGAACAATATTTCTGATGATATGTTGATTCCTCAGATTAAAATTGATGCTAAGATCAAATTATCTGATATTACGCCTAAGTTTTTTAGATTGTTAAAACAATTTGAACCTTTCGGACCTAAAAATATGACTCCAATTTTTATCAGCGAAGAGGTTGTTGACTATGGTTATTCGCGTCAGGTTGGGAAAAATAAGGAACATTTGAAACTTTCTGTTGTCGATGATATTCGCGATGGGAACGTGATGAGTGGGATTGCTTTTTCTATGGGAAAGATGTATCCCAAAATTGCGAAAGGTACGCCTTTTAATATTTGTTATTCCTTACAGGAAAATGAATATATGGGGAAGGTGGAGACTCAGATCATGATTCGTGATTTGAAAATATCTTAAGTTTCTATTCGACAAGTTGCTTCAATTCAATTCCTTTTTCATTTACCACATAAGCAATTATTTCTCTCATAAAAGAGTGAAATTCGTTTTCTAGCGCACTGTAGTTTTCCAGTAGGATATCGATGGCAAAATCAGTTTTGTCCGGTAGGCTTGTATAGCGAACCATAATATTTAAGGCTGTCCTCAGACCTTCAATATCAGCGTAGGTCTCCAGTCTTCTGCTTTTGATAAGAAAGGGTAGAAACAGTTTCACTTGTTTGGGAAGCACCAAGTAGTTTTTTACTAAAACTTCATGAGATCGTGAAACAAAATGGGGTAAAGGCTGTCTGTGATACATTTCCCAATTTTTTGCCAAAAAATGATCATAGATCAAATCTGTAATGACCGCTGAATATTTTCGGTAAGTCCCTCTGAAATATTGCCCACTTTGGCTAACCAAAGGGTGGCTGTCTGTATATGAATCAATTGAACGATGAAGTAGAATGCCTTTCCGAATTTCATCTTTATAATTCTCAAACTTTCTGCCTTTTACATAATCGGCCATAAAATTACCAACCATTATTTTTTCGGATTCACCGGAAAGATAGAGATGTGCCAGAAAATTCATACTAGTGTTTTTTTAGTGAAGTTAAACTTTCCGCTTAAACTAAGGTCTTATCTTTCAATTTTAATTATCAAAAAAAATACGGAGATATAAAATATTGAATTTAAATGAGAATGTCAAGTTTTCTGATACTGTTAAGCAACACTCTCGTAGTTAGGATTTTAAATTTCGTTAATTTCATTTTAAAGTATAAATTTATAGGGATTGGAACATATTGTTCTGATCATTGTTAGATAAATGAATATTAACTTTTAAAACATGGAGGTTTAACATGGCAATTAAAAAGGTAATCATCATTGGTGCTGCTGGTCGTGATTTTCACAACTTTAACACCTATTTCAGAAACAATCAGGATTATAAAGTAATCGCTTTTACAGCGGCTCAGATTCCCGATATTGATGGACGAAAATACCCTGCTGAATTAGCTGGGGGACTTTATCCTGAGGGCATCCCTATTTACGCTGAAGAAGAATTGACGCGCCTGATAAAAGAACACGATATCGATGATTGTGTGTTTTCTTACTCTGATGTATCCTATCAGAAAGTGATGAATATGAGTGCTATTGTTAATGCTGCCGGGGCTAATTTTAAGCTTTTAGGTCCATCAGATACCATGATAAGAAGTCGTAAACCCGTTATCGCGGTTGTTGCGACCCGAACGGGTTGTGGAAAATCACAAACATCACGTAAAGTAATCGAAGAGTTAATGGCAAAAGGTTTAAGAGTGATTGCCATTCGACATCCTATGCCATATGGAAATTTAGTTGCACAGAAAGTGCAGCGTTTTGCAAGCGTAGAAGATTTAAAATTACACAACTGTACCATTGAAGAAATGGAAGAGTATGAACCTCACGTAAGCCGAGGAAATATCATTTATGCAGGTGTCGATTACGAAGCTATTGTTCGTGCAGCTGAAAATGATCCTTCAGGTTGTGATGTGATTCTTTGGGATGGCGGAAACAATGATTTTTCTTTCTACAAACCAGATTTAACCATTACGGTTGTTGATCCACATCGCCCAGGGGCAGAATTAACTTATTATCCGGGCGAGGTGAATTTACGCTTGGCTGATGTTGTTGTTATCAACAAGATGGATTCTGCATCGCCAGAGGGTATTCAAACTGTACGCGAGAGTATCGCTAAGGTTAATCCAGAGGCTGTTGTTGTGGATGGCGCATCTCCAATTTTGGTTGACAAACCTGAAATTATTAAAGGGAAACGTGTTCTGATTGTTGAGGATGGTCCAACTTTAACTCATGGTGAGATGAAAATTGGTGCAGGAACAGTTGCAGCGCGAAAATTTGGTGCATCCGAGGAAGTTGACGCTCGTCCGTATTTGGTTGGGAAGCTTAAGGAGACCTATGAGATCTATCCGAATATTGGAAATATTTTACCTGCGATGGGGTATTCTGAGCAGCAACTTAAAGATTTGGAAGCTACGATTAATAGTTGCGATTGCGATTCAGTTATTATCGGAACGCCTATTGATTTGAATCGAATCATTAAGATTGATAAGCCAACTACCCGGGTTTACTACGATTTAGAAGAAATCGGTTACCCAAAACTTTCGCACATTATCAAAAAGTTTGTAAAACAACATGAACTTAGCGGCGAAACTGTTAATTAAGTTGATATGTCGATATAATTGAAAAGGGAGTGCTTTGTGCACTCCCTTTCTTTATATGATTCGGTTCGTCTTGTCTAAAATTACTCGACATGACTTCCTTTAATCGCTTTTGATTTATCAGGTAAGATTAAATTTAGAATAACACCTACAACCGAGGCTAATCCAATTCCTGCCAATGAAAAAGTACCGTATGAAATTTGAGCACCTCCAATACCTACTGTCAGTACAATTGATATAATAACCTGGTTTCTGGTTTTACTAAAGTCAGCCCTTGACTCAATAAGCGTTTTGATACCAATACTGGCAATCATACCAAAAAGGAGTAACATGATGCCACCCAATACCGCTTGAGGTATTGTTTTTAGAATAGCACTGACTTTTCCAATCACCGAGAAACAAATAGCTGTAATCGCAGATATTCTCAAAATAACGGGGTTTGTAATTTTTGTTAAGGCAATTGCACCTGTGACTTCTGAATAGGTTGTATTTGGTGGTCCTCCGAAGAAACCTGCAAAAGCAGTTGCAATACCATCACCTAAAATAGTGCGATGTAAACCGGGTTTCTTTACAAATTCTTTATTGGCAACACCACCAATTGCATACATATCGCCAACGTGTTCAATAACCGGAGCAACGGCTACAGGTAACATATATAGAATGGCTCCCCAGCTAAATTCAGGTCTTACGAATTGAGGTAGAGCAATCCAGTCTGCCTCTTTAATCGGGGTGAAATCAATAGCGCCCAAGGCGATTGAAAGGAGGTAACCCACAATAATTCCACAGAAAATAGGAATCAGTTTTATTATTCCCTTTGCATATACGACAATCAAAACCGCAGTCAGAAGCACAACAGATGCTATAGTCCAATTGGTTTTAGCCATATTAACAGCTACGGGAGCAAGCGATAAACCAATAATCATGATAACGGGTCCAACAACAACAGCAGGGAATATTTTTTCGATAACACGAAGTCCCCAAACTTTGATAATTCCTGAAACAATACCATAAACAACACCTACAGCGATAAGTCCTGAGAGTGTTCCCGGTAAGCCGTATAGTTCGGTTGCAGCAACAATAGGAGCAATAAAGGCAAAACTACTGCCTAAAAAAACAGGAACCATACCCTTTGTTATCAAATGAAAGATAAGGGTGCCGACTCCTGCTGTGAATAGTGCGACTGCCGGGTCAATACCGACAAGTAGGGGAACGAGAACTGTTGCGCCAAAAGCAACAAATAAGAATTGTACCCCTAATACAATTTTCTTGGTGGGACTATGATAGTCCACATCTGAATTTCCTGATGAGATCATAAAATGGTTTTGATTGTAATAAAAACTGGGCAAAGATAATAAGTAAGGAAGGAATCCCAAATATTAATTGGCATCCTGACTAAAGTTTTATTGTGCAATGGTTTGCAATATAGATTATGGAATTATAAGGACAGGTATAATTCTATTTCTTAGATTGAGACTTGTTTCGATTCATTATATGGTTTCGACAGTCTCCTCTATTTACGATAGAATACCTTAACTTCTATAAATTTTTCTACTTTTGTTATTCAAAATTCCTTGACTGCTAAAGTCTAAAATAGTTCCCAATATTATACTGGGCATAAATTTGTAATTAACTGATGAAGGTTCATACTGACTTAAATAATTTCTCAGCCAAAAATCCGGTTGTCACCATTGGGACTTTCGATGGGGTTCATCTTGGTCATAAAAAGGTGATTAAACGTATTCAGGAATTAGCCAAAGCTGTAAATGGCGAAACGGTTATTTTTACCTTTTATCCACATCCTCGTTTGGTTTTGGATACGAATCAAGCCGAGTTGCGTTTGATAAATACCCTTGAGGAGAAAAAGATTTTATTAGAGGCTACAGGAATTGATCATCTGGTTATTTATCCATTTACCAAAGAATTCTCTAAGCTTTCCTATACCGATTTTGTAGAGAAAATTTTAGTCGGCAAAATTGGAATGAAGTCACTGGTTGTTGGGTACGATCACAAATTTGGACATAAACGAAAAGGCACATACGAAGATCTTAAGGTATACGCTGACAAGCTGAATTTTAATATTGAGCAACTGGAAGTTCTGAATGTAGATGCTATAGATATTAGTTCTACTAAGATCAGACAGGCTTTAAGCCAGGGGGATATTGAAACAACCAACAAATATTTAGGGCATCGTTATTTCATAAAAGGAATTGTTGTTGATGGGAAAAAAATTGGCCATGAAATTGGTTTTCCTACCGCTAATATCGATCCGCAAGAGAGTTATAAGTTGGTTCCCAAAGATGGTGTTTATGCTGTGAAAGTTGAGATTGATGAAGTGATGTATACCGGAATGTTGAATATTGGTTTTCGTCCTACTGTCAATCATCAAATGGATAACCGATCAATTGAAGTGAATATTTTTGATTTTGATGAGAACATCTATTACAAGAATATCAGCATCTATTTTTATAAGCGGATTCGAAACGAGCAAATGTTTAAAGGAATCGATGCCCTGAAAGAACAGCTTATAAAAGATAAAGAAACAGTTTTGGAATTATTTAAATAGAAATGGTTTCAAGTTAATAATATAAAAGCCGCTGGATGATTTAATCCAGCGGCTTTCGTTTTAAATATTTAACTCTTAGAATGATTCATTGATTACATGACATCACTTGTTTCGAGTTTTTTAGCTTCAGGTTTTTTTTTATTAATTACTGTTTTTGATTCAGTTTTAATTCTCATGCCATAGAACGAACGGTAAACGAAGAACAAACCGATGGCCAAGAAAACAACACCAATATAGGGTGCAAAGTTTGTGCCTCCGGTTTTGTCGGCATTCACAATGAGCTCAATTGCAATTTCAGCAGCCAATAAACCAAATAGGGTTGAGAACTTAATGACTGGATTTAAGGCTACCGAAGAGGTGTCTTTATAAGGATCACCAACAGTATCACCGATGATAGTTGCATCGTGAAGCGGTGTGTTTTTTTCTTTTAAATCAACTTCAACAACTTTTTTCGCATTGTCCCAGGCACCGCCGGCATTGGCCATATACATGGCTTGGAATAAACCGAAAATTGCAATCGAAATCAGATATGAAACAAAGAAATTCGGACTAAAGAATGCAAATGCCAAAGTCAAACTCAAGATGACAGCGAAAATATTCCACATCCCGGTTTGGGCATATTGCGTACAAATTTTCACAACATTCTTGGAATCTTCAATATCGGCTTCAGTCTTATCCAGATCGATATTCTTTTTAATATATTCTACCGCGCGGTAAGCACCCGTTGTAACAGCCTGAATAGATGCACCCGAGAACCAGTAAATAACGGCACCACCGGTTATCAAACCTAGAATAACAGCAGGATCCGTGAGTTCAATCTGTAATAAAGATTCTCCATTGGTGAGGATGGTCTTTTTAAGTAAAAGGATGATTGCAAAAATCATGGTGGTTGCACCGATCACTGCAGTTCCGATTAGTACAGGCTTAGCGGTTGCTTTAAATGTATTCCCTGCTGAGTCGTTTTCTTCAAGATTGTGTTTCCCTGTTTCAAAGTTGGGTTCAAAACCAAATTCTTGATTGATTTCATTTTTGATATTAGGAATTTTCTCGATTTGAGACAATTCGAAAACAGATTGTGCATTATCTGTAACAGGACCGTAACTGTCAACAGCAATGGTAACAGGTCCCATTCCAAGGAATCCAAAAGCCACGAGACCGAAGGCAAAAATACCAGGATATTCACCAAACAGGCTTAAATCCTGAACGATGTAAAATGCCATTGCCATCAGAGCCATCATAACCATTCCTTTCCAAAATGCACTGAAGTTACCAGCGACCATACCTGATAGAATAGTTAAGGAGGCCCCTCCTTCACGAGAAGCAGTCACCACTTCTTGCACGTGTCGAGATTTGGAGCTTGTAAAAGCCTTAGTGAATTCAGGAATAACTGCAGCTGCTAGTGTACCACACGAAATGATACTTGAAAGTTTCCACCATAAGCCTTCTGGTAAATCCTGGATTAAAACATAGCTTAAAGCATAAGTTACGATGATCGAAATGATAGAAGTAATCCATACCAATGAAGTTAATGGTGCTTCAAAATCAAAATGCTCTTCTTTTGCATATCGTACTTTTGCAATGGCTTGATTGATCAGGTATGAAAATACCGACGTAAAAATCATCAAGACACGCATGGCAAAAATCCAAACAATTAGGGTGGATGCAAATTCGACATTAGGTAGGATACCCGTTTCGCCAAACATAAGGATGATGAATGTGATTAGAGCAACACCGGTTACACCGTAAGTTTCAAAGCCATCAGCTGTAGGACCAACACTATCCCCGGCATTATCACCGGTACAGTCAGCAATCACACCCGGATTACGTGGATCATCTTCATCGATTTTGAAAACAATTTTCATTAAGTCAGCCCCGATATCGGCAATTTTGGTAAAAATACCCCCTGCAATTCTCAAAGCCGATGCCCCTAAGGACTCACCAATTGCAAAACCAATAAAACAAGCCCCTGCACTTTCTCCAGGGATAAAAAGAAGAATAGCAATCATCATGATTAGTTCCACACAAATCAGAAGTAAACCAACACTCATTCCTGCTTGTAAGGGAATAGACATAACGTTGAAAGGAAGTTTCTTAAGTGCCGCAAATGAAGTTCTACTATTTGCGTATGTATTAATGCGAATACCAAACCAGGCTACCCCATACGAACCTAAAATACCGAGTACCGTCCAAAGTAGGATGAGTAGGGTTTTGGGAATAGACATGTGTGCCAATGCAATAAAATAGTAGCTAATGGCAACGCCAATAATGGCAAATAGGATAATCAGAAACTTACCTTGTTGTAATAAATACGTTTTACAGGTTTCGTAGATAATGTTTGAAACCTTTGCCATGGAGTGGTGAACAGGTAATTTCTTGATTTTATTGAATTGAACCATTCCAAATAAAAGACCCAAGACGATAACGACAATACCGTAAAGAAGTAAATCCCATCCATTAATTCCTCCAAGTCCGTTAAAGACAGATTGCTTTAAACTGGGAACGACCAGATCGGCCTCGCTGGCAAAGCTGTTGATTGGAGCCAAAAGTAGGCCCAATACAGGTAGTAAAAATGCTTTTTTCATAGGTTTTTCAGTTAGATTTTTTTTTGAGTAGCGACTGAAAATATGCAATATTACTATAGCCTACAAGATGTTTTTATAAAAATTATGCCAATTAGAAAATTTTGATGATTTGCATTGTATCTTGATTTTTATATCTTTAGTATGTGAAGATTAGTTTTTTAGCGAAGGGATTTATTTTTCAGTTTAGCTTTGTCTAAAGAACTTATTTGAATTTATAATCAAGTTTTGATGTTTGGATTTTCAGGTTAAGAGATGCAGGGTAAGTAAATTTAATTTCCGACTGGTTAAAAGTCTAATTTGAAACCCGGATTTCCTTGGTTCCCGGATTGTAGGTCACGTTGTATTTTATTAAATCATAGTTTGCAGGACCCTTGTGAACAGAGCCTCCACTTAAGAAAATAAATTCACTGCCACATTCGGGACATACCCCAATGAGTTTGTTATCTTCTTTTAGATTAATGTGATCGTCAATTTCTACATCGTGAGTGCAGGTTGCATCCATGGCTATGAAACCGTCACCTGTATTGACAATATAAATACCATGATTCCGATATCCAGCTGAGGAACTAAAGGCTTGGTCAGGACCAAAATATACGCCGGCACCAATATCTTCTAGTTCTTGATGATAGATCCTAAATGTACTAAAACTAATTCGGGTATAAGGTACAATTTCGTTTACGTCCGTGCCCTTGCTGCATGAAGAAAAACCGATTAATATCAGTAGGAATAGAAAAAAATAATGTAAATTTGATTGCCTTGACTTCATGGATGTTGATCTTTTTGAATGGGCTTAAATTTAAGAATTAATAATTCAAGTATGGACGATAATTGGGGAAATATACTCTATCTTATTTTGATGGCCTTGTTTGTGATAGTGGGTGCGCTTAAAAAGAAGAACAAGCCTATTGTTCATTCGGATGGTACGACTCCAGGAAAAGCTGAAGACGATATTCCTACGGGTATAGATAGTATTTTTGAGAGCCTGCTCGGAGGAGAAGCTTTTGCTCCACAACAGGAACATCCTTATCAGGAAATTCAGGAAGAAATTGTTGAGAAAGAAGAAAAAGCACCAACTTATAAAGCTCCTATCGAACCGATAGAGTATGGTATACCTAAGAAAGTTGTGGTGGAGGAGTTGAATCAGGAAGATGAGGTTGCTGAAGAAAGAGAGGAGTTCGATTGGAAACAAGCCATTATTTACAAGGAAATTTTGGATAGGAAGTATATCTAATAAAGATTTTTAGTACTTTTATATCAGTGCCAATTCATTATATTATAGGTGCATTTAGTTTAAATGTATATCTTTGCACCTGAAAGAGTTCCGCAGTGGTGGGATTCTTTTTGTTTTTATATCAGGTAGCCATAATAGCTAAATTGATATAAATAGAAAAAATCAATAAAAACGATAGAAAAATAGGAGGATTTATGTCTAAATATTCATACATAACTGAAGAAGGACTTAGAAAATTAAAAGCTGAGTTAGAACACTTAGAGACCGTAGAGCGTCCAAGTATATCAAGACAAATCGGCGAGGCTATTGACAAAGGCGATTTGTCAGAAAATGCAGAGTATGATGCTGCTAAGGAAGCGCAGGGCTTGTTGGAAGCTAAAATTGCTCAGTTGAAAGAGATTGTAATTAATAGTCGTGTCATTGACGAGAGTAAAATTGATACATCAAAAGTTCAGATGTTGAACAAGGTGACCATTAAGAACAAGAAAAATGGTGCTGTGATGACCTATACTTTGGTTTCAGAAACTGAAGCTGATTTTAAGAATGGGAAATTATCAATAAATACTCCGATTGCTAAAGGCTTAATTGGTAAGGTAATCGGTGATGTTGTCGAAGTTACTGTACCTAATGGTGTGATACCATTCGAAATTATTGATATCTCCATGTAATTGAGATTCAATTTCTGATTAATCTAAAATTAAGAGCTATGTCAACAATTTTCACAAAGATCGTAAATGGTGAGATTCCTTGCCATAAGATCGCTGAAGATGATCAGTACTTTGCATTCTTGGATATCAGTCCATTGGCTATGGGACACACTCTTGTGATTCCTAAGGCTGAAGTGGATTATATATTCGACTTGGAGGATGAGGTTTTAGCTGGTTTGAATGTATTTGCCAAACGTGTGGCAAAAGCAGTTGAGAAATCAATCACATGCAAACGAATTGGTGTTGCAGTGATTGGTCTTGAAGTGCCACATACACATGTGCATTTGATTCCGTTAAATGCCATTGGTGATCTGAATTTTTCAAATCCAAAATTAAGCCCTTCGCAGGAAGAACTTGCCGAGGTTGCTGAGAAAATCCGTGCCAATTTTGAATAGAGAAATCGATATGATTTAAGATATATAGCCGCAAATCTGCGGCTATTTTTTTGCGTCAAAATCACTTAACTCTTTCAGGATTTTGCTTAATAAAATCGGTCCATGAACTTGTTTTTTTAGCACCCAAAAGAGGATTCGACTGAAAAAAATGACAGAGAGCAATTGCTATGGCATCGGTTTCATCGGCACTGGTTGGGAAGTTCGGAATATTAAAATAGCGCTCCATGATGGTTGCCATTTGTTCTTTTGAGGCTGTTCCAGTACCCGTAACCGCCAGTTTTATCTTTCTCGGGGCATATTCCGAAATGGGAATATCACGCTGCAATGCGGCCGCAATACAAACGCCTTGAGCACGTCCAAGTTTTAGCATTGATTGCACATTCTTACCAAAAAATTGGGATTCAATGGCCAGTTCATCAGGCTGATATTCGTCAATCACCTGAAGTGTACGTTTAAAAATGCGCTGGAGTTTCAAATAGGGATCACCGAGCTTTTTTAAATCTAAAACACCCGAAACTAGGATGACAGGTTTCTTCCCAATGACTTTGAGTAAAGCGTAGCCCATGCAGTTTGTGCCAGGGTCAATTCCCATAATGATTCTATCGTTGCTCAAATCTTTTATTTTTAGTCGTAATTTTTTGAAGAAGTATGCCTGTAACAATGATTGAAAGACCAATCCAAGTGCTAAGATATATAGTTTCTCCGATAAAAAGGTGAATCAGGAAAAGGGAAATAAAAGGGCTTAGGAAAACCAAATTCCCAATTTTATCGGTACTTGTGGTAAGCGTCATCGCTTTTAACCAAAAAATATAGGCTATGCCACATTCAATCAATCCAATATAAATGGCAGCCCCCAAACTTTTGAATTCAGGTAGATTTAATTCCCCCAGGATTACCAAAGTTGTAAGGCTATAAATAGCACCAAACGTAAAATTTAAGAAAAGCTTGTGAAGATCCTGACGATGATCTTTCGTGTTGAAAATCCAAAATAAAGCCCAAATAATTGAACTGCCTAATGCTAAAAAGACACCCAATAAGTTAGGTGTTGCAATACCCGTAACCGAACCTTTATTCGCTATAATAATGACTCCAATGAAACTGAGGATAATACATGCTATGCTTTTTAATCCAATTTTCTGTTTCAGAAGGGGGATGGATAATAATACCAAAGTAATTGGCCAGATATAGTTTAAGCTAAGGGCTAATTGAGCAGATAGCAGGGAATAGGCTTTTAATAATATCAGGTAATATAAAAATGGATTGAGAAAGCCCAAAAGAGCAGAGCGAAAGACATCTGATTTAGGCGTTCTCAAAATCAATTTAATTTCTCCTTTTAAAGTAAGGAGTATGGCAAAAAAGATCATCGCAACAGATGATGAAATAGCCAACAGTTGGATATATTCCATTCCCTCAAGGGCAATTTTAAACGCTGTGGCAACGGTTGACCAGGATAAAATTGCAGAAAGGGCGAAGATGTAGGCTTGAGTTTGCTTCTTCAAAATTTAAGTTTTGAATTGGGATATGATCTTTTTTTACGATTCACTAGTGATTTTCACCATGTTCAAACATGGTTGATGAAAATGTCATGATATTTGTTTGATATTTTGCTGTAAAAATGGATTTACATCTGGGTTCAAAATCGTTACGATATTTATCGAGTTGAGCTTTGTTTTTGAAAAAAAGCTGTAAAGAATATGTTTGGCTGCCATCTTCTTGTTGAACCATTACTTTGCAGAAATAGTCCTGAGAAAAAGTTCCTGTTTCTTGAATCAATGGAATGAATTTGTCCTTCATCCATTTGCAAAAATCGTTTTCAATAGTGCTATGTAGTATATAGCTTGTGTTGTAAATAATCATTTTAATTGATTTTATATAATCTGAAATAAGTTGATCGGTTTATTTTGAATTTGACTCTCTGATGCTGTTGTATCGTTCACGAGCTTCAACAGAGTAGATGCTTTCTGGGTAATCTACAATTATTTTTTTATAATTCTCGCTACTCTCTTTTATTCTATTTTGCAAGTTAAAAAGTTCAGCTTGTTTAAATAGCGCTTTTGCTGCAAGATTCTCGTAGGGGTGATTTTTAATAATAAGTTCAAGTTCATCAATCGCCTCATTGTAGGATTGCTGCGAATTGTATATTTCGTATAGTTTATAATACACTTCGTCGCTTAAACTGTGTCCTGGAAATGTCTTGAAGAACTTATTAAGTTTCATTTTTGCGGAATCAGTTTCTGATTGAAAAATGAGGAAATCAGCCTCAGCAAAGTATTTCATTGCAGAATAAGTTGAGTCTAGGCTGGTGTTATCACTAATCAGTTGTGACAGATTTAATGCATCATTGGCAATAAGTTTTGATGTGCTTCCTTTTAAAACATCCAGTTGTGCCTTTGCCCAATCGAACTCTCCCAAATAATAGGAAACTTTGGCTTTTTTAAGTTTGGCCTCGTAGCCAATTGGGTTGTTTTTGTTGGTCTGCTCAATCTGTGAGTAAAGAAGTATCGCATCCCATTTTCTATTGTCGAGCAATTTTATATCAGCCAATTCAAGTTTGATTGTAGCTTTATCGAGCTGACGGATATTTCGATTTTTTAATGCTGTTTCCAGCATTTCTGAAGCTTTCTTAATTTCCTTTAGTTTAAATGCGCTCAGGTTTGCAAATCGAATCAAACTATAAACGGATTGATTGATATTGGGCAGATCTTTGAAGTAGTTTGCGTATTTTACTGATAAGGTTTGCCACTCTTCATTTTTAGAATCAGATTTGTTTTCAAGCCTTAGATGAATACTTTCCAATTCACCAATACGTGCTGCATTGTAAAATTTTGATTCTTTTCCCTTTTCAATAATTTGTTTGAAACAAGTTTGAGCTGTCAAATAATCCCCGTTATTGCTAGCCGCTTTGGCAAGGAATATCAGTTTTTCGCCACCATTATTTTTAATAAGATCGATGGATTGTGCAAGTGAGAATGCGAGTGTAAATTCTTTTTTATGGGTATAATACCAGAGTAACAGCTCTTTGTATACAAGATTGTTGTCAGTATTCTGAACCTGATTGATCAATTTGGATCTTAAAAGCTGATCCAATTCAGAATTAATATTTTGTGAGAGAGCCGATTGTAATTGACTTTGAATTTGTTGAAGTTTTTCAGGCTGTACTGATAAGGCAAGCATGTATTCATTCAACATGAGTTTAAAATTGCGTTGAAACAACAGTATATTTGCAATCTCAAAATGAAACAAGTCTTTTTGTTTAAGAATTTGCCGCCCTTTTTCATATGTTTGGATTGCAAGTTCGTGCTCACCTTTGCCTCTTAAAGCATTTGCAACCGTAATAAATTCCCTTTTGTTAGGAATGATATTGTCAATGGTTTTATTGAATTGTTTGTCGGCTTTTTTAACTGCCCCGGATATTTTGTAGATATGTCCCAATTCAATTTGGAAAACTCTATCGTCGGGATATTTACGGATTTCTTTTTTTGTTGCTTTTTCAGCTTGAGAATAGTTTTCAAGTTTAAGCAAACAGGTTATATAGTAAGAAAAATATGATTTTGATTTGGAGGTTTGGTAGAGCTCATTAAAAATCTCAGCAGCGGCTTCGTATTCTTTATCGCGGAAATATCGATAGGCCAATTGACTGTTTGTTTTCTGTGCAAAAGCCAAAGAAGGAATAAACAGACCTAAAACGATGAGAATTAATAAAAGCTTTTTCAAACGATTAAATTAAAAGTGGTTGATAATGAGAATTATTAATCAATACTTATTCAAAAATATAAAAACCCGAGAGAAATCCCTCGGGTTTTGAATAGGTATGTCAAATTCAATTGTTTGAATCGTGATTTAGTCAATCATATCGAAACCTGTGTAAGGAATCAATGCCTTAGGAATTCTAATCCCTTCTGCGCATTGGTTATTTTCCAATAAGGCAGCAACAATTCTTGGTAAAGCCAAGGCACTACCATTTAAGGTGTGAGCTAATTGAGTCTTTTTCTCATTCTTTTCTTTAAAACGTAGTTTCAAGCGATTGGCCTGATAGGATTCAAAGTTTGATACAGAACTTACCTCAAGCCATTTATCCTGAGCAGCAGAGTATACCTCAAAATCGAATGTTAGTGCAGATGTGAAGCTGGTATCGCCACCACATAAACGAAGCAGACGGTATGGTAATTCCAATTTCTTGATGATGCTTTCAACGTGAGCAACCATTTGATCAAGTGCTTCGTATGATTTATCAGGGTGCTGTAACTGAACAATTTCAACTTTGTCGAATTGGTGAAGACGGTTAAGTCCACGAACGTCTTTACCATATGAACCCGCCTCACGACGGAAACAAGCCGAGTAAGCTGTGTTTTTAATTGGGAAATCTTCAGCTTTCAAAATCACATCACGGTAAATATTAGTTACAGGAACCTCGGCAGTTGGAATCAAATACAAGTTATCTTCTGTTGCATGATACATCTGTCCATCCTTATCAGGAAGTTGTCCTGTGCCATATCCTGAAGCTTCATTGACCATCAATGGAGGAATCACTTCTTCGTATCCTGCTTTGCGATTCTCGTCAAGGAAAAAGTTGATAAGAGCTCTTTGGAAAATTGCTCCTTTGCCTCTGTATAGAGGGAAACCAGCTCCGGTGATTTTATTTCCCAACTCAAAATCGATGATGTTGTATTTCTTTGCCAATTCCCAGTGAGGGATAGCCCCTTCGTATAAGTTTGGCATTTCACCTTCAGTTCTTTCAATCACATTTTCTTCTTCGCCTTTACCAGCCGGAACCGACGGGTGAGGAATGTTAGGAATTTTAAGAAGTAAATCATTCAAGTCAGAAATCGCTGAATTCATTTCAGTGTTTAACTCTGAAATGGATTCTTTAAGTTCACCCGTTTTAGCTTTTGCAGAATTAGCCTCTTCTACTTTTCCTGATTTAAATAGCAGACCAATCTCTTTTGAAAGACTATTCATTTCAGCTTGAGTACTATCCAACTTAGCTTGAGTTGATTTTCTTTTTTCATCTAGTTCAATAACCTGATCAATAATTTGAGTGGCATCGAAATTCTTTATGCTTAAAGCCTTGATGGCTTCTTCCTTATTCTCTTGTAAGTATTTTAGACTTAGCATGTGATATCAATTGAAGATGATTATTCGTGTGTCATACAGAACTCGGAATGAGTACATATGGACGCTTTACTAACGAGTGGTAAAAATAAAAAAATCTCCTGTCTTTACATGAAATAAAGAGAGGAGATTTAAATATTTTAAATGCTAAATGATTTATTCAGCAAGAGGCTCAATAGAAACGTATGATTTGTTGTTTCTTTTCTTTTTGAATACCACTGTTCCAGCAACTAATGCAAATAAAGTGTGATCTTTACCACAACCTACGTGCTCACCTGGATTGTGAGTTGTTCCTCTTTGACGTACTAAAATGCTACCTGCCTTGGCAACTTGTCCGCCATAAATTTTTACGCCTAATCGCTTACTTTCGGATTCTCTACCGTTTCGTGAACTACCGGCTCCTTTTTTATGTGCCATTTTTAGATATTTTTAAGTATTAAGCAAAGATTTCTTCAATCTGAATATGAGATAGGTTCTGACGGTGACCGTTCAGTTTTCTGTATCCTTTTCTTCTTTTCTTTTTGAATACTCTTACCTTATCAGCTCTCATATGAGAGATTACTTTAGCGCTTACTTTAGCACCTTCAATAGTTGGAGCTCCAACTACAACTTCACCATCTTTGTCTAACAAAAGAACTTTGGCGAATTCTACTTGTCCACCTTCTTCAGTTTGAAGTCTGTGAACAAAAATCTTTTGGTCTTTCTCAACTTTGAATTGCTGACCAGCGATTTCTACAATTGCGTACATTATTCTACAATTTTCGGTTTATTCCTGAAGGTGGGTGTTTTAATACATTTAAAACAAGCCTCTTTTTGAACCCCCAAGGGAAATGTTTTCGGACTGCAAAAATAGAAAACAATAATTGATAAACAAAGTTTTAAGAAAAAAAAACACCTGAATTGTAATTCCATCTAAGAGAAAATAACTCAGTTATTTATCCCTTATCTCAAGTTTGGACTCCAAGCTCTATTTTTTTTATATTTTCAGATGATATTTTTGATACAAAAAGCACACGAGGCTGAGTTTAAGTTTTAATTTAGTAAATTGCTGCATGTAGATAAATAAAGCAGGGCTTATTTTACGATACTTTTCTTGAATTGAGATAATTTATACATCGATAATTCATCAGTTAACAGAGTTTCTAATTAGAACTGCTAAACTTATCAAACAATTTATATATTTGTTAATATGATTGTTTTATAAATACTTTAAAGTATTTGTATTAAGTTGGATGAGTCGAATCCTGAGTTTAATTTTCAAATATATATTTGACAATTGTAGAGTATATTTTGAAATTAGTATTGACATATGGGGAAAGTTAAATTAAATATTCTTGGATTATCGTACAGTCAAACGCAGACTGGGGCTTATGCCTTGGTCCTTGCAGAAGAAGGTGGTGATAGGAGGATACCTATTATTATAGGTGGAGTAGAAGCTCAGGCTATTGCCATTCAGTTAGAGGAATTAGAGCCGCCTCGTCCTTTAACACATGACCTGTTTAAGAGTTTTGCTATCGCTTTCTCAATCAATATTGTTGAAGTGAATATTTATCGTCTGCATGAGGGTATTTTTTACTCAGAGTTGATATGTGTGAGCGGTAATAACAGAGTCCGAATTGATTCAAGAACTTCAGATGCAGTCGCTATAGCTCTCCGATTTAAATGTCCCATTTATACCAGTGAAGAAATTATTGAAAAGGCGGGGATAACGCTTAGTATCGAAGGAGAATCTGACGATTCTAAGATCGCACCGGTTAAGGATGTTAAATCATCTCAAGAATATCGTAAATCGAATCCGTTTGAAGGGTACTCAAAAGCTCAGTTGGAAGAGATGCTTGAAGACGCAGTCCGGAATGAAAATTACGAAAAGGCTTCACAATTGAGAGATGAATTGAAAAGACGCTAGGTTCTTGATTTCAAGATTTAATAAAAAATAAACCTGAAAGAATATGAACGGGTCAAGTTCAATCTTTCAGGTTTTTTAATTTAGTCGTTAGAGGGAGTCGTTGTAAGCTCCTTTTTTATTAATGGCTTACTTTTCCTATTACTTCAGGGTTATGCTTGTGTTTAAACAGAATTGCAAAGAATATAGCAATCACGACCGAATAGATGGCGAAAGTATTCCAGATATCCATCCAAATAAAATCTCCCTTGCTGCTAGTAAAGAATGCTCCAATGATAACACCACTTAACCATGATCCTAAAATGGCACCAAAGCCATTGGTCATCATCATAAATAAACCTTGCGCACTTGATCTGACATTTGAGTCGCATTGAGTTTCTACGAAAAGCGAACCGGATACATTAAAGAAATCGAATGCCATTCCGTAAATAATACAAGATAGGATAATCATCCAAAGTCCACCTTCAGGATCACCATATGCGAATAAACCGAAACGAAGTACCCAGGCGACCATACTTATTAACATTACTTTTTTGATACCGAATTTCTTTAGGAAGAATGGAATTGCCAGGATGAAAAGTGTTTCAGAAACCTGAGAAATCGACATGATAATGGTCGAGTATTTCACTACGAAAGAATCTGCATATTGAGGAACTTTCTCAAATTCAGATAAAAATCTATCGCCATACATATTTGTTAACTGAAGTGCTGCGCCTAAGAACATTGAAAAAATGAAAAATAAGGCCATCTTATAGTTCTTAAATAATTTGAATGCATTCAATCCCAATATTTCAGTTAAAGTAGCTCCTTTTTGACCTTTGTTTTGAGGTTTACATTGAGGCATGGTAAACGAGTAAACAGCAAGTACAAAGGAAGCGACAGCAGCAATGTAAAATTGGTTTGCCGTAGCTTTTGATCCAGATAAGTTAGTTACCCACATAGCAGCAATAAATCCTATTGTACCCCATACGCGAATAGGTGGAAATACCTTAATTACATCGTAATTGTTGTTTTTAAGAACCGTGTACGAGATGGAATTCATTAAGGCGATAGTTGGCATATAACAAATCATTGCCAATAATATCACAGTAATAAATAGAGTTGGATTATCGATTTGCGGCAAGTACAACAAGGCAACACCACCCAATAAATGAAGAATGCCATATAATCTTTCTGCATTTATCCACCTGTCTGCAATAATCCCGGTTAGGGTTGGCATAAACAGTGATGAAATCCCTAATGTAGAGAATACAGCTCCAAATTCTTGTGGCGACCAGCCTTTATTTCCAAACCAATAGTTAGCAATTGTTATTAACCAAGCTCCCCAGATAAAAAACTGAAGGAAGTTTAACAATGTCAATCGACCTTTTATTCCCATAATGTGTTTAAGTATAATTAGATTCCACTAAGCTCAAATTGAGTTAAATTAAAAAACTCAAATGAGAGGTTATTTTGTTTTATGACTTTAGACGGTGTTCAATTATCATCCGCAGGTGGGCAGATAAAATCTGAAATTGGGATTTTGGTTGCAGAGTAGTTATTATTTTCCTTAGAAAAAACAATAGTAATTTTGAATATTCTATTGCTATCTTATTGTAACATACGGCCTCAAAACTAATAAAAAAAAACAAAAATTGTCTTCAATCTGTTTTTTGTTGAGAAAATCAGAGGAAGGTATTTTATGCATATCTCTGTATATCAGTATTATTGACTATTATCCTTAACCATTATTTGATTCTTTTCTAAACACAAACGAATTTTTTCGAAGAGTTCGTTTTTATCTATTGGTTTTGAAATATAATAATCGCAACCTGCAGCTAGTATGTTTTCTTTATCGCCTTCAATAGCATAGGCTGTCTGTGCAATAATAGGAAGTTTAGGGCGAATCGTTTTGATTTGACTCGTTGCAATATAGCCATTCATCTCAGGCATATTAATGTCCATAAGAAGTAAATCAATAGGATTATCTTCAGTACAATATTTAACCGCTTCACGACCATTTTTCACCCAAATGCATGTCATTCCTTTCTGACTAAGAAGTGCCTTTAGGAATGAGAAACTCGTTTTGTCATCTTCAGCAATAAGAACGGTCGCATTGTCGAAGCTGAACTCAGAATAACTATCAGATTGTTGAGGTAGTTCTTCGGATGTGTTTTTGAAAGGAATTGTGAAGTGAAAATTTGCCCCTTGTCCTTGTTCGGATTCGACCCATATATCGCCCTTCATCATACAGGTCAATTTTTTACAAATGGTTAAGCCAAGGCCTGTACCACCATATATTCTTGTATGTGTCTCATCCGCTTGACGGAATACTTCAAAGATTAAATTTTGCATATGTTGAGGAATTCCAATTCCAGTATCTTTTACAAAGAAAAGGATGAATTTTTCATGGTTCTTTTCGTATAATCTACAGCCGAAGTTTATATGCCCCTTATTGGTAAATTTGATAGCGTTTTTCAAAAGGTTTATTAAAATCTGTTTGATTCGCTTCTGATCGGAGTACAGAATGCGGTCTAAATCTTTCAGGGAATTATCCAGGATCAGATCAATGTGTTCTTTATCTTGTAAGACTCTTTCATTTTTGATTAATTCGTAAACTTCATTTAAGAGGGATGATATATTGAATGGTGCTGATTCAATTTGAACATCTCCTGTTTCAATAAGTGATATATCAAAAATATCCTCAATAACGCCAAGTAGGTGTTTTCCACTCATGCTGATTATTTTGCTGAAATGAAGAATGTCGTCCAAGGGAACATTGGGTTGAATCAATTCTGAAAAACCAATAACGGCATTAAGAGGTGTTCTCAATTCATGAGACATGGTTGCCAGGAAAACGGATTTTAATCTGTCACTTTCTTCTGCGTTCTCTTTAGCTTTAATTAATTCAGCTTCGTATCTCTTACGTTGGGTAATGTCTCTAATGATGCCTTGACTTGCAACGCCGTCTTTGTAGGGGATGTAACTTACTGAAACTTCCAGGGGAAGTTTTCGTCCTGATTTTGCAATTCCGGTAAATTCAAATTTTGAAGATAATTTGTTCTTGTCTTTTTCTTTCAGGCGATTGTATATCATGTCCAGACTCTCCGGGGAAATCATCGCATCAAAATTGATCTTATCGATTTCTTCAGCCGAATATTCCATGATTTGCTCGAATCGTTTATTTACAAACTCAAACTTGTTGTTGTAGAAAATAAAGATGCCATCATGGGAATTCTCGATTAAAGATCGATACCTATTTTCATTTTCTTCCAGGGTTTTCTGTAATCTATACGTATCTGTGATATCTCTGAACACGAGAACAACTCCGGATACATGACCTTCTTGATCGGTGATAGGAGCTCCCGAATCAGCGATTTGGAATTCTTCACCATCTTTTGATATCAGTACAGTGTGATTGTCTAAACCAATAACTTGTTTGCTCCTTATGATTTTTTTGAAGGGATCCTCAATCGCTTCTCTGGTTTTTGAATTAACAATTCGGAAGATATCTGCAAGGTCTTTTTGTTTTGCATCCTTGTATTGCCATCCGGTTAACTTTTCAGCAACAGGATTCATTTTTGTAATTTTTCCCCTAACGTCTGTCACAATTAAGCCATCACCAATAGAGTTTATGGTAATGCGTAGGTGCTCTTCATTCTTTTTGATAGTTTGGGTTTGTCTTGCAACTTGTTTTCTCAGGCTAATAAGCCATAACCAAAGAATTATCAGTGACGCCACAAAGATTAATACTATAGTCAGAATAGCAAGCCACGTTTTTTTTGACAGAAAGTTAGATTCCGGATCGATCCACTTTTTATAGAGTTCATTCTGTCTGCTTTGTGGAATGTTATCAATAACTTTATCTACAATTTTAAATAAAATTGGATCATGATTCGATACAGCAACAGCAAGTCTGTTTAAATAACCGCTTTCGCCGGATATTTTGAGATTACTAATGGCTTCTGAGTTTATAATATGGGTCGCAGACATCTGATTGGCAATCATTGCATCGCAAATACCCGTTGATACAGCACGTATGCATTCAAGATCGCTGCTATATTGAATGGGAGTGATGTTGGGATAATATTCTTCTAAATAATCATTGATGGCGTAGTCTGATACGGTACAAACATTTTTATCCCCAAGTGAACTCATGGCGGACAGGGGATTGTTTTGTTGGCTGATTATAACATAGGGTTTCTTGATGATGGTGTTGGTAAATAAAAGGTATTCTTTTCTTTTATTTGTTTGGGCGCAGCCAATTATGATGAAGTTTTGAGCTGTTTTTGAATAATCAATAAGTTCTTCCCAGGTATCAAATTTGTGAAAAATAAATTCCTGACCGATGTGATTTTCTATCTCTTTTTGATAATCAACCAATAAACCGACGTATTCTCCCTCTTCATTATTGAAAGCGTTTGGGGGATCCTGATAACCAAATAAAACCTCAATTTTCCCTTCGTTTTGTTTTAACCAATTGGTTTCATCTTGTGTTAATGTGGGCCCGGTCTGGTTTAGACAAGACGTTATTGATAGGGTGAAAATAACACCAAGTATATATCTTAAAGGGACTAGGTTGAAAACCAGTGTAGGTCTGAACATAAACGATTGTTTTTTTATAGAAATAGTATGCCTATGAAATGTACGATATTTTAATTTAATCAACAAGTTGTAATTGATCTATATCATTTGGAATCAGGTTGATTTGTGTGAATTGTGTGTGGGGTGTTATGAAATAATGTTTACGGCTCTTGATTTTTAGTTTGGATTATGGAAATGTTGATTTAACATTTTTTATGGAATTTTATATTCAGTAAAATACAGATTATGAATATTAAAATTTAACTTAATGCACAGATATTTGTAGAAACTTAAAAACAAGACTATGGAAGTAAAGAAAACACAAAAGGCAGATCTGGAGAATAAAAGGGGTCTTTTTCTCCAAATTGGTTTAGTTCTTACTCTGGCAATAGTATTTTTAGCTTTCGAGTGGCGTGTTGAATCATCTGAAGCAGATGAATTAGACATCGTACAGGAACTTCAGGTTGATGATGAAATCATCCCGGTTACAACAACAGAACCTATTAAGCCACCACCACCTCCTCCTCCGGCACCAAGAATTGCAGATGTTATTGATATAGTTGATAATGACGAGGATATAGATGAAGTTCTAGAGATAGTCGATTCAGGAACAACTATGGATGAAGAGGTGCGAATTCAGGTACAGGCTGATGTTGAAGAGGATGACGAAGAAAAAATATTTGTCATTGCTGAAAATATGCCTGAATTTCCCGGGGGAGATCAAGCTCTGTTTAATTGGATCTCAAGCACTGTGAGATACCCTGTCATTGCTCAGGAAAATGGGATTACAGGACGCGTGTATCTTAGTTTTGTTGTGAATAAGCAAGGTGGCATCGAAAATGTAAAGGTTATACGAAGCGTTGATCCATCACTTGATAAGGAAGCCATTCGAGTGATTAATAAGATGCCTAAATGGATACCAGGCAAACAAAGAGGAAAACCTGTTAATGTATCCTTTTCTGTTCCAATTAATTTTCAGCTGCAGTAATATCTGCTATTGTAGAAAATGATATTTTCTTTTTTAAGTATAGACAATGCTCACAAAAAAAAAGAGTTGCAACTTTTTGCAACTCTTTTTTGTGGAGAATAGCGGAATCGAACCGCTGACCTTTTGACTGCCAGTCAAACGCTCTAGCCAACTGAGCTAATCCCCCAATGCGAAGACAAATATATACGAATTTAACGAATCACCGAGTAAATTTGCAAAAAAATCAAGATTGTTATAACCTTTTCAAATTCTCTACGTAAAAGGAGGTGAGTAGAAAATTAACGATGACCCATGATTGTTTACTAGGGTAAACGATTGATTACAGTAGAAGAATAGTGTGTATAGGTAGGATGAGTTCGGGCTTTGTTGATTTTCTACTCATTTTTTATGGAAACGTTTTAATTTAGAATCGATATAAGGATTGCTGTAGAATAATTACTTATTGTATTTATTTACAGCTATTTTTATGTGTTTAGATGCCTGGTATTTGTGACATAAAAATAGGGTGCGGTCTACATAAGCTTTCAAACATGTCTATTTCGGTTTGTAAAAAAATTGTTTGACGTGAATTTTTCTATCTTTATCCCCTGAAATATTAAGCATATCCGAAATAGAATTTTGATTATAGAATTGAAATACCTACTTTTAAACGCTGAATTTACTAGAAAATTAAAAGAAAACTATGGAAGTTAAGAAGTCACAAAAAGCAGATCTGGAGAATAAGAGAGGTCTTTTTCTTGAGATTGGTCTGGCTCTTACTCTTGCTATTGTGTTTCTAGCCTTTGAGTGGCGAGTTGATACAAGCGAAGCCACTGTGTTGGAAGCAGAGCAAGAAATCCAGGCTGAAGAGGAAATTATTCCTATTACTCGTCAAGAGCCTGTTAAGCCACCACCACCACCACCACCAGCTCCTAAAGTTGCTGATGTTTTGAACATTGTGGATAACGATGAAGAAATTGAAGACGAACTAGAAATTGAAGACTCTGAGGCCGACATGGACGAAGAAGTTGAAATTCAAGTTGTTGAGGAGGAGGAAGAAGAAGATGAGCAGCAGGTTTTTGTAATCGTAGAAGATATGCCTGAATTTCCAGGTGGAGATCTTGAATTACAGAAATGGATTGCTAGATCTATTAAATATCCTGTGATTGCACAAGAGAACGGTATTACCGGACGTGTATACGTTGGTTTTGTTGTTAACAAACTTGGTGCCATCGAGAATGTGAAGATCATGAGAGGGGTTGACCCATCTCTTGATAAGGAAGCTGTTCGGGTTATCAAGAATATGCCAAAATGGAAACCTGGTAAGCAACGTGGTAAGGCTGTAAAAGTGTCTTATACTGTACCGATCAATTTCCAATTACAATAAGCTGATACATTTTGTATTCAATATATGAGGCTCTGATTTTTCAGAGCCTCTTTTTTGTTTTAAGTCGAACTTAGTTTATCAATGAATATTGCTTACTTTTGTCGATATCTTTTAAAAAGAGCATGTTTGGTTCATTTTTGTTTGAACTAAATTCTTAAATCATATATTTGAAAATACATGGGAGATTTCCTTAATAATAAAATAGAATCGGAAAAAGCAATTTTGATTGGTGTTATAGATCAATCTCAAGGGATGACGGAAGAAATTGTGAATGAATACCTTGATGAGTTGGATTTTCTTGCTTTAACAGCCGGGGCTGAAACGGTTAAGCGTTTTACTCAAAAATTACAACATTCACATCCTAAAACCTTTGTTGGAACTGGAAAGTTGGAAGAGATTTCAAATTATCTTGAATCGAATCCGGAGGTAAGTTTGGTGATTTTTGATGATGAATTATCTCCATCCCAATTGCGAAATATCGAAAGAGAACTGAAATGTAAGATCTTAGATAGAACGAATCTTATTCTTGATATTTTTGCCAGTCGTGCCCAAACGGCCAATGCAAAAACTCAGGTTGAATTGGCACAGTATCAGTATTTATTGCCACGATTAACGCGTCTTTGGACTCACCTTGAACGTCAGCGAGGTGGTATTGGTATGCGTGGACCTGGTGAGACTCAAATTGAGACCGACCGTCGTATCATTCTTGAAAAAATATCAAAGCTTAAAGAAGATCTTAAGAAAATTGATAAGCAAAAAACGGTACAGCGAAAGAATCGTGATAAAATGGTTCGTGTTGCCTTGGTTGGTTATACCAATGTTGGCAAGTCAACACTGATGAATGTTTTGAGTAAATCAGATGTATTCGCTGAAAATAAGCTTTTCGCAACTTTGGATACGACAGTTAGAAAGGTTGTGATTCAGAATGTCCCTTTTTTACTAGCTGATACGGTTGGATTTATCAGGAAACTGCCTCATAATTTGGTTGAATCTTTCAAATCGACATTGGATGAGGTGCGTGAGGCGGATATTATTTTACATGTTGTTGATATTTCGCATCCAAATTTCGAAGATCATATTAATGTGGTGAACGAAACCATGGCTGAAATCGATAAAAAAGAAAAACCTCGCTTTCTGGTTTTCAATAAAATTGATGCTTTCAGCTATGTGAAAAAAGATGAGGATGATTTGACGCCGAAGTTACGAGAGAATTACAGCCTTGATGAATTAAAGAAAATGTGGGTTGCCAAAGGTGATACACCTTGTTTATTTATTTCTGCCAAGGAGAAGGATAATATTGAAGAGTTTAGAGAACAAGTATATAATGTCATTCGTGATATTCACTCGGCTCGTTTCCCTTACAATAATTTCTTATATCAGGATTATAGTAATTTGAGCGAGGACGACGAATAAATTGGTATAGTGATACAAAAAAAGCGATGTTCCTTAATAAACGGAACATCGCTTTTTTTGTATGTGTTTTAAATTGGTTATCTAACGATTCCACTTTGAGTTAGATATTCAGCAATCTGAATAGCATTAGTTGCGGCACCCTTACGAAGGTTATCAGCAACAATCCACATATTTAAACTGTTAGGATTTGAGAAATCACGACGAATTCTTCCTACAAAGACTTCGTTTTTTTCATGAGCAAATCGTGGCATTGGATAAATATTTTTCTCGGGTTCATCTTGAAGAATAATTCCTTCTGATTGAGAAAGAATAGTTTTCAACTCATCTAAATCAAAATCCTTTTCGAATTCAATATTTACCGATTCTGAATGACCACCAACAACAGGAACACGAACCGCAGTTGCTGTAATTCGAATTGAGTCATCACAGAGAATCTTTCTGGTCTCATTAATCAATTTCATTTCCTCTTTTGTGTAGGCATTCTCTTCGAATACATCACAATGAGGCAAGCAGTTTTTATCAATTGGGTATGGGTAGGCCATTTCACCATCTATACCAGCGCGTTCATTTTCTAATTGCTTCACAGCTTTTACACCGGTTCCGCTAATCGATTGATAAGTTGAGATGATCAGGCGTTTAATTTTATATTTCTTATGAAGAGGTGCTAGCGCAACAACCATTTGTATGGTAGAACAGTTTGGGTTGGCGATAATTTTATCATCAACTGTAAGTTCAGAAGAATTAATTTCAGGTACAATTAATTTTTTTTCAGGATGCATTCTCCAGGCTGAAGAATTATCAACAACAAACGTTCCTACTTTTTCGAATTCAGGAGCCCACTCAAGAGAGGTATTACCACCAGCTGAGAAAATGGCAATATGAGGTTTTAATTCAATTGCTTCTTTCATGCCAATTACCGCTACCTGTTTACCTCTAAATTCGATCTTTTTCCCCTTTGATCTTTCACTTGCAACGGGATACAATTCATCTACAGGGAAATTTCTTTCGGTTAATACCTCAAGAATTTTTTGTCCCACTAAACCTGTGGCGCCTACGACAGCAATTTTCATAATAAAAAATTCTATTAAATTGGATTAATAATTATAACTTACTTACTCAGATTCAGTTAGTCTTTGGAATTGAACCTGGGTTAGTCTTAAATATCGAATTAACATTGATTGGTTAGTTCAATTTTATCAGAGATATAGGGAGTATATTCTCTTACATTCCAGAATATCTCTTGTTGTTAATCGAGTCAACGAATATAGAGTTTTTAGCTATGAAAACACTTGTTTTATTTAAAGTATTCTTTTTTTTATTCCTGACTATGGGGAGCTTACAAGCTCAGGAGGTGATTTATTCGGCAAATTTTAATGAAGATATTGGGAAAGGATTTGATGGGGATGTATTGAATGATATTTCAGGTGTAAATTGGACTTTAGATGTGAGTGCTTGTATTTTTTATGATGCTGGTGATTATGTGAAAGTAGTTGATACAGGCTCCGATAGATTAGAAGCTTTAGATTGCAATGGAGAAGCGATCTGGAAGAGTTCTGTTTTGGATATTTCTAGCTATACAGGGATTAATATATCTGTTCTGGCTGCTGAAACCGGTACGGGTTCAACCGCTAATAATAAATACATTAAGCTCTGCTATATTTTAGATGGAGGAGTTGAAGTTCCATTTTTCGAAAGTACTGTTGATTGGACAAGTTCAACGGCTACAGAAAATGGTTTAGAAGGTTTCAGTTTGCAACTTGTTGCTCGAATGAAAACCACTTATGCATCAGATAAAATATATATCGATGATATTTTAGTTACGGGTACTCCTATTGTTGTTTCCAATGATGAATTAACTCAGGTCTTAGAACCGACGAGTCAAGTGAATGTTCAAAATCTTAGCTCAATTGCCAATGATATTGGTTCCGCTCAAGCTTTGTTGAAGTTTAGATTGTCAGAGCCTTTAAGTTCTGATGAATTGGATACTAAAATCTCATCGATCAAGTTCAAAAATATAGCTTCTGATCATCCTGCAGATCTCTCAAGTCAGTTTGAAGGCTTTGTGATTTATGATGGAACTGAATTTATTTCAACAAGCTCCGTTGATATAAGTTCGGATGAAGTCATTTTGAATTTTTCAGAAGGTGATTTTACTCTTGCAGATAATTCTTCTCATGAATATGAACTGAGAACTTATCTGAAAACTACAGGAATTATTGATGGGCAGAAAGTTCAGATAGAATTGGCAGCCGGAGCTGCTGGAATTACAACCTTTTCATCCGGATCAGGATTTGATATAGCGAATAGCACCGCAGTGATTTCGCCTGAACATCAAATTTCTGTGGTAGATACAAAATTGAATTTTACGACAATTCCAATAAATGACATTATCAAAAATTCCATTTTTACAGTCTCTCTTAATGCGACAGATAAGAATGGGAATACGGATCTAGACGCAAATCCATTGATAGATATTAGTCTTGCCACGGGGAGTGGTGTTTTAGCTGGTAATTTGTCGGATAATATGACCTTAGGTGAAGTTGTATTTGATAATTTGGTTTATAATCTGATAGAAGATATTGAAATACAGGCTTCAGCAATAGGCTTTAATTCTATTATTTCTGGTCCAATTTCTATTACGAGTGCAAAATCAACTCAGGCACATGTGGTTGATTGGCTACCTGATGATCTGCATATTTCATCCTTAGCGGTTACCGAAGATGATTATAAAGAGGTTTTTCGTTTTCAAATTTCGGATGCTGGGGATGATGAAGTTGAGACTGTCCTGAAAAAAATCAGATTGATATCAGGTGATGCGAATACGGTAAATTGGGCAAATGAGATTGGTGGATTTCAAATAAAAATCAACGATAAGATTGTTAACGCTGATTATCAGAAAAGCGAAAGTGATCTCATTATTTTGTTTTCTGAGAACGATGTTCTTGCATCAATATCTGATGGGGAGACAATAGATTTATCCCTGTGTATTTATCTGACTGAAAATTCTACAGATGGATCAACTTTTCAGGCAACAATCGATAGTACACATTCTCAATGGGAGGTTAATGGAAGTCATCTGGTTGAAGAGTTTACAGGTGATTTGGTGGGGAAAAGCTTTGAAGTTGATGTTGAGGGCACAGAACTTATTTTCACAAATAAGCCTCCAAAGACATTGTTGATAAATTCTGTGTTTGGAATTGAATTAGGAGCGGTCGATAAATTTGGTAATCAGGATTCCAATTCGAGTATTGAAGCGAATGTTTCTGTGGCATCAGGCACTGGGGAATTAACTTCTGATTCAGGCTTGCAAAAGAATTTGACGGATGGAAAATATGTATGGACAGATCTAAGTTACAATAAAGCTGAAAATTTCACCATTCTGGTTGAAGCTGCTGGAATGAAACCAGTGATGAGTGAAACTATCTCGAGCTTGGATGCGAATTCAAACATTCTAAAATCGACCTCACCTATATCGTCTAAAAGTTTGAGTACTATTGCGATTAGCCCGGATAACTCAGAAGTGGTTTTTAATTTTATTATAAAGGATGAAGCGACTTTTGATTTAACTCCAACTCTTATCAGTTCAATGAAATTTTATAATAAACTTGATGATTCCGGCCTTGATTGGAAGAAACATTTGGCTGGTTCGGTTTTAATGAAGGATGGAGACGTTGTGGCTCAAACGACAAAAATAGAGCTGGATTATATTTCATTCACCTCTTTGGAGATTGAGATTGAAAATGGAAAGCAGGCTGAGTATGAATTAGGCATTTATTTTAAGAAAAGTTTATTGCCTGATCATGCTCAATTTCAACTTGAAATTAGAAAAGAACATGACTGGAAAAGCTCGACCACAGGTTCATCCCTATTAAGTGAATTGACAGAGCCGATTGTGTCAGCTCTGCATAAGATTGAGGTGTTTTCTGATCGCTTGTCCTTTATCTCTTCCCCTAAAGGAATTGCTCCGGATGAAGAATTCAGTCTGGTTTTAGCTGCAGTTGATGCCTATCAGAATATCGATAAAGATCAAAATTCATCTATCAACCTCAATTTGGTTTCGGGTGATGGTGACTTAACTCAAACGGGAGCTATGGGTAATTTGGTCGATGGACAATTAAAAATTGATGGCTTGAATTATTCGGGTAAGCATGCTTTTGAATTAGAAGTGAGTGGTGATTTGGCTCCGGATGTTCAGTCAATTTTTGTGCAAAATGAATCCCTAATTATATCTGATGATTTTGAATCTCAGAATTTAGATGTCTGGCAAAATCGTTATGACTGGACTTCGTCTTCATATCTACCTATCGGTGGGGCTTATAGTTTAAAGCACAATCTAACAAATGCGACAGGTGATAGTTATATTCTGAAACCCATTCCAGAGATTCAGATTGGTGCAGAGTCTATTTATTGGGAATTCTTACTTAAAAATTCGGATTGGGATCCTTCATCGGCAAATTATTTTGTTTTCCATTTATTGATGGATTTCAATGATCCCGAATTAGCTGATCAGCTGTATTCAGTCGGCGTAAATCTGTCCGGTTCTGACGACCTGTTAAGTTTATGGAAAACAAATGATGATGATTCGGAGCTCTTGATAAAATCTGATTTTGATTGGAGTGAAGAAGAACAGGTTGCTATAAAGGTTGAATATACTGCAAAAGGGGAATGGAAACTTTATTATAATCGTTTAGGAGATAAGTCGAATTGGTTGGAGGCAGGTCGGGTTATCTCTGAAGTTGTAAATGAGGCTGAGATTTGGTATACCGGACTTGATTTTAATTTTGAATCAGCTTCACGGGCAGGTGAACTTTGGTTTGACGATTTTACAATTGAGAGATATAACACGGCACCTTTTCTTAGAAATTATGCTGTTTATTCTGATTCAATAGTCCTCCGTTTTTCAGAAGATCTGAACTTCAATGAGTCATCAAAAGGGGGAAATTTTAGTTTAAAGCGAGATGATAATGACGTTTTCATAAAGGAAATTAAAGCATCCAATAAAAAGAACGAGCTGGTTTTACAGTTGCAGGATAAATTGATGACAGGCAAATATAATCTGAGAATTGAAGGGATTCAGGATCTTTTAGGTTCTGTTTCTGAATTGATGAGTATTGAATTTGATTTTTATGAAGAAACGAAGCAATATGATTTAGTTATAAATGAAATTCTAGCAGATGAATCGCCGGTTGTGGGCTTGCCGGAATATGAATTTATTGAGATATATAATACCAGAGATTATTCTGTTAACATTAAAAATTTCAAACTAAGGGTTGGCAATACTGTGAAAATTCTTTCTGATTTTGAACTTCCAGCTCATGATTATTTAATTCTGTGTTCGAATGCAGCAGTTGATTTCTATAAAGAGTTTGGACAAATATTAGGCCTTAGTAGTTTCCCAAGTCTGACCAATTCAGGTGCCCGTATTTCCTTAGAATCTTCGTCAGGTGTATTGCTTGACGAAGTCACATACTCATCGGATTGGTATGGTGATGATGAAAAAATGGATGGTGGTTGGACTTTGGAAAGAGTCGATTGTAACAATCATTCCTGGCAAGCCGATAATTGGCAGCCATCAATGGACGAATCGGGAGGTACGCCTGGGAGGGAGAATTCAATTGTAGGGATTAATCCGGATGTTATTTCACCTCGTTTATTAGCTTATGATTTGATTAATTCGAATACCATCGATCTCTTTTTTAGTGAATATTTGGAATTGAGTCAAGCCTTAATGCTTGAAAATTTTTCTTTAGACCAGGGGATGGGGCATCCCGATTCAGTTGTTGAGCTTGAGAATGAAAAATTCGCTTTACGACTGAATTTCCCTCAGGATTTTGAACACAATATTCAATATCAGCTGCTGTTTTCTGATCAACTTGTCGATTTAGCAGGGAATCCGATTGAAGAGAATGGGTTTGAATTTTTAATTGCTGATTTGCCTCAGGTAGGTGATTTGGTTATTAATGAAGTGTTGTTTAATCCATACCCTGGTGGAGCAGACTATATTGAATTGCTTAATCTCTCTGGTCGAATCATTGATATTCGGGATTTGTTTATTGCCAATCGGGATGAAAATTATCAAATCGATCAGGTTTATCCTTTGAGTGATAAATCCCAAATGTTGGAAGCAGGGACTTATCTTTTGGTGAGTACAGATACGGCGAATATCAAGTTGAATTACAGCCATTGTGACGAAAAGACTTTTTTACAATTGAAGAATTTGCCCTCTTATAATGATGATGAAGGGCGTGTGGTTCTTTTAAATCGGAATCTGGAGCAGGTAGATGATTTTGCTTATGATGAAGATATGCACGTGCAGAATCTTACTTCAGATGAAGGTGTTTCATTGGAGAGAATTAATCCCTTTAAAGAAACGAATTCGACATCAAATTGGATTTCGGCGGCTCAGAGTATTGATTTTGGAACACCTGGTATGCAAAATTCATCCTATGATATTGATGAAGTTGAAATCAATACCCTTGGATTTAAGAGCAAAATATTTTCGCCGGATAATGATGGGGTGGACGATAGGCTGATCATTAATTTTGATCTTGACAAAAGCGGTTATGTGGCCAATATTAGAGTTTATAACAGTTTTGGGAAAGAAATCAGACGCTTGGCAAGCAATTTGACATTATCGACGAAAGATGAATTGTTTTGGGATGGCTTATTGGCAAATAAGGAGCGAGCCCCCATAGGGGTTTATGTCATCTATTTTGAATTGTATCATCCTGACGGAGATGTGAAAACCTATAAAAAGACTTGTGTTTTGGGTGGTAAATTGAAATAAAATAAAAAAGCCTTAGCTGACTTTGTTTCAGCTAAAGCTTTTTATTGATCTAATTTATTGAGCATCCACTACTGCAATGGTTACCATGTTCACGATTTCGCGAACAGAGCTTTCCAATGCAATCACATGAATCGATTTGTTCATGCCAAGTAGAATTGGGCCTATAGCTTCGGCTCCACCAAGTTCCTGTATCAATTTATAACTGATATTTCCGCTGCTTAAGTTTGGGAAGATGATGGTATTCACGCGTTTTTTGCCAAGTTTTGAAAAAGGAAACTTTTGGTTTCGCAATTCACTATTTAAGGCAAAGTTCATCTGAATATCACCATCAACAATTAAATTGGGATGTTCACGATGTAAAATTGCCGTTGCTTGCTGAACACGTACCGGACTTCCTGTGCGTATCGACCCAAAGTTAGAATAGGAAACGAGGGCGACAACAGGTTCAATATTGAACTTGCGGACAGCCTCTGCCGTTAGTAATGTGGTATCGACTATTGTTTTTGCATCCGGACGAGGATTGACCGTTGTATCCGAAAAGAAAAGAGGGCCTTGCTTGGTCATTAACAGATACATACCTGCAATATGATTGATTTCGGGTTTGATTCCGACAGTGTGAATGGCAGGTTTTATGGTATCTGCATATTTAGATGTTGATCCGCTTAATAGAGCATCAGCTTCGCCAGTTTCCACCATCATTGCACCAAAATAGTTGCGATTGGTCATCAGTTCCAAAGCTTCGGAATAGGTTAAGCCCTTTCGGTTCCTTTTTTCGAATAAAACATGAGCAAATCTCTCACGTCTGCCTTGTTCTTTTCTTGAATTCCAGTCAATAACAGGGATATTTTCAATATCCAGATCATTATCCAAAATGAGTTTTTTAATTTTTTTCTTATCCCCCAATAATATTGGCTCTGCTATTCCTTCATGTAAGACGTTTTGAGCTGCTTTGAGGACCTTAAAGTTTTCTCCTTCTGCAAATATTACCCGCTTCGGATTTCTTCGGGCTTTATTTGTTAAGGCTCTTAGAAGTTTATTGTTTCGTCCCATTCGTTGTTCCAATTCCATTTCGTAAGCTTCCCAATCTGTAATGGGAGTATGGGCGATACCTGACTCCATCGCAGCTTTGGCAACAGCGGGTGCAACCACTGTTAATAGTCTTGGATCAAGAGGTTTAGGGATGATGTAATCTGTTCCGAAATTTAAATTCATTTCCTTATAGGCGGTATTGACCATGTCGGGAACATCTTCTTTTGCTAAATCAGCCAGAGCCTTTACAGCTGCAATTTTCATTTCCTCATTTATGCCGGTGGCTTTTACATCTAAAGCACCTCTAAAAATGAAAGGAAAGCCCAAAACATTATTAACCTGATTGGGGTGATCTGATCTTCCTGTGGCCATTATTAAGTCCTTACGGACTTTCATTGCGAGTTCATACTTAATTTCAGGATTGGGGTTGGCCAGGGCAAACACAATGGGACGATCAGCCATGCTTTTAACCATTTCAGGCGTTAATACATTGGCTACAGATAGGCCCAGAAACATATCGGCACCATCAATAGCTTCTTCCAGTGTATGAAGGTTTCTCTTGGTGGCAAATTCACGTTTTATAGCACTTAAATCGGTTCGTGAGTTATGAATCACACCTTTGCTGTCCACCATGACAATATTCTCCTTTTTTACCCCAAGTGAAATATAGAGTCGTGTACACGCTACTGCCGATGCTCCCGCTCCGTTGACAACTAATTTGATGTCTTCAATTTTTTTCTTTTGAATTTCGATAGCATTCAACATACCTGCTGATGAAATGATCGCAGTTCCATGCTGATCGTCGTGCATGATAGGAATGTTTAGCTCAGTTTTGAGTCGATCTTCAATCTCAAAACATTCGGGAGCTTTAATATCCTCCAGATTGATGCCCCCAAATGTTGGCGCAATACCTTTTACAATTTTGACAAATTCATCCACATCTTTAGTGTCGACTTCAATATCGAAAACATCGATATCAGCAAAGATTTTAAACAATAAACCTTTCCCTTCCATAACGGGTTTTCCAGCTTCTGCACCGATATCACCTAATCCCAAAACCGCAGTTCCATTTGAAATTACAGCTACAAGGTTTCCTTTTGCAGTGTACTTATAAACGTCTTTAGGATTCTTTTGGATTTCTAAACAGGGCTCGGCAACTCCAGGTGAGTAGGCCAGCGATAAATCCAGTTGTGTGGAGTGGGGTTTGGTCGGAATAACTTCAATTTTTCCAGGACGTTTGCCTTCGTGATATCGAAGGGCATCTTCTTTGGTAAATTTAGCCATAGCTGATTCTTTTGGAATGGGTTAGATGATTTGCTTAATAAATAATACCAATCGTATTTTGATTGTGTAGGAGAGCTAAAAGACATATGTCTTTGAAGTGTACATTGCAAATTCCCAACTTCACTGACTTTCAAACATTAAATTTCGTATGATTAAATTCCGAATTTATTCGTTTAGAAGAAATCTAAATAAAGCGGATTGAAAATTGGATAGATAATCACGTTAATTATAATACTTGAGCCGACTTTTGTGGAATTTTACTACACGAATTCCTTTTTGACTACACAAAAAGACTTTGATATTATTCCTAATGACAGCTGCTTTTTGTAACTTGATGCTCTGAATCATTTCTATGGTAGGGGTTTATGTTTATATTGATATAACAACGATGTATTTTGGTATAATCTTTGTGATTAAGTGTGTCGCATTATTAAGATCAATATGATTGCCCCAATAGATAACCTAATTCCGATGATATGAAAAAATGCATTATAAGTTTTGGAACGCTGTTATTGTTCTCAGCAATATTTTGGAGTTGCTCAGATAAGTCTGACAATAATTTAGAACATGATCTTTCTCTTGTACAATTAATGGAAGTTAAAGCGAATGCGGTTACTGATGCTGTTGTAGATATTTCGGAATCAAAAGGATTTGAGATAATAACAGTTGAGGATGGCACAAACCTAAAAAGTAATTATGCAGGCAGTATGGATTCCAGATATGCTATGAGCATCACACTTGATGATATTAAAGGTGTTTATGATTATAAAAAGGGAATTCCTGATCAACAAGGGACCATCAAAAACGGATATCAAAGTGCATTTGAGAAGGTAGGCGATTCGGAATCATTTATTTTGCGATTGCCAAAAGAGAAAGCCATGCGCCCATGGATGCTTTACGTGGATGAAGCAACTGAGTATACCAATGATTTTGTTATTACAACAACTGATTATAATTACACTTACTCAGGAGGTATTGAGTTTGATTATTTATTGAATTCTGAGATTGAGGTTGAAAAAGAGAAAGCGGGCGAATTATTTGTTGATTGGTCTATTTCTGAGGATTTGAATTTTGACTATCAATCTAAATTTACCTTCACGAATGATTATTCAGTTGGTGTTGACTTTAGTGCTGGCGAAATGATAAATTATGAGTTTAATTTGATGAAAGGTGATGCTATTCTTTTCATGGAAGAGGTTGAGATCTCGAAATCAGATGAAACGAATGAAGGAGAATTGAAATATTCACTGGTATTGGGTAGCATTAAAATCGAATGGAGTTCAGTTTCTGGAAATTACGTGGTTTATAGAAATGATGTGTTACAAGAAGGGGCTACTATTGAGGTTGTGAAGCATCAAAATGATGTTAATGAAGCAAACGTCGCATTCTGTAGAAAGGGACGTGATATAAAAATTACTTTTGAAGATGGAACCAGTATCCAGCTTTCCGAAATGCTAAGTGAAGATACGCTAGCTTTGATGGATCAGATTTTTAGTTCGATGTATGATCTGAAATTTGTAAAGCATATTGTTGATAAAGTCGCACATGAAGTATATTACACTAATTTAGTCAATGCAAATTAATAGGTTTGTATTTAATCGGTTTAGAATCCGGCCTGAATGGTCGGATTTTTTTCTCTCTATATTTTAAGTCATGAAGTCGTTTGCCTTAGTTGTTGTTTTAGTAATTTGCAGTTCTGGTTTATCTGCGCAATTGGCTCCTTTACAAGTAATAAAAGGGAAGGCATCTTTTTATTCGGATTGGTTTGATGGGCGGCTTACTGCTAACGGTGAATTTTTCTCACAGGAAGAATATACTGCTGCGCATATGACTTTCCCTTTTGGGACTTGGCTTGAGGTAACAAACCTTGATAATCAGAAATCTGTTTACGTAAGAGTAAATGATCGAGGTCCTTACGTGAAGGGAAGGATAATTGACTTATCTAAAGCAGCAGCCAGTGCTATTGGAGATTTGAATCAGGGGATTTTTAATGTTGAGATTAGAGTTGTAAATCGATTGGATATATTGGTTCTACCTCTCAATATAAGTAAAAAGAAAAAGAGCGTTCCCCTAAGGCAACGCTCTTCATATCTCGATTTTAATCTAATTAGCCCTTAATCGTAGCGCTTAAGAATTCGCGGTTCAAACGAGCAATGTTTGCAATAGAAATTCCCTTAGGACATTCTACCTCACAAGCACCTGTATTGGTACAGTTACCAAAACCTAGCTCATCCATTTTAGCCACCATGTTCTTAGCACGACGAGTAGCTTCAACACGACCTTGTGGAAGTTTTGCAAGGTGAGATACCTTAGCAGAAACGAACAACATTGCCGATGAGTTTTTACACGTTGCTACACAAGCACCACAACCGATACAAGCTGCAGCATCCATAGCTTCTTCAGCATCATCGTAAGAAATAGGAATTGCATTTCCATCAGGTACACCACCTGTGTTTACAGAGATGTAACCACCAGACTGAAGCACTTTTTCAAAAGCAGTACGATCAACGATTAAGTCTTTGATTACCGGAAATGCTCCAGCTCTCCAAGGCTCAATAGTGATGGTTGCACCATCTTCGAATTTACGCATGTGCAATTGACATGTTGTGATATCGTCATCTGGTCCATGAGCACGTCCGTCGATGTATAAGCTACACATTCCACAAATACCTTCACGGCAATCGTGATCGAATGCAATAGGCTCAATGCCATCATTAATTAGTTGCTCATTAAGAATATCAAGCATCTCAAGGAATGATGTTCCAGTTGAGATATCGTTGATTTTATAGGATTCAAATTTCCCTTTGGCTTTAGCATTCTTTTGACGCCAAACCTTTATCGTTAATTCTTTTAATATCTTATCTGCCATGGCTTACTTGTATGAACGTTGAGTTAACTCAACAGTTTCGAATACTAAATCTTCTTTGTGTAAAATAGGATCTTTATCTTCACCTTGGTACTCCCAAGCTGATACAAAAGTAAAGTTTTCATCATCACGTTTAGCTTCACCTTCTTCGGTTACAGACTCCTCACGATAGTGACCACCACAAGATTCGTTACGGTTCAATGCATCGCGTGCCATCAAATCACCTAATTCAAGGAAATCAGCCACACGACCCGCTTTTTCAAGCTCGATATTCATAGCATCGAAATCACCAGGAATGCGAACATTGCTATAGAAATCAGCTTTGATCTTAGCAATCTCTTCGATAGCATATTTCAAGCCTTTTTCGTTACGAGCCATACCTACGTAATCCCACATGATGTTTCCTAAACGCTTATGGAAATAATCAACTGATTTATCACCTTTAACATTGTAAAGACGTTCTAGACGAGCCTGAACAGCTTTTTCTTTCTTGTCGAATTCAGGGTGATTCAATTCAATACGTGGTGTTTGAATTTCATCAGCCAAATAATCACCAATAGTGTAAGGAAGGATAAAGTATCCATCAGCTAAACCTTGCATCAATGCAGAAGCACCTAAACGGTTACCACCATGATCAGAGAAGTTAGCCTCACCAATAGCATAAAGACCCGGGATGTTAGTCATCAAGTTGTAATCAACCCATACACCACCCATTGAGTAGTGAATTGCAGGATAAATCTGCATTGGCTCATTGTATGGATTTACATCAGTAATCTTCTCATACATCTGGAATAAGTTTCCATAACGAGCTTCGATAACATCACGTCCTAAACGCTCAATTGAATATTTAAAGTCAAGGTAAACAGCCTTACCAGTCTCGTTTACACCGAAACCAGCATCGCAACGCTCTTTTGCAGCACGAGAGGCTACGTCACGTGGTACCAAGTTACCGTATGAAGGGTATCTTCTCTCTAGGTAGAAGTCACGATCTTCATCAGCGATATCATTAGGTCCCATTTCACCTTTTTGCAATTTAATTGCGTCTTCTTTTTTCTTTGGAGTCCAAACACGACCATCGTTACGAAGGGATTCAGACATCAAAGTTAATTTAGATTGTTGTTCACCGTGAACAGGAATACAAGTTGGGTGAATTTGTACGAAACAAGGGTTTCCGAAATATGCACCATTCTTGTAAGCTTGCCATGCAGCACCACCATTACAACCCATAGCATTGGTTGAAAGGAAGAATACATTACCGTAACCACCAGTAGCGATAACCACAGCGTGAGCACCATGACGTTCAACTTCACCAGTAACCAGGTTACGTGTGATAATACCACGAGCTTTACCATCTACAGTTACAATGTCAAGCATTTCGTTACGCTCATGCATTTCGATCTTACCTTGTCCGATCATGCGGTTCATTGATGCGTAACATCCCAATAGCAACTGCTGTCCGGTTTGACCACGAGCATAGAAAGTACGACTTACCAATACACCACCGAATGAACGGTTTGAAAGGGTTCCACCATACTCACGTGCAAAAGGTACACCTTGAGCCACACATTGGTCGATGATGTCACCACTTACTTCAGCCAAACGGTAAACGTTGCCTTCACGTGCACGGTAGTCACCACCTTTAATTGTATCATAGAATAAACGATAAATCGAGTCATTATCGTTTTGATAGTTTTTTGCAGCGTTAATACCACCCTGAGCAGCAATAGAGTGAGCTCTACGACCTGAATCCTGGTAGCAAAATGCTTTTACGTTGTATCCCATCTCTGCTAAAGAAGCAGCAGCAGATCCACCGGCCAAACCAGTTCCTACAACGATAATATCTAATTTTCTCTTATTAGCAGGGCTAACTACTTTAATAGCAGCTTTGTGTTTTGACCACTTCTCAGCTAATGGCCCGGCTGGAATTTTTGAATTTAATACTGTCATAACCGTTAAATTTTAGCAATTAAGCAAAAAAGTGTAAGTACAAAGGAATGATTGTAAATCCTGCAGCAACGAAAATTGCGTAGAAGTAAGATACCTTTTCTAAACGTTTTTTCCAGATTTTATTGCTGAAACCAATTGATTGGAAAGCAGACCAGAATCCGTGAGCCAAGTGTAATCCTAAAAGGATAGCTCCTAAAACATAAAGACCAGTATAAACTAATCCCATAGAACCATTGGTGAAAAGAGCTTTTACCAACTGAGCATCATCATGTACATTTCCTTCGATCTGAATAGGCACAAAGAAATGCAACAAGTGCATTGCAATAAATACCAATACAAGACCACCCAACACGAACATGTTACGTGATGACCAAGTACTACTGTTACTCAAGTTTTGAACTGCATACTTTTGAGGACGAGCCTTTTGGTTTTGCAATGTTAGCGTAATAGCGTAAATGATGTGGATAATGAATCCACCTGCCAGTACCGGCTGTAATCCGAAACGGATAATCGGTAGAGACATAAAGTGAGCTCCTGCGTTGAATAATTCACCTGTGTTATCAAACAACAAAAATGAGTTTAATATCAAGTGAACCAACACAAAAACAATAAGAAAAAGGCCTGATAAACTCATTATCAGCTTCTTCCCAATTGATGAACTTAAAAAACTGCTCATAGGATTTAAAAATTAAATTAGATTGTTTTTATTCTAAGGTTTAACTAATTCAGACGCAAATGTAGATGCTCATGTTTGAGGAAACAATACTACGTAACACATGTAATTTATTTAGATTGATTCTAATAGCGGCCTATTTAACAACAAGCTAGTTGTTTGACTTGTAGTGCAAACCTATTCGTTTAAGTCTAAATTGATTACAGAATTTATTCTCTAATGCTTCGAACAAACCTTTGCAAGTTATTACTTTTTTATATGTTTTAAAACAAGTGGAGTAGTATAGTTCTAATTTAGAAAGGTAAAATAATTACCAGTCAGATGAGTGGATAATTTTACTTCCCCAAAGTGAAATAGTTTACTGTGTGTATTTATGCTCTGTGAATCAACTCATATATCGATTGATTTTGATCTTTTTTGAAGAATGGGGGATTAGGCTCTAGTTTTGAATCTGTTTGATTCTGAATTTATGTATTTTCACATAACATTTAAAATAGAAACAGATGATAAAAACAATTGAGACTTCAAAATATAAAATCAGATTCAGTGACCAAGGTGAAGGTACAGTGCTGGTTATTTTGCATGGTTACCTCGAGTCTATTGAGACTTTTCATGCTTTAGCTTTGGATTTGTCAAAATCTGCCAGGGTAATTTGCATTGATTTACCCGGACATGGTCAGTCAATAATTAAAGATGCTCAAATCACTATAGATGATATGGCCGATGCGGTACATGCTGTACTTGTTCATTTAAACTTAAGTTCGGTGCATTTGATTGGGCATTCAATGGGAGGTTATGTGGCTTTGGCCTTTGCCGAAAAGTATGCAAAATATTTGGCTAGTTTTTCTTTTCTACACTCCACAGCTAATGCTGATACAGATGAAAAGCGTAAGAATAGAAGCCGGGAAATTGAGTTTGTCAGAAAAGGTAAAAAGGAACTGATATGTAGTACAGCTGTTCCCAATACTTTTTCGAAGAAAAATCAGGGGAATTTTTCTAAAGAGATTGCTTCTTTGACTAAGATCGCTTTAAACACGCAAGATGAAGGTATAGTAATAGCCTTAAATGCCATGATGAATCGTCCGGATAGAAATGAGGTACTTAAGAACTTATCGGTTCCCAAATATAGTTTTATTGGAAAGGAAGATAATTTTATACCTTTTGAGAAAGGCTTGGATTGGGCTGACCAAAACCAGATGAAAGCGATCGTGTTTGAGCACTCTGGTCATATGAGTTTTATCGAGGAGAAAGAGGCTTGTGTAGAAGCGATTCAGAAATTAATTCTATAGAAAAAGTAAGCGCCACTATTGGGGTAGTGGCGCTTGAATTTAGATCAGATTTCGAGATAAAAAAATTGGACATGAGCCGAAGCCAATGTTCAAATTGATCTAGTATTTATTCACCAATATTGTAGATGTATTTCAATACAAAAATAAGGGCGATGCAAATCATAGGTATATTAAGTTCTTTATAACGACCAGTAAGTACTTTTAGAACCACATATGAAAGCATACCAAATGCAATACCTTCTGCGATGCTATAGGTTAATGGCATCATAATCATTGTAAGGAATGCAGGGATGAACTCAGAGTAATCATCAAAGTTGATTTTGGTGATAGGGCTCATCATGAAAATACCAATAATCACAAGAACAGATGAACTCGCAGCTGCTGGAATCATTGTAAACAGCGGTGTGAAAAATAAGGCTAAGAAGAACATGAATGCAACAGTTAATGAAGTCATACCTGTTTTACCACCTTCAGCAACACCAGCAGCACTCTCAACGTAAGTTGTTACAGTTGAAGTTCCCATTACAGCACCTACAGTTGTACCAATTGCATCAGCAAACAGAGCTTGTTTTACTCGAGGTACTCTTCCATCTTTATCTAAAAGATCAGCTTTAGAAGCAACCCCAACAAGTGTTCCTACTGTGTCGAACATGTCAACAAAAAGGAATACAAATAAGATCGAAACAAATTTCCATGATAAAATTTCTTCCATTCCAACAAACTTGAAGAAAATTGGATCTAATGATGGTGGAAGACTTACAAGTGCTCCATCCTTAGGAAGACTTGTTACACCTATCCCAGGGATAAGACCAACTACAGTTACAGCTAAAAGACCAATAAGAATGGCTCCTTTAACCTTACGAATTAATAATACTCCGATTACGATGATTCCTAAAATACAAAGTAAGGCACCTGGAGAATGAAGATCACCCAAATGAACAGGAATACCTTGTCCTGGTACGATAATCCCCACATCTTTGTGAGCTAAACCAATAAATGCAATGAACAAACCGATACCTACCGAAATAGCATGCTTGATATTGGTTGGGATTGAGTTGATAATAGCCTCACGAACATTAAAAAATGTCAGTAATAAGAAGATGATTCCTTCAGCAAATACGGCAGTTAAAGCCAATTGCCAGCTACAGCCCATTACACCACATACGGTAAATGCAAAGAAAGCATTTAGGCCCATTCCCGGAGCCAAAGCAAAAGGAAGTTTAGCGACCAATGCCATAACTAATGTTGCAATAACAGCAGAAAGTGCTGTCGCAGTCATTACAGCACCGTAGTCCATACCTGCTACAGAAAGGAAATATGGATTTACAGCAAGAATATATGCCATTGTGGCAAAGGTGGTCAAACCAGCGACAATTTCAGTCTTCATGTTTGAGCCAAGTCCTGTAATATTAAAAAATTTATCTAACATGGTTGTTTAATAGATGCAAGTTAACTTGCGGGTTATATGTTGTAAGTTCTGTTTGGAACAGAACTTACAATATCTGAAAAATTTAGTCTTAGAAATTCCACTTAACAGCTAAAGTTGGACGAATATAAGATTTATGCGTTTGTTGGAAATTGCTAGAGATTTCAATTTCTCCACCTAAAGATAGATTCTCAGTTGCATTGTACCAGAATTGTGGTTCTGTTAAGAATACTATGTCATCAGAAACAACGTATTCTGCAATTGCTTTATCGCTACCTTTTTCAGTCCAAAGGTCTGCAAACCCAGAGAAAGTTACTTTCCCTTTGAACATGTTTACATACCATGTTCCTGTAACTTGGAAATTGGCTTTTTCTGCTCCTTTTATTGCTTTATAGCCTGCATAGGTTGAGAAGCCCCAATCTTTATTTCCTTTTGAGTAGTTCGCACCGAAAATCCAAGCATTGGCGAATGAAAATTGATTCGATGTACCACCATTGTATTCAATATGAAGACCAATTGGCATTTTTTCGGTTTTCAATACACGAGCGATTTCATAATAAGCAGAACTTACATTTCCCTTGTCGTAATCAAAATCTACAAAGGTAAACGTGTTACCCCATTTGTCCATTTTAAACATCTCGAAAGTCGATGTGAAATGTCCACGCTCAAAATCGCGGTGCAATTGTAAGTTTTGAGCATTTACAGCAAAGGCTGAAAGAATTGCGAAAATCGTAAGTAATTTTTTCATCGGTTTAATAAAATGATTGTTTGAAAAAAGATATATTTAAAATGGTTGTTTATTCTGTTAGTATATCATTTAGGCTATGGATGATATTTGGACATCCTGTTGCTTTCAATTTTTCGAAAGACTGATGTCCTGATGCAATAAGATAGCAATGACAGCCAAGTTCCTGAGCCACTTCGTAATCATGAGTTGTATCACCTAGTAGACAAACGTCTTCTGCTTTAAGCTGATATTTTTCAAATAGATTTTTGCCATTTTCAATTTTTGAACTGGCATATATATTATCAATTCCTGAAATCTCGGTGAAGAACTTCTGAATAGCTAATTCTTTGGTTGACTCAATTAGCATTTTCATTTCCATGGCCGATAAAATGAATTGCTTTTTGCCTTGATTTTTGAAAATATCGAGTAAAACCCGGGCTTCAGGAAATATATCTGAATTTGGTAGTCTTTGGGTATAATTGGCAATGAACTCATGTGCAGTGCAGTCCCAATCTTCTTTTTGAAAGTTGAAGCCAACTTTCTCATAATAATCTTTTACGGGAAAGGTGAATACTTCACGATAACTTTCACTTGTTAGCAGTGGAAGTTGACGTTTTTGTAACATGGTGTTGATACTCTCAACTCCAATTTCAACATCGTTGAGGAGTGTGCCGTTGTAGTCCCAAATGATGGCTTTAAATCTATGCATGAATCAAACAATTTAAAGGGTGAAACATGAAAGAACTCACCTGTTTGTTCAGAGCACAAGTGAAATGTTGATTAAAGCTATATGAGAAATGGGAATCTGAAATAAAAAGCAGGCGGGAAGTAAACGCTCTCTTTCTATTAGAGAGATATCTTTTTGAAGATATGAAAAGCACTTTTGTGCTATGCTTACTAATGGTTGACATCCTTTCGTTTTTTGGCCGAGCTCAATTTGAATTCGGGATTACCAGTTTCCCAGATGATGCTTTTTAATTAAGCGGCAAAAATAGCGTTTTTTTTATTTGAAATCCAAAATTGTTTTTGAATTTAGATTGTTTATGGCTTGTTGCATTTGTCAGAAATTTATTGTGAATAGAATTGTAGCTTATTATTTACTCTTTCTCAAAGAATGCTTCTATGCCCGGGTATTCAAATTTCTTTTTTGCCATTTCTTGAGGGAAGATCATATAAGTGACTTCAGCTTGTGAACCCAATTTCCCATTGTGGTCAAGAATTTCGGTATAGATGCGGGCGAACTTTTTTTCTTGCGAGATGAGTTTCGCTCTCACTGTTATCTTTCCCTGATCTGTTAGAATTGCTCCACGGTATTTGGCATTCAGTTCAGTTGTTACGCCACTGGTTTGACATTTCACAAAAACAAGCCAACTGGCAATCTCATCCATAATAGTGGCTTGTATACCACCATGCAATACATTTTTAAAGCCTGATAAATGCCCCTGAGGTTCCCACTCCGCGATAATGTACTCACCATCTTCGTAAAAACTCATTTGAAGTCCATTGGCATTATGGGGAGAACATCCAAAACAGTTGCCATTGTCTCCATTAATAAAGGGGTTGATTATTTTTTTCATTGGTTGTGATTCGTTCAGGTTTAGATTGTGAAACAAATGTAATATTTCTTGCCTAAGCGTTGATCAGTTTAGTTTAAAAGATTTGCTTCAAACAGGTAAATGGGATAGAATATCTAGTTAGGGATATAGTGTTGTTTTGCTTGTGTTATGTTTATAATGATTTCTTTCGTGTAAGAAAAAAAACCTTCTTCTTATTTAGACTCCATACAAATGTATTTTATGTAATCATAAGGTCGTTTCGTGTAATTCATATTGATAAATTACCTAAAGCTGAGAGATTTATGTACCTTTTTATTCCGATCACACTTAACTTATTTACATTAAAATGCTATTGGAAGTGGCCTTAGTTTGAAATAAACTAATGATGCCTTACTGTAATCAAATGAAGAGAATATTTGTCATATTACTATTTTCGATAGGCGTAGTATGGACAGGTTATGGGCAGCAGGATAAAATGTTTACCCAATACCTCAATTACCCCTCGTCAATCAACCCGGCTTATGCAGGTTCCAGAGGATCGACTCAGATTCTTGGAATTGCAAGGAGGCAATGGGTTGGTTTGGATGGTGCGCCAAAAAGTGCCGCCATTTCAATAAATTCTCCAATCTCTTTTTTCAATATGGGTGTCGGGTTAACTCTCGAAACCGATGTTATTGGGCCTGAAAAAAACACAGATCTTGGCGTTGATTTCTCTTATAAAATCAAACTAGCCTCAACAGTTTTTATGAATTTAGGTTTGAAAGCTGGGCTAACCCACCAAAAAGTCGATCTCACGAACTCAAGAGTTGTTGATCAATATGATCCTCTTTTGCAGGAAATAAATAATGATGTCCTTCCGAATTTTGGGGTTGGAACGTACGTTTATGGTGATGATTTCTTTGTTGGTTTTTCCATTCCCAGATTACTCCAAAACAGTATTAAAGAGGGTGGTGTTTTAAACGCCGAACTTGATAAAAGCAAGTTGCATTATTTTTTAATGGCTGGTTACCTTGTTAAAGTTAATCCCTTTATCAAGCTCAAACCCACAATGTTGTTTAAAGCCACACAGGGCTCAAGACTTTCGTGGGATCTGTCGACCATGGCTATTTTCTTAGATAAGTTTTGGTTAGGTGCTTCATATCGGGATGAAGATTCAGTAGCCGGCATTTTTCAGGTTAATATCAACAATCAATTACGTATCGGTTACTCTTATGATGTTGCGGTATCAAAATTGTCAAGTCGAACCCATGGTTCACATGAAATATCCTTAAGTTATGATTTTGTATTTAAGTCGAAGAGGTTAAGGTCTCCGAGATATTTTTAAGACATTAAATAATATGCTATGAACAGGCTTGTATTATTCTTTTTTCTGTTGTTTTTATCATCAGCTTCTTTCTCTCAGAGATTATCTGTGCGTTCAGGTGACCGGGAGTTTGATGATTTTAACTACAAGAAAGCTATTGAATATTATGAGTATTCATTGAGATCTGATTCTTTAAATACGCATGTGTTGAGACGCCTGGCACAGTCGTATCATAAAATGAAGCATGATGATAAGGCACTCGAGTATTTTGAAGCATTGGTAGATAATGAAAATAAAGAGGATACTGATTTGATTCTGTTTGGGGCTTTCTTAAAGGAAAGAGGTCAATATGCCAAGGCAAAACGTATTTATCAGCAATATCTCGATCGTTATCCTGGTGATAGGGGTGTGAAAAAGGAAATTGAAAATGTGATTAAGTTTGAGAATGAAACCTTAAAAGATCTCATTTGTGAATTAAGGCCTTCTCCTTTTAATACGATTTATTCTGATTTCTCACCCAGTTATTATAACGATAATCTTGTTTTTAGTTCCGGAAGGAAGAGTAAAGACTATAGAGATGATAAGTATGAATGGAATGGTGAGTTTTTCTTAGAGCTATTTTTATATGATGCAAGCAAAGACCCCAGTAGACAAATTGTACGGTTTGGGAATGGAATCGGAACAAAATATCACGAGGGATCTGTTTGTTTTTCATCCGATTTTAAGACTATGTTTTTTACACGGAGTAATTATTTTAAAGGGAAACTGAATCGGGATGAAAATGGAGCGAATAATCTAAAAATATTTATTGCTGAAGAGAAAAACGGACGTTGGAAAGTAAGGGGTGAATTCCCTTATAATAGTGACGCATATTCAGTAGGTCATCCTAGCCTTTCGAAAGATGGTAAGGTTCTTTACTTCGTATCCAATATGCCAGGAGGTTTTGGAGGAACCGACATTTATCGAAGTTATTGGATTGATGGCAAATGGACAAAACCCGAAAATATGGGAAGCCGTGTAAATACAAAAGATGATGAAATGTTTCCCTTCTTTAATTCGAGAAATTCCTTGTTTTTTTCATCCAATGGTCATGCTGGTAAGGGAGGTTTGGATTTGTATGTAGTTAATACAGATGGAAGAGATTTTGAAGTGGGACATCTTGGCTCACCCATGAATTCTTCGGCTGATGATTTCTCGATAGTTATAAACCCGGAAGGACGAATAGGTCACTTTGCATCGAACCGATCGGGAGGCGTGGGAGAAGATGATATTTATAGTTTTGAGATAGAACATGATAATAGAGTCAATATCCAGATTAGGGATTCTTTAGATATTCATTTCGTTGTTCCCGATCAAATAAGAGTTATTAAACCTGAGGGGATTGATGTGAATTACGATAAAGGAAAGAATCAGTTTTCTTTTGATATAAAAGGAGAGCAGGCTTATCGAATTTTGGTAGAAAAACAGGGGTATTATCCTGTTGACACAGTCCTTTATAGTCATATTCTTGATCCAGAATTGACGCATACGTTTAAATTGATAAAGCGTCCGTCAATTGAGAGTGTGAATGTCAATTTTGCAATGAAAGATTTTGGGAATGGGAATCTACTTGTACCTGATGTATTGCAGATTATCGAACCGGAAATAATCGATCTTCATCCTGAATCAGGATTGGGAAATTATAGTGTAGAGCTGGATAAAAATACAGACTACAGGGTATTTGCTAAAAAAGAAGGGTATTATGCGATCGACTTTAGTTTTTTTAGCAGCGATACTTTAGCAAATATCAATCATGAATTATTGATGAGATTGATGTCGAATAAGGATATTCAGAAAGAATTTTTACCTGAAGATTTGGCTACCGTCTACTTTGATTTTGACAAGTCAGAGGTGAAGTCAGAAGCTTTTGAAAATATAAAAAAGGTTGTTGATCTATTAAAGAATGATGAAAGACTGATGGTTACTCTTGTCGCAAGGGCCGATTCTCGAGGGACATCAGAGTATAACGATGCTTTGGCTTTTAGACGAGCAGCAGCTACTCGTGAGTTTTTTGTTCGAGGTGGTATAGATATCAAACGGGTCGTTATTCTTGCTCTTGGGGAGACTTCTCCCTTTGATAGGGTCGAAGGGCAATCGCTTGAGGATTGGTATCGAATTAATAGATGTGTCGATTTTGAGTTGAATACATTTTTAGATGATCAAGTTCAAAAGTAGATGATCGTTGATAGGATTCCTTAACGGATTCAGAACTCTTTTAGGATGGGATATCTAGTTACGCGTTTGGGGTACAAATTTTAAACTCAGAATAAAAGTGGTTTATCAAGTGGGATATAAAAAAAACAGAGCAACAAAAATAAAGTTGGTATGAAAAAAAAATACTGTCATAACGTGATCAATCATTGGATACAACACATGATGTTGGTCTTGATTGTTGTGTTGGGTATTAGTGTCTCTAATGCTCATGGAGAAGGAACGAAGCAGTTGGCACCTAAGGCGGATGATCGGGTTTATACGGCTTTTGGCGATGCGAAACATGGAAATTTTGGTAACTACGATGGAAAAGATACTGAACGGATTTATATTCATATTGAGGATCCTATAAATGAACAAATCTTTTTTGGATTTTCTCAATTCGTGAACAGTGGGCATACGCAACCCAATACGACAACTAATAATGTAACGACCTGGATGCGTATTAAATCACCCGATGGAATAGTTGTTTGGCCGAATGAAGGCTCTCCTTCAGGACAAATGGTTCTGGGGAGTAATACACAGACTTTATCAGATGATCAGATAACATCATTGGTACAGGTTAAGAATGGTCCGAATCAGATTTGTGGTTCCGGCGGTTATGATGCTCTTGTATTTTGTCCATCAAGTGGTCCGGGCGATTATTATATTGAGTTTAGTGCAGCAAAATCAACCGATTTAAAACGGCCGATCTTTACAGAATGGTGGGATATTACGGTTGCAACAAAAGGGGGAAGTCCTCAAGCGATTGATGGCCGGGTTTTTGCGAAAGAATGGGCTTTAGTTACTCCATATATATTGACAGATTTGTATGACAGACCTTTTAATGGGAAGGTTTACTGTTATGCTGAAGATAGTCTTTTAGGGGGTGCTTTTGTAACAGAAATGGATTTTCTGGATTCAGGATTTAGAGGGGATCGTTTTAGTTTTGCATTTAATTCAACAGGAATCGATAATACCTCAGATGCAGAGGTGAATCGACAATCTATACAGGATGATCGAAAACTTTCTCCCGAGTATAAAATATTTTTAAATGTGCCGGATGAAACTGCTTTCCCAACTATAGATAGTTTTGGTGAATTTATAATTGATGAAGAAAATAATTACCCCAAACTTTTAGGATGTCAGGGAAACTATTTTTTCAGAGTAGCAGTTGAAGGAGAAGGACAAATTGATTTACTTCTTGATTTTGAAGGCCTACCTAATAAATATGATCCGGGAACCAGAGACCGAATAATCACCACTCTTGCTGCACCATTTCCTAATGAGGAAGGCGTACTCGTTCGGGATATTCCTTGGGATGGTTTAGATGGATTGGGAAATGTTGTAACCGATTTTGAAAGTATATCCATGACTTTTGATTACTATCAAGGAACAGTTCATTTCCCAATGTATGATGTTGAGTACCTGACCAAGGGATTGGTGCCCAGGACGGTCAGACCTGCAACACCGACGCCATATATCCCCAAACTTTATTGGGACGACAGCAATATCACTGAAAGTTTACCGGATGGTCAGCTGAAAGTTGATTTGACCGGAGATCTTGCACCCAGTCATTATTGGTCTGATTATGAGTATGGAAATGAGAATTCGATAAATACCTATTGGCATCCGTATTCTTCAGGAGTAAGCCAATCGTGTAAGCTTGAACTACCTTCACATACTTGCGAATTGTTTGTGCCAGGAAGTATTAGTGGAACTGTTTTTGAAGATACGAATCGGAATGGTATTAAAGATCCCGATGAACTTCCTTTGTCAGGAGCACAAGTTAAATTGTATTGGGATAAATCCTACAATAAAGTTATTGATGCCGATGATGAATTAATTGAAACATTTGTAACACAGGATCCGGGAACTTTTGGTTATCCTGAAGGATTAGGAAACTTTATATTTAAGCCCGAAATAGGAAAAGAGTATTTGGTTGAAGTGAGTTATGGCAGTCATATTATTACGGGTGATAATCCTAAATCGTATGTTTTGTATTCGCTAGCGACAGAACATTTTGATCAATTTTTTGGAGTGGCATTTTTACCGGAAGTAAGTTTGTCGCTTTCTGAAGATATGATTCAGGAAGATAATCAAAGTACCACTATTACGGCTCATCTTGATTATCCTTGTTTATTGCCGGTAAACATTACGCTTGCTTATGGAGGTGATGCCGATTTGAGCGATTATTATTTAACTAAGGGTGAAAATGCAACAAGTACATCTACAATTGAAATACCTGTTGGAGAAACGAAAGGGACTATTATTCTAACATCTATTCCGGATGTTGTAAATGAACCTAATGAAATTGTGGAGGTAAGTATTGCTTCTCTAGTTAATGCAAACGAATTAGGAAATCAGGACAAAACGATCACGATCATAAACTTCAATCATGTGATCACAAATCTGATAGATAATGATCCTGTAGACAATTCGATTAGTGAAAATGCGGTAAGTGATGATTTGGTTCACATCACAGCTTTGGCTACTGATGCAGATGGCGATGCTATCACGTACTATCTTTTAGATGATGCAGGCGGTCGATTTAAAATTGATATGGCAACAGGTGTGGTAACCGTTGCCGATGCGAGTTTGATTGATTTTGAAAGCAATACTTCACATTCTATTAGAATTGAAGCACGAAGTACAGACGGTTCCGTTATTGCAGCAGATTTTACAATCAGCATTACTGATGTTGATGGGACAGGAGGCGATACCGATCATGCAATTGCCAATTTGATTGATAATGATCCGGATGCCAATTCGATTAGTGAAAATGCGGTAAGTGATGATTTGGTTCACATCACAGCTTTGGCTACTGATGCCGATGGCGATGCTATCACGTATTTTCTTTTAGATGATGCAAGTGGTCGATTTAAAATTGATTCCTTGTCTGGAATCGTGACTGTTGCTGATGCCAGCCAGATCGATTTTGAAAGCAATGCTTCACATCCTATTCGAATTGAAGCACGAAGTACAGATGGTTCAGTTATCGCTGAAGATTTTATCATTACAATTACTGATATTGATGGGGCTGGTGGTGATACCGATCATGCGATTGCCAATCTGATTGACAATGATCCGGATGCCAATTCGATTAGTGAAAATGCGGTAAGTGATGATTTGGTTCACATCACAGCTTTGGCTACTGATGCCGATGGTGACGTTATTGCATATTTCCTTTTGGACGATGCAGGCGGTCGATTTAAAATAGATTCATTGTCTGGAATCGTAACTGTTGCTGATGCCAGCCAGATCGATTTTGAAAGCAATACTTCACATTCTATTAGAATTGAAGCACGAAGTACAGACGGTTCCGTTATTGCAGCAGATTTCGCAATCACCATTACTGATGTTGATGGGACAGGAGGCGATACCGACCACGCAATTGCCAATCTGATTGATAATGATCCGGATGCCAATTCGATTAGTGAAAATGCGGTAAGTGATGATTTGGTTCACATCACAGCTTTAGCTACTGATGCCGATGGCGATGCTATCACGTACTATCTTTCAGATGATGCAGACGGTCGATTTAAAATTGATATGGTAACAGGTGTCGTAACCGTTGCCGAAGCGAGTTTGATTGATTTTGAAAGCAATGCTTCACACCCTATTCGAATTGAAGCACGAAGTACGGATGGTTCAGTTATCGCGGCCGATTTTACAATTATAGTAACTGATGTTGATGGATCTGGTGGGGATACCGACCACGCAATTGCCAATCTGATTGATAATGATCCGGTAGATAATTCGATACCTGAAAACACATTAAATGGAACGTTGGTTCATATTACGGCTTTAGCTACGGATGAGGATGGTGATGCAATTACTTATTTCCTTTTAGATGATGCGGAAGGACGATTTAAAATTGATCATTCTACAGGAATTGTTACTGTCGCTGATTCGACTAGAATTGATTTTGAGTCCGATCAGTCTCACGTAATTCGAATTGAGGCACGAAGTACAGATGGTTCAGTTGTAGCTGAAGATTTTATAATTACCATAACAGATGTCATTGATTATTTACTTGCTAATGACGATTCATTGAATACTCGAGAGGACGAGGTTTTGAATGGCCCTAATCTTTTGGTCAATGACGTTAAAGCACCGGGGAGTATTTTGAGGATTGATACCAATCCAAAGGTTGACGTGGCCAATGGAAAACTGGTTATTCATTCAGATGGGACTTTTACTTATACACCCAAATTGAACTACTCAGGAGTTGATTCTTTTGTTTATAGTATTGAAGACAATATCACACCTCAAAAGTCAGATCAGGCTAGAGTGAGCATTAATATTCAACCTGTAAATGATGCACCCTTAGCTGTTAATGACGAGGCCGAAGTTGAAGAGGATAAGGTTTTGGATGGGACAAGTCTCTTGGATAATGATTCTGATGTTGAGGGTGATGCCTTGATAATAAACACTTATCCTGTTAAAGATGTTGAACATGGTAGTTTGAATATTCATACAGATGGGACTTATACTTATCTGCCTGATACTGATTTTAACGGGATAGATTCATTTACCTATGAGATTTGTGATGACGAATCCCCGTCCGGATGTAGTCAAGCCTCAGTGTACATTACAGTTTTGCCAGTGAACGATGCTCCTCAGGTTTTTGATGTTGAGATGGAGGTCGAAGAGGCTTCAATACATAATCCTATAAATCTGGAAAGACCTTATGATCAGGATGGGGATAAACTTTCGGTTAAGATTCTGTCAGCTGTTGATTTTGGTGAAATTGTGATGTCAAACGGGCAAATCCTTGCTGATAATGACAGGTTATCAGTTGATGATCTTCTCAATCTTGAGTTTAATACCCGGGAAAGATATGTTGGCGAGCTGTTTATGCAATACGAAGTGATTGATGAGGGAGGCATATCGGCAATAGGACGAGTTAAAATTACAGTTGTTCCTGTTGATGTTTTCATTCCCAATGCAATAACACCTAACAGCGATAATTTGAACGATAAATTTAAGATTGTTGGGTTGGAGAAGTTTCCAAAAAATAGCCTGGAAATCTTTAATCGATGGGGGAATATAGTGTATAGCAAACATTCTTACGATAATAATTGGGAGGGTTTTGGAAATGTAAAAGGACAAATCTCAAACGACAGACTTCCTCCGGGAACCTATTTCTATATTTTCAAATATGGTGAAAATAAAGAACCGCTTACAGGCTATGTTTATATGACTTACTAATAAAAATTAGTCTGAATCACGAATGCCGCCAGAGATGGCGGCATTTTTTTTAACCATTCTTAAAATGCCAGTTTTAATTGAAGCTTTATTTCCGATTTTGTATCACCTGATATTTCTGAATTTCCCGATCCCAGGCTTTCAGAATGGGCATACTGTGTGCGGGCATATCGTAAATACAGGCTTGCTTTTCGATTGAATTTGTATCTAAAATTGAGATAGAAACGAGATCCTTTATTGTAATAGGCTGGTATGGAAAAGGCATAAAGAATATCATTTTCATAAGCATAAATCCGACTATTGTATGAATCCGTATCAAAAAGGGCATAACGAATGTTTGCCGTGAATGGGAGTCTACTGTGATGATAAATAAGGTCTTGATAGACTAAATACCCCCTTTCTTTATCTTGTTTCTCATATTCAGAGAGCTCTATCCTGTTTCTAATTTCCCAGTTTTCGTTTATGATGGCAGAAAGGTGCAGTCGATATTGTTTTTTTTCCAGGTTTATCGGTGTTTTAATCTTTGTGTCATTTGTGTTTTCAGGTTTTTCTTCCTGTTTGAATCTAAAGTATATTGAAATGTTCTTGTTTGGTCTGTATTCCAGTTGGGATAAAAAATCGTGACCAACCGAAGGGGAATCGACTCTGTATTTCAGCCAGGGAAATTCGTACAAGTCGTAATAGGAAAGTATAGTCCACTTGGGGTAGGGGTGAAATTCAAAACCGAAATAAAAGCCTGTCTCATTTTGAGTTTCTGATTGTTCTCCAAAACCATTACCATATAGCGAATGATAATTTTTAGCGTAATTTCTATAGATAGCCTCTACAATTAACTGGGGATGTGCTTGAAATTGTAAGCCTTGCAAATAGGCTTTACCACCCGATTTACTTTGAGCAAATTCTCCGAACATATGCATAGATTTAAATCGGGTCTCGTAATAGATGCTCATGTTATAAGTTTGTTTACCAGATAAGTCGAATGTTTTATTTAGTTCAGAGTCGTTAGTGGTAAGTGGCGGTGAGAATGTCGATTTGATAAAACAGGTTCCAATCTCAGTTTGATTAAAATTCCAAAGGAGTCTGCCTCCCCACACCAATTCGTCTAACTGATTTTTCTTGTCAAATTCGTTTTCATTACGATGAAGTCCAGTGTTAATGAGACTTTGTGTTAAGTTGTTTTCGATGTTAGCATCTCTTTTTTTATTAGATACAAAACCAGTGAAACTTAAATTTTTCATAGGTTTGATTTCCATAGCTCCCCCTCTGAAAAATTGATTTTCATCCGTTGAATGATAGGATTTGATTCCTTGCAGTCGTTTGGCATTGCGAGTGGTGAAAGTTGACTTTTTACTGGCTAAGCCAGACCAAACACTTAAGCCTTGCCCAAACCGAATGTGGTAGTCGCCTATATTTATTTGTTGAATAACCCCTCTGCCTTTGTATTCTGCAAAGGCTGAATAAAAATCAAAGCCTTGCGAATTATACTTTTTGAAAAATGGTTCTCCAGCATCGTTTTCAGCTGTAAAACCAAAGCTTGTATTCTTTTTAGGAGAAATGTATTTGTAACGCGTATAATATTTCCATGCACGACCCAAATATTGGCGATTATTTTCAGGACTTGGCACTTCACTGTCTTCATTTGGTAAAGATGACTCATATCCTTTTTCATTTTCCAAAGTTCTCTGACTTCTGAGTAGAATAAAATGTTTGGCTTGCCCATGTGTGTTGGGGCTAATTTCTTTTTTAGTTATCTCCACACTCACGAAAGGGATAATATCTTGTAGTGTGCTATAGTTGAATCCATCCAAAAGCCTTAATTCGTAAATGCTGTAAATAAGGCCATTGTTTTTTCTGTATTCAAGCAGGTTTTGAATTTGATATTCTGAAAGGTAGAACAAACGTTCCAATTCTTGTTTGTTTGCTGTGTTCAGATTAATTGGGTTTTCATATAATTCATTAAAATTTTCAAGAAGAGTTGTGTAATCCAGACTTTCATCACTGTTTTCAGCAATCGTTTCTATCATTTTTTCGATAATATCATTTTTATTAGCTGTGTTTTGAGCTAATAGATTGCAGTTCAAACAAACCAAGATAATCATCATATAAAATGAATGTCGATGCATGGCTGAAATTTAAAATGTGATATTAAGATCAAGTGATGGTGTATAACCCAGATTTTGATGTTTTGAATAGGCCAAATTCATATGGATTATCTTGTATTTATAGCCGAGTCCTAAATTGATTTGGTTGGGGTGATTTAATGCTCCTAATCGGATAAATAAATCGTTCAGAACTTGGTACTCCAAACCCATTTTTAGGCGAATATCGTAATCAAAATCCTTTTGTATTTCTGCGTTGAGGATGGTTTCTTTGGATAGATGCCATGAAAAACCGAGTCGGGCAATTGTTGGGATTGCTTCGTCGAAATAAAAGGTTTCAAATTTTTCCTGTGTGGGATTAAAAATATGAAAGCCTAAATAAAAATCAGAGAAGAGTTCGGCTAATAAACCAATTTCAAAGTTATATCGAGTCTGATCGCCGTATGTTTGATTCATTTTAATTTGAAGCTGATTGATTTGAACAGCTGCCCAAAAGTGTTTGCTTAGGGGTTTGGAGTAACCTAAGCCAATTTTACTTTCCTTATACAAATTAGATCCAAATTGAGAATAGTTGAGGTTGAAACCTCCAAGTTTTGTAGGCAAGTACATAGCAATGGCCTTGGTGCTTAGATCGCTAATTTGAAATCGATTTTCGTAATACACGCCGAGATTTATTTTTTCTAATCTGGCTAAGGCGGCTTGATTGTTGAAGTTGGCCCAAAGATCTGATGATGCAACCGAAGCTGTGCCCATGGCAGACGATCTTGCACCTGCCTGATGGTTTTCAGAGGAGGCAAAAGCCAGTTGATTTAGCAATACTAAAATGAGGATGAGTTTGATCGATTTCATTGCTAAGTGTTTAAAGATCAAACTTAAAGTTAGTATGGGATTTTTAATATGTCAAATAATGATGTGATTTTTTTTGGAGTTAATGGTTTGGTTTATAGAGTAAAACCGAAAAGATAATGAATATCTTTTCGGTTTTTGAATGTAATTATTGGAATCGTAATGATGTTAAAATCAAACGCGATATTCATACTTTACTGTAGCCAAATCTTCATTGGCTTTTACAATCTTGTCCTTTAGGCTCTCCTTATATGCGATAACTTGCTTCTGCAAATCCTCATCGCCTGAAGCAATAATCTGAGCTGCCAAAATACCGGCATTCATGGCACCATTAATTGCTACGGTTGCAACAGGGATTCCCGGAGGCATTTGAGCAATCGCAAGTAAAGCATCCATGCCGTCAAGACTCGCTTTAATTGGTACACCAATAACAGGAAGTGGAGTCATGGCAGCAATTACGCCAGGAAGATGAGCAGCCATACCGGCTCCGGCGATAATGACTTTAATTCCATTATCCATAGCACCTTTGGCAAAAACTTCCACTTCTTCAGGTGTACGGTGTGCTGATAGGGCATTTATTTCGAAGGGAATCTTAAAATCGTTCAGAATTTGGGCTGCTTTTTCCATAACCGGAAGATCAGAAGTGCTTCCCATGATAATACTAACTTTCGCTTTCATCGTGTTTTAATTGGAGGATTTATAAAATAAATAACAAAAAATTGTACTTTTGTCGCCAAGTAAGAATTGTTTTAGTTCTATATGATCAACAAACATATGGTTGCTTTTGTATAAGGCAAAATTGGAAAAAATATATGGATGTTACATTATGGATTTAAAACTTTTTTTTTATCCCTTATTTGCTCTAATTTAAAGGATTACTTATTTGGATTCGAAATTAATATGAGATTTTAGAGAAGAGGATATTAAGAGGAGTTATTTTTTTCGAAGCGAACGAAAGCAGATTACTTAGACAATAAATTGAAATACTAATCGCCTTAAAAGGAAAATAAATATTTCAGATAAGGATTTTGAAGAGGCGAACTCTTTCCGATAAATTGGGAAGACAAATAAAATTGTAAACAGATGAAAACTGTAAAACTTCTTGATAGAGAGTTTCGAGTATCTATCCCGGCAGAAAAGATTGATAAAGCTATTGCGGAAATGGCTGAGAAGATGAACAAGGATCTTGCTGGAAAGAATCCTATGTTTATTTGTATTCTTAATGGATCGTTTATGTTTGCATCAGACTTGATGAAACTCATAACTGTTGAAAATGCAGAAATCACATTTATGCGTTTAGCTTCATACGAAGGTATGGGAACAACAGGCAAGGTGAAAAAATTGATGGGCTTTACCGAAGATCTAAAGGATCGTACGGTTGTGATTCTTGAGGATATTATTGATACTGGAATTACAATGGAAAATACTTTAGCTCAAATTGAAGAATATAAGGCTAAGGAAATTTTAGTGGCAACCATGTTGTTTAAGCCTGACGCGTTGAAACGTGACATTAAGATTGACTATGTTGGTCTTGATATTCCAAACGATTTTATTGTTGGTCGTGGTTTAGATTACGATGGAATAGGAAGAAATTTGCCAGACGTTTATACAGTTATTGACTAAATTCATTTGTGAGTAGTCGGTTTCGATTTCTCAGATGATTTCTATATGAATTAGACTTCTTCTTGAAAATGGAGTAGGTTTTTTTTAAGAAGAAGTATTTTAGTTTATTTTATTACAGCATTTTGTGTCTATGTTGAACATCATTATGTTTGGACCTCCGGGTTCGGGTAAGGGGACCCAGTCTAAATTATTGCAGGATAAATTCAAACTGATTCATCTTTCAACCGGAGATGTTTGCCGAGATGAAATAAGTCATGCAACTCCTGAAGGTCTGGAAGCAAAAAGATTGATTGATGGTGGGAATTTTTTTCCGGATAAGTTAGCTTATCGAATCGTTGAGAAATTTTTGGACCAACATAGCGAAGAAGGGGGTGTTGTATATGATGGAATTCCTCGTCATCTAGGACAGGTTGAAACCTTTGCTGCAATGTTGGCAAAAAGGGATGGTCAAGTCGATTTAGTGGTTGAATTAAAGGTTGAGGAAGAAGATCTGATTCAGCGTTTACTCGAAAGAGGAAAGTCTTCCGGACGCCCAGATGATAGTGGACGTGATGTTATTTTGAAGCGACTGAGAATATACGATGAGGTAACCTCTCCGATTGCTGATTATTATAAAAAACAAAATCTTTACTATGCTGTTGATGGCATGGGAACTCTCTCTGAGGTTTTTGAACGAATAGCTGTCTTGGTTAAGAAAGTTTGTTCTGAGAAAGATCTCAATATCGTATGTTAAAATACGAATTTTCATAAAATACAACCACTGTTGTATTTTTCTAGTGCAATTACACATTGCTGCACAGCTAAAAAATCATAAGATAATGGCAGGATCTAACTTTGTAGATTACGTAAAAATATTTTGTCGATCAGGTGCCGGAGGGCAAGGATCGGCACATCTTCACCGAGATAAGTTAACCATGAAAGGTGGCCCTGATGGTGGCGATGGAGGTCGTGGTGGTCACATTATTATTAGAGCTAATGCACAACTTTGGACTTTAATTCACCTGAGATTTAGCCGACATGTGTTCGCTAAAGATGGGGGTTCTGGTGGACAAAGTAGAAGTACGGGATACGAAGGTGCTGATGAAATTATCGAAGTGCCTTTGGGAACTGTTGCCCGCGATGCTGAAACCGGTGAAGTTATTTTTGATGTGACTGAAGATGGCGAGAGCAAAATTCTTGTCAAAGGTGGACGAGGTGGTTTGGGTAACTGGAATTTCCGTTCTTCAACCAATCAAACGCCACGCTATGCTCAGCAAGGAGAGGAACGTGTTGAACGTGCCGTTATTCTTGAGTTGAAAGTTTTAGCTGATGTTGGTTTGGTGGGCTTCCCAAGTGTTGGGAAATCAACACTACTGTCAGTTGTTTCTGCTGCTAAGCCAAAAATTGCAGATTATCCGTTTACAACTTTAGTTCCAAATTTAGGAATTGTTGGTTATCGCGATAACCGTTCGTTTGTTATGGCCGATATTCCTGGAATTATTGAAGGGGCTCACGAAGGTCGTGGACTTGGTTTGCGTTTCTTGCGTCATATCGAGCGAAACTCAGTTTTATTGTTTATGGTTGCTGCTGATAGTGACGATATTCATAAGGAATACAAAATTCTTTTGAATGAACTGAAACAGTTTAATCCTGAGCTGTTGGATAAAAAACGCTTGTTAGCCATTACCAAATCGGATATGTTGGATGAGGAATTGAAAGATGAAATTCGCCTTGACTTGCCGAACATTCCTTATACTTTTATTTCTTCGGTTGCTCAACAAGGTATTGTAGAGCTTAAAGATATGCTTTGGAATGCGATAAATGAAGATAACGAAACAGCTAAAAATGCTGAATAGATAAAACATTTGTTTTGTAATATAGGCTTGGTATGTAACCAAGCCTATTTTTTGTTCAAAAAATAAAAGCCATCTTTCTTTTCAAATTCGGAGACTGCAATAAAATGTCCTGCGTCACGTTTGAAATATTGGCGATTACATACTCAATACATATTATGGAAACTTTACTTCAACTCGACAAAGATCTTTTAATTTGGTTTAATTCTTCACACAGCCCGTTCTGGGATGTTATCATGATGTTTTTTACACGAATTGAGTTTTGGATTCCATTTTTCATCTTGGTTACCTATCAAATATTTAAATATAAGAGTAAAGAAGCGTGGTGGTGGTTGATTGGTATATCTCTCCTGATTTTATTTGGAGACTTAATTTCGAACTACTTATTCAAGAATATTCTTCAGCGCCTACGCCCAAGTCATGAGCCTTCGCTTTATGGGATTGTTAACTTGGTAAAGGCTTATTCTGGTGATCAATTTGGTTTTGTTTCATCGCATGCGACGGCCGTTTTCGCTTTCGCGATATACACATCAAAACTCTTTAAGAATAACATCTACTCGTTGTTTATTGGCATTTGGGCTCTACTCATTGTTTATACCCGTTTATATTTATGCCTGCATTATCCAGGTGATATAATTGGAGGAATGGCTTTAGGTTGTGGTTTAGGGTATTTCTTTTACCGAATTACTCGCTGGTGGGTATACCGTTTGTATCCTCAAAAACCCTTTGCGCGCTATAAGCAGGTTTTAGAAAATTCTGATGCCGGTATTTTGATTGCAGTTGTCGCTTTAGAGATGCTTACAATTTCTTTTGTTGCTCTTAAGTTGCTAAAGTTGGGTTTCTTTTAATTCGGTCTTTAATATCGATATGTCCTTTTATTTATAAACCAGCGGTTGAACGGATTTTTTCATGAAATAAAAGATCTCTTGGAATCTTTAAGAATCCAGTAGATTACTCCGCTTATTAGCGCAGCAAAGAAGCACCAAACAGATGTGAGGTATTGTGTGAAAAATAGTGCTGTCACTAAACATGATAGAAACATTAATGTGCCTAGTAAATTTGTTCTTTTAACAGTTGAGACAAAAAGAGGTGTGATTGTTACTACTAGGTAGGTGATGAAAGCTGGCATTCTCAATGATTTGGGAAAGTCAGTTTTGTATAGGATATGATAATCCATAATTTGTGGATTTACATTGAAAAACAGCAAGCAAAAAGCATAGTATAATGATAAAGATAAACCTAGTGCCAACAGAATCTTTAATATTTTTTCCCTTGTCTTATCCTTTTCCATGAGTAGAACAGAAGCTGGGATCATCAGAGGCCAGAGAAGTTGGGCCATCACTAAGAAAATATAGGCGCTAATTTTTTGAATCCCTTCATATTCCGAATAGGGTAGTGTAAGCCACAAGAAACCCTCCGCAATTTGTTGAATACCGAAAAATAGAGGAATACTTGCAAACACGAGTTGAGAAGGTTTATGAACTTTCTTAACTGTTGCAACTCCTATTGTTGAAATGATAATCCCTCCTGCAAAGCTAGCTTCTGGTGAAAAACACATGTTATTGCTTTTTTAATTGGTATGTTCTTAAAAGATCTTTTTATTTTTAGTAACCTTTAAAACAATACTAGGTAAGATGCAACAATTAAATGGATATTTGTTATTAATGCACAATCTTACTACCAATAATTCCTGTGTGCATATTAGAGGGGCTGTGAAGTTGGCGAAAGAATTTTTCTATGGTTTGATTTACAGCTAGGGTTTCTTAAAAAAAAATGGAAATTAGTCCTTTTTTATATGTTTCATTTTAAAACCATCTAAGAAATCGATGTATTTCTCGCTTGCGATAATAAAGAGGAGATAAGCTGAGATGAAAAGTTCAAGTCCCATCCCCAATAATTGAACATTTTTTAATTCGTCGAAATCAGCGATTAGGGAGTAAATGATTTAAGTAAGTCATAAGATGAAAAGACTTATAGGAATCACTTTCTTAATCATTTCAAATAGCTTGTTTTAGTTTTTATATTCTTTCCAAAAGCTTGGTGTAAACATCACAAGGAAACTTAAAACTTCCAGTCGACCAATAATCATCAGGACAGGGAGAATGATTTTTGCAAAATCAGTGAGGTGAGCAAAGTTAGATGCAGGTCCCACAGTTCCAAGTCCCGGACCTATGCCGCCCATACAGGTGATGGAAGCACTAAAAGCACTCGCAGGATCGAGACCAGTCGCCAATAAGGACATGCCACCAATAAAAAAGATGAACAGATAGATAAAAATGAAAGTTAGAATGGCTTGTACCTTATCTTCTGAAATACTGGTTTTATTAATCTGAATAGACTTAACACGATGTGGGTGTAAAATTTGACCGAATACGCGTGAAATTGCTTTGAATGCGACAACATGTCTGATCACTTTTATTCCTCCTCCTGTAGAGCCGACGCAGGCTCCCACAAACATCAGTAAGAATATCAGTAACCAGCAAATTTGATTCCACTCTAAATAGTCTGCCGAGGCAAAACCAGTAGCTGTGATGATTGATATGACCTGAAAAAATGAATCGCGGAATGCTTGTTCGAGGGGTAAACCTTGTTTGAAATAAAGCATGAGACTGATGGCTGTTCCTACAAAGAAGATGATACCCAAATAGGATTTCAGTTCGATATTGTTCAGCATACTTCTGAAACGACCCTTAAGAAGGCCATAATGCAGGGCAAAGTTGATTCCTGAAAGCAACATGAAAATCATCATGACATATTGTACAAAAGGCGAATAAAAACCTGCGCTGGCATTCTTTGTCGAAAAGCCACCTGTAGCAATACTGGCAAAGGCATGACATAAACTTTCGTAAAAATTAACGCCTCCCATCATTAATATCAATGTCATAATTGCTGTTAAAGCAATATAAATACCCCACAACCGTTTGGCCATTGATGAGGTTTTGGGTTTCAATTTGCTTGAGTCGATGCCTGATGATTCGCTTGAAAACAGGCGGTATGAGGCTATTCTGAGTGAAGGAAATATGGCAACTGTTAGAACGATAATTCCCATTCCACCTATCCAATGGGTCAGGCTTCTCCAGTATAAAACGGATTTTGGAGCAGCCTCTATGTCGGAAAGTATAGATGAACCTGTGGTTGTGAAACCAGATATAGATTCGAAAAGGGCATCGATAAAACTTGATGTTGTGTGGCTTAGCCAATAGGGAAGTGAGCCTGCAATCCCCATGATAATCCACGCAATTGAAGCAATAATGTAGGCTTCTTTAGGACCAATTTCTTTTTTATAACTTTTGGTTAATAATATTAAAACCAATCCGATTATCAAGGGAATGGCTATCGATTCTTCAATAGCAGGTAAGATGCTGTTTTCGTGAAAATAGATGACCCAGGGAATGATAGTCATCATGAAAACAGCGAGAATGAGAAGTATACGTCCTATAATGTTAAGGACAAATTTAAAATTCATATGGCTCTAAATTTAGGCTGCAAATGTAAATAAATATTGCAAAGCGCATCTTCAAATTTAATAATAATTCAAGGAATTTTTATGCAATGGTTAGCATATTGTATTAATCGTCTTCTTTTGTAGATGCTTGATTTATAGATGAAACAAATTTATGTCTTTTCAAATTGGCGAAGTGTGTAAAATCAAAATCTGAATTCTATTAGATGTATTTCTTAACAGGGGGCTTTTGTACGTGATGTCTTGTATCTCCCTATTCAAGGTGTGTCTGGCTCTTTAGATACTCTCCAATTAAAGGGCTGTTGATAAACTGCTCTCGGATAAGTCATACTTTTGGTTATATTTGTGGGTGGTTGATTTTTATCGGATTATTTTGACTTTAAAAATCACATAGGGGAGAAGATATGCTCCCAAGTCTGCCAGATTGAAGTGTAGGTTATTGTTTTAAGCTGATTCACTTTTCACACCTAGATTTCATCGCCAAGGTTCTTATGTTAGTAAAGGCCTTTTATTGTTAACATTTTTTGAGCGCTTCATTATATGACTGCTAAATATTCAGAAGATTCAATTAGAACACTCGATTGGAAAGAACACATTCGTAAACGTCCGGGTATGTATATCGGAAAATTAGGTGATGGTTCTTCTCATGACGATGGTATTTATATTTTGATTAAGGAGGTTATCGACAATTCTATCGATGAATTCGCGATGGGGGTTGGTAAATCGATTCATGTTGATATTACCGATAGAACTGTTAGTATCCGTGATTTTGGTCGAGGCATTCCTTTAGGTAAGGTTATTGATGTAACGTCGAAAATGAATACCGGAGCCAAGTATGATTCTGCGGTATTTAAAAAATCGGTTGGTCTGAATGGTGTTGGTATTAAAGCAGTGAATGCTCTTTCAAATGTATTTATAGTTGAATCTTATCGCGAAGGCGAGATGAAAAAGGCTTCTTTTTCTAGGGGCGAGTTGGTTAGCGAAGAAGAGATTCAGCCAAGCGAAGAGAAAAATGGGGTTCGAATTACCTTTCATCCTGATCAGGAAATGTTTTCGAATTACCGTTTTATAAGTGAATATATCGAGAGCATGCTTAAGAACTACGTTTATCTGAATGCGGGTCTTTCGATTTATTTCAATGGTAAGAAGTTCTTGTCTAAAAACGGACTTCTTGATTTGTTGCATGAGAATATGAATGGGAAAAGCCTCTACGAAGTCATTCATCTTAAGGGAGAAGATATCGAATTGGCAATGACTCATGGGCATCAGTATGGCGAGGAATATTATTCATTTGTTAACGGTCAGCATACCACGCAGGGCGGTACACACTTGGCGGCTTTCCGCGAAGCGGTGGTAAAAGCTGTGCGTGATTTCTATAAAAAGGATTTCGATACATCGGATATCAGAACCTCCATTATCGCAGCGATTAGTATTAAGGTGCAGGAGCCTGTTTTCGAATCGCAAACCAAGACCAAGCTGGGATCTAAGGATATTGGTCCTGAAGGGCCTTCAGTGCGAAATTTCATTATGGATTTTGTGACGTCAAATCTGGATAATTATCTGCATAAGAATCCAGAAGTTGCGGATTCAATTTATAGAAAAATTCTCGAGTCAGAGAAGGAGCGTAAAGCCATATCCGGGATTAAGAAAATTGCCAAAGAGCGAGCAAAGAAAGCAAATCTCCATAATAAGAAACTTCGTGACTGTCGTGTTCATTTTAATTCGACTCACGAAAATAAATCAGAGACAAGTATTTTTATTACCGAGGGTGACTCGGCAAGTGGATCGATAACAAAATCCAGATCTGTAAACACACAGGCTGTATTTAGCTTGAAAGGGAAACCATTAAATACTTATGGTTTAACCAAGAAAATTGTCTATGAAAATGAAGAATTTAATCTGTTACAGGCCGCATTAAATATTGAGGATGGTTTGGAAGGATTGCGCTATAACAATGTGATAATCGCGACCGATGCCGATGTCGATGGGATGCACATTCGTTTGTTGCTGATCACTTTCTTTCTTCAGTTTTTCCCCGATGTGGTGAGAAGTGGTCACCTGTATATTTTACAAACGCCACTGTTTCGAGTTCGAAATAAGAAAACAACAAAATATTGTTATTCTGAGGAGGAGAAGAATAGAGCCATAAAACTCCTGGGTGTTAATCCGGAGATTACACGATTTAAGGGTTTGGGTGAAATTTCTCCTGACGAGTTTAAATATTTTATTGGCAAGGATATTCGTTTAGAGCCTGTTTTAATGAAGAAAGAGGAATCTGTTTCAGAGATGCTTTCTTTTTATATGGGTAAGAATACACAGGATAGACAAGAATTTATTATCGAGAATCTTCATGTGGAAAGAGACGAATTGTAATTGAGTTATTGATAAAGAATTAAGAATAAGGAACTAATTATACGGTTCAAAATAATATAAGCCTGCAGAACATGAGTATCGAAGAGACTGAAGGATTGGAAACCCCCGAAGAAAGAGACGAGCAAATTGAAGAGCAAAGCTCCGAAGCATTGCGAAATGTGAATTATTTATCGGGGATGTATCAGAATTGGTTTTTAGATTATGCATCATATGTGATTCTTGAACGTGCGGTTCCATATGTGAATGATGGTTTAAAACCTGTTCAGCGTAGGATTCTACACGCGATGAAAAAGCTGGATGATGGCAGATACAATAAGGTTGCTAATATCATCGGTCACACCATGCAGTATCACCCTCATGGTGATGCTTCAATTGGTGATGCTTTGGTACAGTTGGGGCAGAAAGACTTGCTAATTGATATGCAGGGAAACTGGGGAAATATTCTTACGGGCGACTCTGCTGCCGCTCCCCGTTATATTGAGGCTCGATTGTCAAAGTTTGCTTTGGAGGTGCTTTTTAATCCTAAAACGACTAATTGGAAACAATCTTACGATGGTCGGAATAAGGAGCCAATTACTTTACCCGTAAAATTCCCGTTGCTTTTGGCTCAAGGAGTAGAGGGGATTGCCGTTGGTTTGGCATCAAAAATTTTACCCCATAATTTCCATGAACTTTTAGCTGCATGTATTGCCTATCTTAAGGGAGAAGAATTTGAATTATATCCGGATTTCCCAACAGCCGGAATGGTTGACGTTAGTCGATACAATGATGGTTTGCGTGGTGGAGCAGTTAAGGTTAGAGCACGCATAGAGAAAGTTGATAATAAAACGCTCAAGATTGTTGAAATCCCATTTGGGAAAACAACCTCTACCCTGATTGATTCGATTATTAAAGCGAATGAAAAGGGGAAAATTAAGATTAAGAAAATTGACGATAATACGGCGGCTGATGTCGAAATTTTAATTCATCTAGCCAATGGTATTTCCTCTGATAAAACCATCGATGCGCTTTACGCATTTACCGATTGTGAATATTCAATTTCGCCTAATGCTTGTATAGTTGAGGACGATGTTCCTAAGTTTATTGGCGTTCAGGAAATTCTGAAGCGTTCTGCTGATAAAACAGTTGAGCTGTTAAAACTGGAACTTGAGATCCGAAAGGCAGAACTTGAAGAGGCCTGGCATTATGCATCTTTAGAGAGAATTTTTATAGAGAATCGTATCTATAGAGATATTGAAGAATGTGAAACCTGGGAATCGGTTGTTGAAACGATTGATGTCGGTTTAAAACCGCACACTAAACATTTGATGCGTGAGGTGACTCAGGAGGATATTGTTCGATTAACTGAAATTAAAATCAAGCGTATTTCAAAATACGATATCAATAAGGCAACTGACTTTATCAAGTCGATTGAAGACGAGATTGAGGAGATTAAAGTTCATATTGCCAATATTATACCTTTCACTATTCGATACTTCCAATCGATTAAGAAGAAGTACGGAAAAGGGAAAGAGCGAAAGACAGAGATCAGAAACTTCGATAGTATTGTAGCCAGTAAGGTTGTGGTTGCTAACGAAAAATTATACGTGAATTACGCTGAAGGCTTTTTGGGAACTGGTCTTAAAAAAGATGAATATGTATGCGATTGTTCTGACATCGATGATGTGATTATCTTCCGTAAGGATGGAACTTACTTCATAACCAAGGTGGCGGAGAAATTGTTTATTGGACAAAACATAATACATATAGCGGTTTTCCGTAAAAATGATAAACGAACCATCTATAATGTAGTCTACCGTGATGGAAAGGCTGGAGTTTCATATGCAAAACGTTTTAATGTGACGGGCTTAACTCGTGACAAAGAATATAATTTGACTAAAGAAACGCCAGGATCAAGAATTACTTATTTTAGTGCTAACCCGAATGGCGAAGCTGAAATTATTCGTGTTCTTCTAAAACCTCAAGGTCGTATTAAGAAGCTGAATTTTGAATATAACTTTGCTGATCTTTTGATTAAAGGGCGTGCTTCAATGGGGAATATTTTAAGTCGTACACCTATCCAAAAAATCAGTTTGAAACAAGAAGGGATATCTACCTTAGGAGGACGTAAAATTTGGTTTGATCCAGATGTGTTGCGTCTGAATACCGAAAAACGAGGAGATTATATTGGCGAGTTTATTGGCGAAGATCAAATATTGGTTGTGCTTCGGGATAACACTTTTTATCTGAGTAGTTTCGACTTAAGTAATCATTATTCTGATCAGATTAGTATTATTGAGAAATTTGATTCAAATAAGGTATGGACAGCTGTTTTCTTTGATGCTGATCAGGGTTATTACTATCTGAAGCGTTTTACCATGGATGGTAGTGCTAAGATTCAAAGTTTTATTGGCGATAATAAAGCGAGTAAACTCATTTGTCTTTCCGATGAAACATACCCTCAATTTGAAATTAAATTTGGAGGAGCTCAGATTGACAGACCCGTAGAAAGAGTTGATGCAGAAGATTTTATTGCAGTAAAATCGTACAAGGCAAGAGGTAAGCGTTTAACCACTTATGAGGTTGCTAAGATTAAGGAAGTTGAGCCATTAATTCGCGAAGATGTTGCTGATACTGATGACATAGTAGATGAAGAGACTGTAAAGGCCGAAGTAGATTTAGTTGTTGAAGATTAAAGCTATGGTAAGTAAGCATATTTTTCTAATTGGTTATATGGGCTGCGGAAAGTCATTCTGGGGTAAAGCAATAGCAGATTCTCTAGCTTATGATTTTATCGATTTAGATGAGCTTATTGAGAAGAGAGAAGGACTAAGTATTCCCGAGATATTTGAACAATCGGGAGAAACAACTTTTCGTGAACGAGAGCGATTGGCTCTGGAGTCTTTGTCAGCTTTGAAGATGCCAGCCGTAATTTCAACAGGAGGGGGAACCCCTTGTTTCCAGAATAATATGGATCGTATGAATGCTATGGGGGAAACTTTGTTTTTAATGGCATCGCCCGCAGTTCTAAAGCAGAATATTTTAAAATCGAGTAGTGTACGCCCTATTGTGCAAACTATTCCTGAAAATGAGCTGGAAGACTATATTGCGAACCATCTTGAAGAGAGGTTACCTTTTTATCAGCAGGCACACTTAAGTGTTAATGTCGATGGTTTAAATCTGGAAGATTTGAAACAATTGTTTAGATAAAAAATGAAATTCAATTATATCAAAATGGCTAGTCGTATTGACTAGCCATTCTTTTTTATTAACCGTTCTCATTTTAAAGGACCTCATCTTCCTGAAAAGAGAGATGAGGTTTATAACAAACTATCTTATAAATTTTCAAGAAGGTGTTTAACCGCTGCTTCAAGTTGTTGATCTTTACCTTGAGTTACCATTTCGAAATCGTTCTTAACCTTAATATCTGGTTCTATTTGGTGATTCTCAATATAGTCGCCTTTCATATCTTTAATACCAACTTGTGGCATTCCGAAATAAAGACTCTCATCCTGAAGAGTTTCCCACCAAACTGCCGTCATCGTACCTGGAACCGGCATTCCGATTAGTTTCCCTATTTTAAGGTATTGGTAAGCAAATGGGAAAGCGCAGGCATCAGAGTAGTTTCCTTCGTTGATAAGTACTGCAGATGGTTTTTTCCATTTCGACATTGGGTCTGAACCGAATATTTGATCACGAGGACTGAATTTTGCATATTCCTTACCGCTTAATAAGGTAATCAGATCATCGTGTAACCAACCGCCACCGTTGAAACGTGTGTCAACGATAATGGCATCACGAGTTCCATATTTACCTAACATTTCAGAATAAACTTTACGGAAACTTGCCGAGTTCATTCCTTGTACATGAACGTAGCCAATTTTACCATTTGAAAGCTTATCGCACTTCTTTTGGTTCTCTTTAACCCAACGTTCGTATAACAGGTCACCAATTCTTGAAACAGGCTTAACCGTCTCGTCCCAGCGTTTTTTATTTGTAGGATTATAAAGACTTAATAGAACATGCTTACCCGCTTTGTGGTTTAGTAGAGGGTAATAACTTGTGTTTTTATTCAAACTAACGCCGTCAATTTTTTCGATGATGACACCTGGTTTAATTTTAGAATCTGCTTTATCCAAAGGTCCTTTTTCCAATACTTCGGCAACTCTTAAACCATCGCCTTTGTAGTCCCAGTCAAAGAAAGCTCCCAGGTTTGCTGTCTTGTCTCCATTTTTAGAACTAGGGCGGTAGCCTGATCCGGTATGAGAGGCATTTAGTTCACCTAGCAATTCGCTTAGCATTTCCGCATAATCGTAATTGTTGTTGATGTGGGGAAGAAAACGCTTGTATTCTGATTTGTAAAAATCCCAATCCACATGGTGTAATTGAGGGTCGTAGAATTTCTTTTTCATTTGACGCCACACATGCTCAAACATATAGTCACGCTCAGCAGCTTTATCCAAATACATTTCTGCATTATAACTGATATCTTTACGCTTATTGCTTGCAACATCAACCTTAATAATACTACGTCCTGACATTAAGAAGAGATTTTTCGCTTCCTTGTCAAATTGCATTGCACCGCCACCACCATTTAGGGACAGTACTTTTTTTGTTTCATGTTCTACTAAGTCATTTACCCAAAGGTCGTATCCGCCTTCGAACTTGCTTAGGTAGAATAGTTTTTTACCATCAGGGGTTAGAATGGCATCTGAAAGTTTCGAAGGATTTATAGTCAAACAAACCTGACGATCTTCGAGGCCTGAAAATTCGATTTTTAGGTCTTCTTTCTTCTTTTCATCTTTTTTGTCTGATTTTTTCTTCTTGTCTTTTTTATCTTTCTTTTTATCTGCGTCCTTATTTTCAGCTTCTTCTTTTTTCTTTTTCGCTTCTTTCTCAACTTCTTCTTTTATCTGACGTTCTTCTTTTGAAAGTTTGAAGTCATCGAATGCTTCTTGTGTAAAGAATTGTGCATACACATCATTCTGTGATCCCCAACTACCGTGACTTCTGTAACCACGTTTATCAGTGAACCAAATCATAGCTTTACCTTTAAGCGACCATCTGGCTGAGTTGTCAGAATAACCACTTTCAGTCAGGTTTTTGATGGTTCCATTCCCTTGGGCATCTACCAGAGCTACATCCGACATGAATAGGGTATGTGGGTAGAAATTAACTAAAAACCATTTTCCGTCAGGAGACCAGTCGTAGTGCTGATCGCCATCGCTGTATGAATAGTTCCATTTGCCATCGAGGATGGTGCGGATTTTTTTACTCTTAAGATTGATGACTCTTAGGGTAACACGCTCCTCAAGAAAAGCCACTTCTTTTCCATCTGGAGAAAATTTGGCTTGGAAAGTTTCAGGTGTTGACTCAAGAATCACCTCTTCTTTCAATAGTGTTGAGTTTGCAAAGTTGGTTTCTACATCACGAACTACTTTGGTTTGGTATAGGTTCCAGCTTCCATTTCTTTCTGATGCATACAATAAAGCTTTACCATCAGGGCTGAAGCTAACACCACGCTCTTGCTCAGGCGTATTGGTGATTCTTTTGGTCGTGCCATATTCAACCGAAGTCACAAAAACCTCACCGCGAATAATAAAAGCGACTTCTTTTCCATCAGGAGAAACTGTCATCTCTTCAGCACCGCTTCTCATGCGTTTGAAACTGATTGGATTTTCCTTGATGTCGGTATTAATTGTAATATTAACCTTTTGTGCTTTTTCTCCGTCTATTTGAGTGTAAATATCACCGTTGTAGGAGTAGGCAAGTGTGTTATTTTTTGAGATACTAATAAAACGAACGGGATGTTTTTCAAACTGAGTAATCTGTGTTAAATTGCTTGCTTTATCTACAGGTGCTTTCCAAATGTTCATGCTACCACTTTTTTCAGAAAGATAATAGATAGACTTATTGTCCGGGCTGAATATTGGGTTCAAGTCTTCACCTTTGAATGAGGAGAATTTCGTGTGTTTTTTGTTTGTCACATCGTAAATCCAAATGTCGCGTGTTACGGCAGATGTGTGATGTTTTCTCCATTGGTTTTCATAGCCTTTTTGATCTTGATAGACAAGTAAGCTTTGATCTGAATTGTAGTTTGCAAATAAAGCAGGAGAAGTTAGAATTTGATTTTCACGACCACCGTTTACTGAAATGCTGTATAGTTCAGGAACACCTCCTGAAGGAAACATCGCATTTTCAGGCGTATCACTAATCAATCCGGAGAATAAGATGAATTTGCCATCTGGTGTAAAGCTACTTGGTTTTTCATTACCCGAATGGAAAGTGATTCGTTTCGGACTTCCACCTTTAGTAGGAATCGTGAAAATATCAAAGTTTCCAAAGCGGTCTGATGCAAATGCAATCGTCTTACCATCAGGAGACCAAACGGGCTGAGTATCATATGCTGAGTTAGATGTTAAGGCTGTAGCCATCCCACCATTTGCATCGACTTTGAAGATATCTCCCTTATATTGAAACACTAGTGTTGTTCCATCAGGTGAAATTGCAGGATAGCGAAGCCAGGTTGGCGTTTCTGCCCCCAAAAGACTTTTGGCTAAAGCAACTAAGAAAGTTGTAATGAAGAATAGCTTTTTTATCATGTCTCAGTTTGTTAATTTAGTAATAGAGTCAAAAGCGTTTATCTTATCTGAGATAAAATGCACATCACGTTTCTTATCATATATCATGCCGGAATTCTTATATGGCATAAAATCAGTGTGTAGGTGTTTTGTTCTTTTGTTTTATTTGTTCGCAGACGAACAAAGAGTGTACGATTTCGTACTCTTGAATGGAGCTGTTTGAAACTAAATATAATTTTAAAAATATTGTTATGTAGATTGTTGGTGATAATGTGATATTTTGATTCAAGAATGATGAATTGATGATACAGTTGTATAACTGTGTGTGATTTCCAAAAGGTCTAAATCAAAGACTTGAAAAATGTTTTAAAAATAATTTATTTCCTGAGAGCCTTTAAAATAAGGGGGTTGTGTAATCTTTTGATTTGTTATTTAGATGGAAAAAGTGGGGTGTGGATTTGGAAAATAAAAAAACATCTTTACATTTGCCAACAGTTATAAGCAAAGAAACCTCTTTTTTTGAGGTGATAATTTATACAGAAGAAGTGAGAGAACAGGCTCTGAGACCTTCTGACAACCGCGGCTCCAAAACCGAAAGGTGTCAAATCCTGACCAAGTAATTGGTGAATATAAATTAGGAACTATGAAGACAGAAAATCAAAACATCAATCAGGTAGCTCAACATGAGCTAAACTTACATTTGCAAATCTTTAGTGCATCGACTCAAATGATGCGTATGCAAATGATGATGCGTATGCTGTAACGCATTCTGTCTATAAAATTTCCCCTTTTTTAGATGCCGGTGCGTATAAAATAACTCCGATAAGGGAACTCAAATTCATTATTTGTTTTTTTTAATATTTCATTGTGTCTGATTTTTTGATCAGAGCACGGGAAATTGTACAAGCCATTACCAAAGGATTAAATCATCCTGTGTTCTTTGTACATCAGACTTTTAATGTGTTTGTGACAATATGAGTTCGAATTCAAGAACTCACCTATTCATTTTTATTTCATAAAAAATAATTGGAAAGTGATATTTCTTAACGGGAATATACTGTCCTAAAAACAAGATAGCTATGTCTAAAAATTTAAGATACGAAACATTACAAGTACACGCAGGTCAGGAAGTTGATGCCGTAACAAACTCGAGAGCGGTTCCATTGTATCAAACCACAGCTTATACGTTTAATAATTCTGAGCATGCTGCCAATCTGTTTGGATTGAAAGAATTCGGGAATATTTACACCCGTTTGCAGAACCCAACCAACGATGTTTTTGAGAAGCGAATTGCTGTCCTGGAAGGGGGTGTTGCAGCTGTTGCAACCGGCTCAGGGCAAGCGGCTCAGTTTTTGGCTTTAACCAATATTTTGGAAGCAGGAGACAATTTTGTGAGTGCTGCTCAAATTTATGGTGGAACCTATAATCAATTCAAAGTCCAGTTTAAACGTCTTGGTATTGAATGTCGTTTCGTTGATATCGATCAGCCTGAAACAATTGTGCCTTTAATCGATGAGAAAACGAAAGCCATTTATGTTGAAGCTTTACCTAATCCAAAATTTTCAATCCCGGATTTTGAGCAGGTTTCAGCAATTGCAAAAAAATATGATTTACCACTGATTGTGGATAATACGCTTGGTGCAGGAGGTTACTTATTCCGACCAATTGAGCATGGTGCGAATGTGGTTGTCCAGTCTGCTACCAAGTGGATTTGCGGACATGGAACTGCAGTGGGAGGCGTTATTGTTGACGGTGGCAATTACAATTGGGGTAATGGGAAATTCCCTCAATTTAGTGAGCCATCTGAAGGGTATCATGGGCTTGTTTTTTGGGATGTTTTCGGCTCGGACGGTCCTTTGGGAAATATTGCTTTCGCAATTCGTGCACGTGTTGAGGGCTTAAGAGATTACGGTTGCAGTCAGAGCCCTTTCAATTCATTTTTACTGCTTCAGGGTCTGGAGACTTTATCCTTACGTTTGGATCGACATGTGGAAAATACTGTAGCCTTAGCTAAATGGTTGGAAGAACAGGATTGGGTAGAAAATGTGAATTATCCAGGCTTGCCATCGAGTCCTTACTACGAAAAAGCGAAGAAATATTTTAAAAAAGGAGCGGGTTCTGTTTTGACTTTTAAAGTCAAGGGGGGCAAAGCGATTGCTGATAAAGTGGTTGATGGAGTTGAGTTGCTTTCGCATGTTGCCAATTTGGGAGATGCTAAAAGTTTGATTATTCATCCAAGTTCAACGACACATGAACAGCTGAGTTTGGAAGAACAAAAAGAGTCGGGAGTGGAACCGGGTTTGTTGAGAATTTCGGTGGGAATTGAACATATCGAAGATATCAAATCGGATTTGGAGCAAGCTTATATAAAGGCAAGACAGAAGTAATCGTGAAATATAAGACAACAACACAAAAATAGAATATCGTGAATCCAAAATATTACAAACATAAAGAAGGTTTAATTCTGGAGTCCGGACAACTACTCCATGATTTGACCATTGCTTATCACACTTATGGTGAGTTCGATCCACAAAAGAATAACGTTGTGTGGGTGTGCCATGCGCTCACGGCTAATTCAGATGTTTTCGATTGGTGGTCGGGTTTATTTGGGGAGGATGATTATTTCAATCCCAAAGAGCACTTTATAGTTTGTGCTAATATTTTGGGTTCATGTTATGGTAGTACAGGGCCATTAAGTGTATATGAGAAGACGGGGAAACCGTATTATCATGAGTTCCCAAATTTGACCGTTCGTGATTTAGTTGCCGCTCATGAGGTATTAAGATTGGAGTTGGGAATTGAACGAATTAACACTTTAATTGGAAGTTCTTTAGGTGGGATGCAGGCTTTGGAATGGGCATATAATCTGAATAGCAATCTCGATCATTTGATTTTTCTTGCCAGTAATGCCTGGCATTCGCCATGGGGAATTGCTTTTAATGAATCACAACGAATGGCAATTGCTGTTGATCCAACATGGAAGGATTCAACTGACGAGGCAGGTTTGGAAGGTATGAAAACAGCTCGTTCTATCGCTTTGTTGAGTTACCGAAATTATCAAACCTATCAGGATACGCAAAGTGAAACGGATCCTGATAAACAGGATGATTTTAAGGCCAGCTCTTATCAAAATTATCAGGGATTGAAATTGGCGAATCGTTTTAATGCCTATTCGTATTGGGGACTGTCCAAAATTATGGATGGGCATAATATTGGTCGGGGAAGAATCTCTCCGGAAAAAGCTTTAAGTCAGATTCAGGTCAAGACTCTGGTTATTGGTGTTGAATCAGATCTCTTATTTCCTGTAGCAGAACAAAAATTTATTGCTCAAAATATGCCAAGAGCGCAGTATGCTGAGATTGGTTCGCTTTATGGACACGATGGGTTTTTACTGGAGCAAAAACAATTAACAAGAGTTATTCAATCATTTTATAAATAAACAGTGTAATGAGTAAAAAATTAAAAATTGGCGTGTTTGGTTATGGCGTTGTGGGGTCTGGCTTGGCTCATGTTTTAAAAAATTCCAAGGGGCTAGATGCCTCAATTGTAAAAGTTTGTGTGAAGGATCCGACTAAGGAACGTGATTTGCCACCCGAATTTGTGACTTTGAATCCGGATGATATTCTGAACGATCCTGAAATTAATGTTGTTGCAGAATTGATAGATGATGCAGATGATGCCTATCGTATTGTGAAAACGGCTTTAAAAAATGGCAAACATGTGGTTTCTGCAAATAAAAAAATGTTGGCTCATCATATCGAAGAGTTGATTCAGTTACAGTGGGAGCATAAGGTTTCTTTTCTTTATGAGGCATCGGCTTGTGGCAGTATTCCAATTATTCGTAATCTGGAAGAGTACTACGATAACGATTTGTTGCAATCGGTTAGTGGTATTTTGAATGGTTCGTCGAATTATATTCTAAGTAAGATTTTCAATGAAAATCTGGATTATGGTGTTGCCTTAAAGCAAGCTCAGGAGTTGGGTTTTGCCGAAAGCGATCCAACTTCGGATGTGGAAGGTTTCGATACGCTCTATAAGTTGATTATTCTAACTGTTCATGGTTTTGGTTTGTTTGTTCATCCCGATCAGGTTTTTAATATTGGGATATCCCGATTATCAGCCCAGGATATTCAGTTAGCTTCTCAAAAGGGGTATAAAATTCGTTTGCTGGGTAAGGTCACAAAAGTGAATGGGAAGCATGTGAATCTATTGATTGCCCCCAAGTTTGTGAAACCTGCTGAGCATGCTTACACAGTTGAAGATCATTATAATGGCGTGTTGATTCAAGGGAATTTCTACGACAATCAGTTTATGTATGGGAAAGGTGCCGGATCACATCCAACAGGATCGGCAGTGCTTTCTGATGTGACGGCTCTTGCGTATAACTACAAATACGAATACAAAAAGCTGAAGTATTATGGTGGTTTGGAATATACCAATGATATGCCAGTTCAGATTTATTTGAGATACACGAAAAAAGAAGATCTCGATTTATTCGAATTCACTGATATTTCAGAGTCGTTAACAGGTAAAGATTTCAACTATGTTATAGGTCATATCAATCTTTTAAATCTGATTAAAATTAAAGATCAATTGGTTGATAAGGATCTGTTTCTTGCTTATTTGGGTGATGAGTAGTCAATTCGAATATATGAGATCAGGAGGAAAATCAAATTAAAAAGAGAGAAGGAACGCATAAACAGGATGCTTTTTCCTTTGTGATTCATTGACTTATTCTCCTATTCACAAAATCAAAAATTAACAAACAGCATGATCATATATAAGTTTGGGGGCGTATCTGTAAAAGATGCATCTGCCATAAAAAATGTCAGAAAGATAATAGGAGAGGCGGAAGGATCTTTAACCGTTGTTGTTTCGGCAATTGGACAAACGACCAACTTGCTGGAAGAGATCATTGATGCTCATTACGCAGAGAAAGCAAATGCAAAGGATTTATTGGAGGAATTAAAACAAAATCATCTGACCTTGATTCTTGATTTGTTCGATGACTTTCCAAAGAAATTGTTGGCTGAAATACAGACTCTTTTTTCAGAAATGGAAGCCAGAATCTCACAGCCTTTTACACAGCCTTTCAATTTTGAATACGATCAATTGATTGCCTATGGTGAGCTGTTATCAACACGAATTGTGTCTGCTTACTTGAATTCGGTTGGACAAAAGAACCAGTGGATTGATATCAGAAGCTGTTTGGATGCCGATGATAAATACCGCGATGCCAATATTTCCTGGGAGAGTTCTGAAAAGAAGGTAAAATCTCAATTTAGAGCTGAGGACACTAATTTATACCTCACGCAGGGGTTTATCGCTTCTGATTTTAAGGGACATACTTGTACGCTTGGACGTGAAGGGTCTGATTATACCGCTGCCATTTTAGCTTATTTGTTGAATGCCAATGAAATGATTATTTGGAAAGATGTTTTGGGTGTCTTGAATGCGGATCCCGATTATTTTAGCGATACCGTGAAACTGGATCTGATACCTTATCAGGAAGCGATTGAATTATCATATTATGGCGCAAGTGTTATTCATCCTAAAACAATAAAGCCCCTTCAGGCTAAGGCGATTCCTTTGAGAGTAAAATCTTTTATTAGTCCGGAACAAAAAGGAACTTTGATCACAAAAGGCGATTATCCTCAACCATTATTGCCTAACTTTATAGTAAAGAAGAAGCAAATTTTGATTACGATAGAGCCGCATAATTTTTCTTTTATTGGAGAGAATGATTTATTCTTCGTATTTTCTCTGATAAATAAATATGGGATTAAATTGAATTTTACGCAGAATACGGCTGTCAGTTTTGTGTTTTGCGTGAATCATACCAATCGTTTTATCAATGACTTGATTAAAGATTTGAAAGAGAAGTATGAAGTGCATCGTGCCGATGGATTGGAATTGATAACTGTTCGGCATTATACGCCGGCTACAATTACAGAGATTACAGAAAAACATCAAATTCTGATTGAGCAAAAAAATAAGAATACCGCAATATTTTTAAGCCAGGGCAGTCAGACTATTCCAGAGGTGGACTGCTGTTGTTTACAAGAAAAAAAACAATAAGATGACAGCAATAAAGGACATATTAAAGGAACAGATTTTGGTTTTGGATGGAGCCATGGGAACCATGATCCAGTCTTTTAAATTATCGGAATCTGATTTCCGGGGTGAGCGATTTGCAGATTCAACTTTTGACCAAAAAGGACATAATGATTTGTTGACCCTAACCAAACCGAACATCATAAAATCGATTCACAGAGATTTCTTAAAAGCGGGTGCTCATATTATTGAAACCAATACATTTAATTCAAATGCCATATCTCTGATTGATTATGGATTGGAGGAATTGGCTTACGAATTGAACTTTGAAGCGGCAAAGAATGCGAGAGAAGTCATCAATGAAATTTTGCAAGAAGATGCTTCAACACCTCGTTGGATTGCTGGTGCCATTGGTCCTACAAATAAAACAGCATCCATGTCGCCTAAGGTAGAAGATCCGGGGTATCGCGATGTGAATTTTGATGATTTGGTTGAAATTTATACCGAGCAGATTCGAGGTTTGATTGATGGTGGGGTTGATCTTTTATTGATCGAGACCATTTTCGATACGCTGAATGCGAAAGCGGCTGTTTTTGCTGCTGATGAAATTCTGACCGAACGAGGTCTTGATATACCTATAATGCTTTCCGGTACCATTACTGATAATAGTGGTCGAACACTTTCAGGGCAAACCCTTGAGGCTTTTGTAACGTCGATGAAAACTGATCGTCTTTTAAGTTTGGGTTTGAATTGTGCTTTTGGTGCGAAAGATTTGGTACCTTATATCGAGCAACTAGATCAATTGATTCCGGTTTATGTGAGTGTGTATCCCAATGCGGGATTGCCCAATGAATTGGGCGAATATGATGAAACGGCAGAAACCATGACTTCTGATCTTGAGACTCTTTTGAAAGGAGAGAAGATTAATATTGTAGGCGGTTGTTGTGGAACAAGACCTGAGCATATTCAAGCCTTGGCAAAAGCGGTGAAAGGGGAGAAACCTAGGCTGTTGCCAGTGATTGAACCCGAAACACGTTTAAGTGGGCTGGAACTTTTACGAATCAATTCCCTATCGAATTTTGTGAATATTGGGGAGCGAACCAATGTGGCTGGCTCTAAAAAGTTTGCTCGTTTAATTGGCGAGAAGAAATATGACGAAGCCTTATCTATTGCGCGCAGTCAGGTTGAAAATGGGGCTCAAATTATTGATGTCAATATGGATGATGCCATGTTGGATGCTGAAGCCGAAATGGTCACCTTTCTTAATCTGTTAGTGTCTGAACCTGAAATTTCACGTGTGCCCATCATGATCGACTCTTCAAAATGGTCGGTGTTGGAGGCTGGATTGAAATGTGTACAGGGTAAATGTGTGGTGAATTCTATCTCAATGAAAGAGGGTGAGGAGGAATTTATAAAATATGCACAAAAGATAAAACGCTATGGTGCGGCTGCAGTTATTATGGCATTTGACGAAAAAGGTCAGGCTGATACTTACGAGAGGCGTATTGAGATTTGTAGCAGAGCCTATAAGCTGTTAACCGAAGTTGTCAATTTCCCTCCTGAGGATATTATTTTCGACCCGAATGTATTGGCAATTGCTACAGGAATTGAAGAACATAACAATTATGCTGTCGATTTTATTGAAACCGTTAAATGGATAAAGGCCAATTTACCTTACGCGAAAGTAAGTGGTGGTATCAGCAATCTGTCGTTCTCGTTCCGTGGAAACAATATGGTGCGCGAAGCTATGCATTCTGTTTTTCTTTATTATGCGATAAAGGAAGGTCTCGATATGGGGATTGTTAACCCAGGGATGTTGCAGATTTATGATGAGATTGAACCTGAACTTCTGAAAAAAGTTGAAGATGTTGTGCTCAATCGTCATCCCGATGCGACTGAGCAGCTGATTGAATTTGCCGAAAATGTGAAATCTGAGGGGAAATCTCAGATTAAGAAAGATGTGTGGCGTGAGAAGTCTTGTCAGGAGCGATTATCCTACTCATTGGTAAAAGGCCTTACCGATTATATCGAAGTGGATGCTGAGGAAGCTCGTCAGAATTATCCCAAAGCGCTTGAGGTGATTGAAGGACCTTTGATGGATGGGATGAATATCGTCGGGAATCTGTTTGGCGAAGGAAAAATGTTTTTGCCTCAGGTGGTGAAGTCGGCCCGGGTAATGAAAAAGGCTGTGGCTTATCTTCAACCGTTTATCGAAGAAGAGAAAAAGAATCTGGGAGCTAATCATGCAGGTAAAATACTGATGGTAACCGTTAAGGGGGATGTTCACGATATCGGTAAAAATATTGTTAGTGTAGTATTGGGTTGTAACAATTTTGAGGTCATCGATCTTGGGGTTATGGTACCTTGTTCTCGTATATTGGAAGTAGCCATTGACGAGAAAGTTGATGCCATGGGCTTGAGTGGATTGATTACACCTTCATTGGAAGAAATGGCTTTTGTAGCCAGCGAGATGGAACGCTTATCCTTGAATATTCCTTTGGTTGTGGGTGGTGCAACTACCTCTGAATTGCATACCGCTGTGAAAATTGAACCCAACTATTCAGGTGGAGTTGTCTATGTGAGTGATGCTTCAAAATCAGTCGGTGTATTTAAGAACTTGTGTGATAAAGATAAGCGGGAAGCTTATTTGCAAGAGGTTCATAAACGTTACGACTTGATACGTGAAGCTTATGCTAAAGAAAAGTCAACGGAATACTATACGATAGAACAAGCGCGGGCTAATAAAGAGCAAATCGATTGGTCGACAGCACCAATATATAAGGCTAAAAAAACGGGTTTGCAGGTCGAGCATCATTTTCCGGTGAGTGAAATTCGTAAGTATATCGATTGGACCTTCTTTTTTGTGGCCTGGGAGCTGAAGTGTATGTATCCTGAAATTATGGAAGATGTACACTTTAAAGATGAAGCTAAAAAGCTTTTCGATGATGCCAATTTGATGTTGGATGAGATTGAAGAAAAAAACTTGATAGAAGCGGCTGCAGTTTATGGCTTGTTTCCAGCCAATTCATGTGGCGACGATATTGTTATTTATGCCGATGAGAAACGAAGTGCCGAGTTGACTCGTTTCACGAATCTGCGACAGCAGGAAAAATTTCCGAAAGGTTTGAGTAACCTGTGTTTATCCGATTTTATTGCGCCTTTGGAGTCGGGTCGAATCGATTATGTGGGTGCATTTGTTGCCACTGCAGGTTTGGGGATAGAAGAGAGTTTAGCAAAGTATGCTGAGGACCTGGATGATTATAAGAGTATCATGCTTAAAATACTTGCCGACAGATTGGCCGAGGCTTATACTGAATTGCTTCACGATAGAGTTCGAAAACAGGATTGGGGCTATGCGCCTGATGAGGATCTGACCATTGAAGAGATGCTTCGTGAGAAGTATCAGGGGATACGTCCCGCTTTTGGTTACCCATCATTACCCGAACATTCCGAAAAACAGGTGCTTTGGGATTTCTTAAAGGTTGAGGAAAATATTGGAGCAAAGCTCACCGAAAATTTTGCAATGTATCCAACGGCTACGGTTAGTGGTCTTTATTTGGCTCATCCTGATGCTCTGTATTTTAATATCGGTAAAATTCAAGACGATCAGATTAAAGATTACGCGCGACGACGAAATATGCCAGAAGAACAAGCTCAGCAATATTTGCATTCGTTATAATAAAAGTGATATCCTGATTTAACTATTAACCCATCAGGATGCTTGAACCATTAATCATACAAGCATCCTGATATTTTGAAATTAGACATGAAAGTAATTGATCACATTAATCAAGCTATCGAAAATAAAACCACACATTTTTCTTTTGAGCTTCTTCCTCCTCGAAAGGGGAATAGCATTTATAAGGTATTTAATACTATTGATAAGCTCAGGGAGTTCGATCCAAAATATATCAATATCACCTCGCATTGCGATGAGGTTATTTTTGCTGAGGCGGCGAATGGAACTTTTCAGAAGTTGTTGATAAATAAACGTCCGGGAACAGTTGCTGTAGCTGCTGCCATTAAAAATAAGTATAAAGTTACTGTTGTTCCGCATGTTATCTGTCAGGGCTTTACACCCGAGGAGACCGAGAATGCTTTGATTGATTTAAATTTTCTTGATATACAGGATCTCCTGCTCTTGAGAGGAGACTCATCCAGACGTCATGAATTTTCGACTCGTGAATCGGGGCACAATTATGCCATAGATCTTATCGAACAAGTGAACCAGGTGAACAGAGGGGAATATCTTGACGGAACACATACCGAAGCATTCGAAACACCTTTTTCATACGGTGTTGCCGGTTATCCCGAGAAGCATGAGGAAGCGCCCAATCTTGATTCTGATATTTATTATTTGAAGAAGAAAGTTGATGCTGGCGCTGAATATATTGTCACACAAATGTTTTTCGATAATCAGAAATTTTTCGAATTTGAGAAAAAGATTCGAGCTGCGGGTATTACGGTGCCTCTGATTCCGGGCATAAAACCCATTTCGGCTTTGAGTCAACTCAATTTACTTCCTCAGGTTTTTAAGGTTGATATACCCGAAGCTTTAGCCGCTGAGGTTCGGAAATGCAAAACCAATGAGCAGGTTCAGGCTCTGGGTACCGAGTGGGCGATTCATCAGAGTAAGGAACTTGTAAAACATGCTGTGCCTTCCTTACATTTTTATTCGTTTATGGCTAGTAATTGTGTGAGAGATATCGCCAAAGCCATTTTTTAAAATCAAGTTATATTGAAGATTCACCCGGGAGTTCTATTTCAATCGTTGAAATAGAACTCCCGTTTTTTTTAGCCATTTATTACTTGTTCTTTTGTCGTGGAAATCACAAAAAATGGCTGGCAAGCACTGTGCTGTCAAACTGCGGTTTGTTCTCCGTGTTAATACGGATGAATTTTGACAAAATGTTTTTTTATCCATACTCATTTAGGTAAAACCTGAAAAATTGCTTTTTTACTCAATATTAAAATAACGAAGTCTGAAAAATGAATTTTTTGCTTAATGTCAAAAGGACAAAGTTTAAAAAAATGATATTTTGCACAATATCAAAATGACAAAGCATGAAAAATTGCTTTTTTGCTCAATGTCAAAAGTACAAGGCAAAAAATGAGAACGAAACAGCAATAGAGGAGGTTTGAAACTTAAGGTCGGAACTTATTGAAACATCATTGCAATTATTTTATCAATATCAGAACCTATTTTATTCATTGTCGTATTAGTTAAAATTTAATTCAGAGAATGTAAATCCTTTGTCGGAGAATTTAAATTAAAAGTCGGACTAAATTAATGAATGGTCGGATTTATGTTTCGCCCTAAAAGTGGTCGTTGAGTTCGTTTTTAAGGCGTATATTAACGTGCTGAAATAGGATGATTAATGAATGCTGTTGACAGTCAGTTGTTATTGATTTTATTTAATGCAGAATAATAAAAAATAGATATTATAAATGGGGGTGTCGTTTTATAAATTTAGACAAGAGGAATTGCCTGTCGTAGGGGCGTTACTCTTGCAGATGTTTGTGCGTGACCGAAGTTCTTTTGAAAAATTTTCTCCGGAGTATAAGGGGGAGTTCTTAACGATCGTTGAGACTCAAATTCAGAAGGTTTTGGGGTTGACTCAGGCTGCGACATTAAGGGCTGAGATTAAGAAAAAGACTGCTGATTTATACAATTGCGTTGATGCGATTATTCCCATTTTAGATTTGATTGCTGCCTATGCAAAGCGTGCAGGGGCTTCTCTAAACATAAAGGCTTCAGATTTTGGCATAACGCAAGCGAAAAAAGAAATCCGAAAAAGGAATATTGAAGGCGTTTGTACGAAGGTGAAAGTTGTTGAGCAAAATATTGCCAATAATCTAAATGCACTTAAAGAACGCGGATATACTGAAAAGTTGGGAGCCGAGCTTGTTGAAATGACTCAGAAAGCCTACAAGCTTAATTTGATTCAGGAAGAAAAGATAAGGGAGAAAAAACAACGGGTTGCTGATAATCTGACAGAGTATACGCTTTTGTGGTGCTTTTTAAAAGATCTTTCAGAAACTGGAAGGCTGTTGATGAAGGCCGATCAACAAAAATGTGATGCTTATAAATTTTGCAACATTATAAAACAAGTTCGTAAACCCAATACTGAGAATACGAACAAAGGAGATAATATTAAAGAAAAATTAAATCAGGTTGTTGTGCCTGAAGAAGTTTGATTTGGAATTAATATTAAGTACGTAGTTGTACATAAAAGCACCCTTTGTTTGAGGGTGCTTTTTTATGATTCAATATTTAGGCAAACTGATTGATAATCTTTTGAGCCGTGACTTCGGACAGTTTGATGTTTGATTCATGTGTCCAACCACCAACATGGGGGCTGAGAAGTACATTATCGGCATCAATCAGATATTTAAAATCATCAGGCAGTTCGTTGGCATGCAGATCTTCAAACGAGGTTTTTTCGTATTCCAACACATCAAGACAAGCTCCACGAACCTGACCTGTTTTAAGATGCTTTACCAAGTCGGATATCTTCACAATCTTACCTCGGGCCGTGTTAATTAGGAAGAAGGGTTTTTTGAACTTGCCTAAGAATTCATCATTCACCATAAACATTGTTTCTTCGGTTTGAGGGATATGCAGACTTAAAATATCACAGGTGTCGAAAAGATCCTGCAATTGTTTTTCTTCGCAAAACTCATCGGAATAATCGAACTTGTATTTGTCGTAGGCAATCACTTTACAGCCAAAGCCTTTCAAGCGTTGTGCAAAAGCACCTCCCATATTGCCATAACCAATGATTCCAACGGTTTTTCCTTTAATCTCAAGGCCACGATTTTCTTCTCTTCGCCACAAGCCCATGCCCACTTCCGTATTACATCTGCAAAGGTTGTTGAATAGGCAAAGCAGCATGCCAAGTGCGTGTTCGCCCACTGCATCACGATTTCCTTCAGGGGCATTAAAGCAGGTTATGCCTTTGCTCTCGGCATAAGGCACATCAATATTCTCGAGACCAGCTCCCACACGACCGATAAATTTTAGACGTGTGGCTTTATCAAGCTCCGCTTTGGTTAATTTGAATTTACTCCGAATGATAAACCCATCGAATTGATCGAAAATTGCTAACATTTCGTCTTTACTTAATTCGGGTGTGTATTGGCAGTCGAAACCTGCTTCTTCCAGCATTTCAAGTAATCGTGGGTGTGTGGAATCTATAAATAGGACTTTTTTTGTCATTTAAGTGTGCAATTGTATGTTATAATAAGCTTGTGGGATATAGAAATTTTGTTTGTTATCAGTTCTCTCTGTCTGATGTGTACAGGTGTTGCTGCATACAGAAACATGCCTGCAACTTGAAGTTGTTGAATTAACAAATCAACGCATCATCTGATCAACTTAATCTCTACCCAAATTCACCACAAAACTAGCTCTATATCCTCTAACTTTATTGTTTTCGCCACAAATTTCGTAGCCAAACATGAGTGATTTCACTTTTTTCTGAAGTTGAGCGTTTTCTTTATCCCAATACCATTCTTCTTGAAACTGAATATTACCAATATTGTTTTGATTGCCATTTTTCTTTAAAATGGCTTTTATTTCAGACTTGGTGAGAAGGTGGTTGTCGAAATAATCGTAGGCTTTCAACTTTCCAGTCAATACAGCATGAATAATATCTCCCGACATTTGTTTTATATCGGTATTCTCCAGACATTCAGTTTGCCATTCATCATTGCTATCCGGATTCTTGACGAGAACTTCGTAAGTGATCGGTTTTGCAATAGTTTGGCCTTGAATTGTTGTTGGGCTCTTTATGCTTTGGGTACCAGATGACTCACAAGATGATAAAACGAGTGAAGCAAACAGTGCCATAAGAAATGATAGGTTTGCTTTTTTCATGTTGATAGATTTTGGTTTTATTGCAATGCGATAAAGAAAACATTGGCGACAATAATCAGAATGAATGGTTGTCGCCAATAATTTAGAGTCGATACTATCGATTAAAAGTTAATCGTTTGCCTCGAATTTCTTCGTTAATTTGTCCTTGATTATAAACAAGCTGACCATTCACAAAGGTTTGATCGACTTTGTAATGGAAACGATCGCCCTCGAAAGGTGACCAGGCACATTTATAAAGGATGTTTTCTTTGTTAACTGTCCACTCTTCTTCTGAAAGCAGGACTAAATCAGCAAAGTAACCTTTACGGATATAACCTCTTTTTTCAACCTGGAAAACATCGGCAGGTGCATGACACATCTTCTCAATCACTTTTTCAAGGCTAATCTTTCCTTTGTGGGCAAATTCCAACATGGCAACCAATGAGTGTTGAACCAAAGGACCACCACCAGCGGCTTGCATATAATTACCGTCTTTTTCTTCAACGGTGTGTGGTGCATGATCTGTAGCTATAACATCCAGACGATCGTCAAGTAAGGCTTCCCAAAGTTTATTTTGATCAGCTTCTGTTTTAATTGCCGGATTCCAACGAATTCTGGCCTTTCTTTGGGCATAATCCGAATCGTTGAATCTTAGGTGATGCACACAAACTTCCGAGGTAATTCGTTTATCCTTTGCAGGAACTTTATTGTCGAACAATTCCATCTCCATTCCACTTGATAGGTGAAGAATATGAAGTCGGGTATTATATTTTTTAGCCAACTCTATGGCTTTTGATGAAGATTTGTAACAGGCCTCAGCTGAGCGAATTTCACCATGATAATCCATAGGAATATCATCGCCATACTTTTCACGGTACGCTTCAAGATTTGCATCAATAGTTGGACTATCCTCACAATGGGTTGCGATAAGCAAAGGTGCTTTTTCGAAGATTTGCGATAGGGTATCAATATCGTCAACCAGCATATTTCCCGTTGAAGAACCCATAAAAATTTTGATTCCACAAACATTCTTTGGGTTGGTTTTAATCACTTCCTCCAAATTGGTATTAGAAGCTCCCATGTAAAACGAATAGTTTGCAAGCGATTTTTCTGCACCTAACTTATAGCGCTCTTCAAGTAGTTCCTGACTCAACGTTTGTGGTTTAACGTTAGGCATATCCATAAACGAGGTGGTTCCTCCTGCAACAGCAGCTCTTGATTCTGTAAACAGATCGCCTTTTTGTGGCATGCCCGGATCACGGAAATGAACCTGATCGTCGATGACACCAGGAATTAAGAGTTTGCCTGTGGCATCAATCACCTGCCAGTCGGATTCTATATTCTCAGGGCATCCTGTAAAGATTTCATGAATTAATCCATCTTTAATCAGAACACTACCAATGAATTTTTGGCCCTCATTTACGATTAGGGCATTTTTAATGAGTTGACTTATCATTTTGGTTGTTTATAGTGTAGATTTAATAATATGCAAATTAAGGAATTTCAAGCTTTTAATCACCATTAAAATTATTTTTAGAATGCTGCTTAAGTTTAAAATTGCGTGTGCATGAAAAACTCCTTAAAAGAAATAAGCCTTTATAAGGAGTCTGTATATTTTATATAAAAATGATTGCGTAAGGTTTTAGGCTCGTTTGTATTTTCTGAAATAGCTACGAAGTTTCATTTTGACAACTCCCCAAACGGCTTCATTAAAGATGCCACCACTCATTTTTGAAGTCCCTTCAGTTCGGTCTGTAAAAATAATAGGCACCTCGATAATGTTAAAACCGTATTTCCAAGTTGTAAATTTCATCTCAATTTGGAATGCGTAACCGATGAAGCGAATTTTATTGAGTTCGATGGTTTCCAATACTTTTCGGGTGTAGCAAATAAATCCAGCCGTAGCATCATGTACTTTCATCCCCGTAACAAATCTCACATACTTTGAAGCGAAATAAGACATCAAAACTCGTCCCATAGGCCAATTCACCACATTAACTCCCGAAACGTAGCGCGACCCAATAGCTAAATCGCCTCCTTTATTGGCGCAGGCATCATGCAAACGAATCAGATCTTCAGGGTTGTGTGAAAAATCGGCATCCATTTCAAAAACATAGTTGTAGTGGCGTTCCAGACACCATTTAAAACCATCGATATAGGCAGTCCCCAATCCGAGTTTCCCTTTACGTTCAAGAATATGTAGCTGATCAAATTCCTTTTGTAAATTCTTAACAATTGCAGCGGTTCCGTCAGGTGAATTATCTTCTACAATTAGGATGTCAAAGTCAATGTCCAGTGAGAAAACCTTTCTAATAATGGCTTCAATATTTTCTTTTTCGTTGTAGGTTGGAATTATAACTATGCAATCAGTCACTGAGTGAGAATTTAGAGTTAATTTTGATTTCGAACACGAATATAGTACATCTGTTTGATTTGCCCTCCTATGCTCCTGTTAAAAAGATAAAAAAGGATTTGTTCGGATATCTGGACAGATGTTGTAAAGATTAAAATCAAATTTATTATTCTATTGTGAAATTTAATCAATTAGATATATATTTGCATCGAAGCAATCGTTATAAACCGCTTCAACATATTTATTGTTTCTTCAGGGCAGGGTGAAATTCCCGACCGGCGGTGATAGTCCGCGAATCGAAAGATTGAACTGGTGTGATTCCAGTACCGACAGTAGAGTCTGGATGGGAGAAGAAAACATACATTAATTCGATTGATGTTTCCATTGGGAGAAATCTCATTGGTTGATAATATTATTAAGCCCTGAATAGTAATGACTATTCGGGGCTTTTGTTGTTTTTTGCTTAAAGCAGATTTTATTTTGAGAACAGATCAGGATTATAAATACATGCAACTGGCCTATAATCTGGCTAAAAAAGGATGTGGTGGCGTAAACCCAAATCCTTTGGTTGGTGCTGTTATAGTGAAAGATAATAAAATCATCGGAGAAGGTTACCACGAAATTTTTGGTGGGCCCCATGCCGAAGTGAATGCTTTTCGTTCTGCTAAAGAATCAGTTGAAGGAGCAAGCATGTATGTGACTTTGGAACCCTGTTCTCATTACGGGAAAACGCCGCCATGTGCTCAAGCCATTGTTGACAATAAAATTGCGCGTGTGGTCATTGGGATGTTGGATCCAAATCCATTGGTTTCAGGAAGAGGCGTAAAGTTGATGCAGGATGCGGGAATCGAAGTTGAATCTGACTTTTTAAGTGCTGAATTGAGTCAGATGAATCGTGTTTTTCTAAAGTATATTCAAACTAAGTTGCCTTACGTGATTATGAAAACAGCAATGACTCTTGATGGGAAAATTGCCAGTCGTACAGGTGATTCACGTTGGGTATCTAATGAGCAATCGAGAGCCAAAGTGCATGAGTTGAGAAATGAATTGATGGCGATTATGGTTGGTGTCGATACAGTTATTGCTGACGATCCAATTTTAACGACTCGTCTGGTTGGTAATAAAAAAGGAAGAAATCCAATTCGAATTGTAGTGGATAGTCAAGCTAGAATTCCTTTGGAATCAAAATTATTAAATACGCCAGCTGAGGCAAAAACCATTGTTGCTGTAAGTTCAAAAGCAAATACAGAAAAGCTATCTCGGATAGAGGCAAAAGGGAATGAAGTCCTATTCGTTGATGAAAAAAATGGACGAGTTGATTTAAACGATCTCATGTTAAAATTAGGTGAGAGAGGAATTGACGGAATTCTTTTGGAAGGTGGAGCTACGCTTAATTATGCAGCGCTCGATGCCCAAATTGTGGATGAAGTACACGCCTATATTGCGCCTAAGATAATTGGCGGGCAAAGTGCAAAGACACCAGTTGGTGGTGAAGGAATTGAATTGATGAATGATGCGGTGAATTTGCAGAATATTCGTTTTGAAAATATAGCCAATGACATTTTAGTGGTTGGAGAAGTTGTCTATTAAGGTATAAAGGTAAATACAAGAGAGAATGTTTACAGGACTGATAGAGGAAATAGGGCATATAAAGGCCATGAAGAAAGGTAGCAACTCAATTCGTTTGACAGTTGCTGCAAATATAATCATGGATGATGTGAAATTAGGAGACAGTATTGCAACCAATGGCATTTGTTTAACGGTCGTTGATTTTGATGCCAATGGTTTTTCTGCAGATGTGATGCCTGAAACAATGAATCGTTCTAATTTTCATATGCAAAAAACGGGGAGCCGTGTGAATCTGGAAAGAGCGCTTCGGGTTGGTGATAGAATGGGCGGTCATATGGTGAGCGGTCATATTGATGGTGTAGGCGAGATTATTTCTCAACAAAAAGATGATAATGCTATTTGGGTGAGTATTTCAGCACCAAAAAATATTCTGAAATATGTGATTGAGAAAGGTTCAATAGCTATAGATGGAATTAGCCTCACGGTTGCTTATGTTGATGAGAAGCAATTTAAAGTTTCAATTATTCCGTTGACGCAGGATGATACGACCTTGGTTTCAAAGAAAATTGGAAGCCTGGTTAATCTGGAATGCGATATGACAGCAAAATACATTGAGAAATTCATGTTTCATAAGGATGAGCCGAAGCGCGAAAGTAAGGTTAGTATGGATTTTCTAAAGGAAAATGGATTTCTATAGCCAAAATAATATTAAATAGTCATTCGATGACTATCCAGAAATATAATCAAATAACAATACAGAAATAACACTATACAGAGATGAAATTTAATACAATTGAAGAAGCGATTGAAGATATCAAGGCTGGGAAAATGATTGTAGTGGTTGATGATGAGGATCGTGAAAATGAAGGTGATTTGTTGATGGCTGCCGAAATGGTAACGCCGGAGGCAATTAACTTTATGGCTCGTCAAGCTGGAGGTTTAATTTGTATGCCAATTATTCAGGAGCGTTTGGATGAGCTGAATATTGATATGATGGTTCAGAAGAATACTGACGCCAAGCAAACAGCTTTTACCGTGAGTATCGATGCTGCTGATTGTACAACAGGTATTTCTGCTCATGAAAGAGCACATACCATTCAGTTGGTTGTTGATCCTAAAGCTAAGGCTGACGATTTCACACGTCCAGGTCATATCTTTCCTTTAGTAGCTCGTAAAAATGGAGTCTTGGTTCGTGCCGGTCATACCGAAGCGGCTGTTGACTTAGCTCGAATGGCTGGTTTGTATCCTGCTGGTGTTATTTGTGAAATCATGAATGATGACGGGACTATGGCTCGTGTGCCTCAGTTGCGAGAATATATCAAGAAGCATAATCTGAAGATGATTACCATTGCTGATTTAATTGAATATCGTCGTCAAACCGAATCGATGATTGAGAAAATTACAGAAACAGCAATGCCGACCAAGCATGGTGAGTTTAGAGCTCATGGCTATGTGAATAAAATTACGGGTGAGCATCATGTTGCACTTGTTAAAGGTGATGTGAATGTTGATGATGAAGTATTGGTACGTGTGCACTCAGAATGTTTAACGGGTGATGCTTTCGGCTCGATGCGTTGCGATTGTGGGGATCAGTTACAGGAAGCCTTACGTCGTATCGAAGAAGAAGGTCAAGGTGTTTTGTTGTACATGCGTCAGGAAGGTCGTGGAATCGGTTTGATAAATAAGCTAAAAGCTTATCAATTGCAGGATGAAGGCTTGGATACAGTTGAAGCGAATTTAGCTTTAGGTTTCAAAGCTGACTTGCGTGATTATGGCATTGGAGCAGCTATTCTATCTGATTTAGGAATTAAAAAGTTAAGATTGATGACTAACAATCCGTTAAAGATTGCTGGTCTGAAAGGTTATAATCTTGAAGTTGTGGGTCGTGAAGAAATTGAAATGACTTGCCACGAAAAGAATGAATTTTACATGCATACCAAGATGGAAAAGATGGGACACATCTTGCATCAGGATGTAAAATGGAATCAAGTAAATAAATAAAAATAAGTAGACACATATTTCAAATCTTAAGAAAATGAATACAATTGAAGGGAATTTAATTGCAGAAGGTTTAAAGTTTGGTATTGTTGCTGGACGTTTCAACGAATTTATTGGAGGAAAACTTCTTGAAGGTGCTATCGATGCGATTAAGCGTCATGGTGCTTCTGAAGCTGATGTTGATTTGGCTTGGGTGCCAGGAGCATTCGAGATTCCATTGGTTGCTAAACGTATGGCGAAGTCTGGAAAGTATGATGCCGTAATTTGTTTAGGAGCGGTAATCAAAGGTTCGACACCTCATTTCGAATATGTTTCAGGTGAGGTGACTAAAGGTGTTGCTAGTGTTTCACTAGATCAGGAAGTACCTGTCATTTTTGGCGTGTTAACAACTGATAGTATTGAACAAGCAATAGAGCGTGCAGGAACAAAGGCTGGAAACAAAGGTTTCGAAGCGGCTGTATCTGCAATTGAAATGGCTAATTTATTAAAGCAGCTTTAATAAAAAGGTTTTTTAACTGAATCACAATCACAGAAAAGAGCACTTGAGAAATCGAGTGCTCTTTTTGTTTTGAGTTGATTACGCTTGATGATTCAAACTTGAGATATTAAAATCGGTCATACTTTTTAAAACCTGGTCGGCTACAACAAATCGGGCTAAATTATTGGCTTTTGTATCAGGTATAGCAATACATTTCATATTCGCAGCAAGGGCTGCAATCACACCATGAAAAGAATCTTCCAATACCAAACATTCCGATGGAGGAACGCCCAACATTTTAGCTGTAGAGATAAAAATTTGTGGATGAGGTTTGCCATATTCTTCAAATTGAGCCGAGTGTACAACTTCAAAATAGGATTCAATATCAAGTTTCTTTAAAACGGCCTTAATTATTTTTAGGTTGGAAGAAGAAGCCAATCCAATTTTATAATTCTGTTTTTTCAAGTCTTCCAGGGTCTTTTTTACCCCGGATAAGGCAACGCCCTTTTCTTGTACGAGTTCAATAACACCATTCACAATTTCTTCGGCGGTTTCTTCTTGTGTTTTATCCTGATTTGGAAATCTTGAAAATATTATAGCTACAACTTCGTCGATTCGTTTACCCATGAAGCTTTCAAAATCATCTTCATTCAGGTTTATACCTCGTTTAGAGAATAAATTCTTTTGACTCATGCGCCAAAAGGGTTCTGAGTCAATCAATAACCCATCCATATCGAAAATTACAGCCTTAATCATTCTGTTTTGTGTTGATTTAATTGTGTGCAAAAATAGCACTAAATTTTTGGACAAGAGCTGATGTTTTTATGAATTGCTTATCTTGCATACTTTTCGAGCATATTTTGCTTTATCAAAGAACAAAAGAAAAATTTCACCGTTAATCTATGTTAAAACAAGGTGTTTCAATGTTGACGCGGAGGGTAATTTTTTATTTTTGTTAAAATCATTTATACTTTATTATGGATATTGTAGTTGAACATCTAACCAAACGTTATGGCCCGCAAAAAGCGGTTGATAACATATCTTTTAGAGTGAAAGCTGGAGAAGTGCTGGGGTTTTTAGGTCCCAATGGTGCTGGGAAAACAACTACAATGAAAATTCTCTCTTGTTTTCTTTCCCCTGAGGAAGGTGATGTGAAAATTGGAGGTTATTCTATCCACGAGCATCCCGAAAAAATCAAGAAACATATTGGCTACTTACCCGAGAATAACCCCCTGTATCAGGATATGAATATTATCGAATTTCTTGAGTTTATTGCTAAAATTCATGAAATTCCGAAGCATCTCATTCAAGAGCGCTTGCTTGATATGGTTAAAGTTTGTGGATTGGAAGGGGAAAAACACAAGTTGATTAGGGAATTGTCAAAGGGGTATCAACAGCGAGTTGGTTTGGCACAGGCCTTAATTCACGATCCCGATATTTTAATCCTTGACGAGCCTACAACTGGTTTAGATCCCAATCAGATCGTTGAAATACGAGAGCTTATAAAGAGAATTGGTAAGGAAAAAACTGTTATTCTGAGTTCCCATATTTTAGCTGAGGTGGAAGCAACTTGTGATCGGATTTTGATTATTAATAACGGACGGGTTGTTGTTGATGGGACAGCTATAGAGATGAGAAAACAGGCACAAGGGAATGAGATTTTAAAAGTTGGCATTTCGGGTGGAGATATCAACGATATTTTTGATAAAATCATGGATATTGAGAGTGTAGAAACAGTTGATTTTATTGATTTTGAAAGTCAACTTCTGGAAGTTCAGTCTTATCCCAATACATCATCGGTGAAAGCCATTTTTGACACCTGTGTCGCAAATAATTATTACATTACTGAGCTAACGCCAATAGAGACAAAGCTCGAGGATATTTTCAGAAAACTAACTACCCACTAGTCTTTTAATTTTAAAATCTAAATTAAACCTTTAATATGAATCAAATAATTCAAATAGCTAAGCGTGAGTTGATCGGTTTTTTTGACTCGTTAATGGGCTATGTTTTAATCATCATGTTTTTGGGATTTAGTGGATTCTTCACATGGCTCTATGGGGATGATATTTTTTTCATAGGTGAAGCAAACTTAAGCATCTTTTTTAAGGTTGCTTATTGGTCCCTTTTCTTTTTTATTCCGTCGCTTACGATGAGATCCCTGACAGGTGAACTGAAGGGGGGAACGCTTGAATTATTATTGACTAAGCCAATTAGTTACTGGCAACTGATTCTTGGTAAATTTACATCGACTTTTGTGCTTATATTCATGGCTTTGACTCCCAGTATCATCTATTACCTGAGTTTGTGGTCTATTGGTTCTGTTGATCATCCGGCTGTAATATTAGGTTATATTGGTTTGTTGATGATGAGCATGAGTTATATCGCTTTGGGAATTTTTTGTTCGAGTATAACTGAAAGTCCTGTTATTGCGCTATTGAGCACATTGTTTATAGGTATTTTCTTTCACCAAATTTTTGAAACAGTAGCCAGTTCAAGTTTAGGACTGGCAGGAAGCATTTTTAGCTCTCTGAGCATGTTCACACACTTTGAGTCTATATCAAGAGGAATTTTTGATCTTCAGGATTTCATTTATTTCTTTTCGATAATCATTTTTGGTTTGTATGCTTCTAAGGAAGTTTTGGTGTCTCGTAATTTGAAAGCTTAATTGAATTTATAGATGAGATTTAAAGATAACGTTGTTGCCCGTTTAATTTTTGTTCTGTCATGTTTAATCATTTTAAACATTCTATCATCCTACGTTTTTTTTCGTGTTGACTTTACAGCTGACAAGCGTTATACACTTGACAAAGTAACAAAGCGAATTCTTCGTGAGGTTAAGGATCCTATCATTATTACGATGTATGTGTCTGAAGACTTACCTCCGGATATCAGTAGAACCATTCGCGATTTTAAGCATCTGCTTACTGAATACAATGCTCACAGTAAGAAACGCATTGAGATTGAAGAAGTCAACCCCAATTCGAATGAAGAACTTGAGATGAAAGCTATTGAAGTTGGGATTCATCCGGTACCATTAGAGGTGAGAGAAAAAGATCAGGTGAAAGTTCAGAAGGTTTTTTTAGGTTTGGTTATTCAGGTTGGGGAGAAATCTGAAACAATTCCTTTGATTCAACCTGGTATTGCCATGGAATACAATCTGTCTACTCTTATTAAGCGATTAACCATTCAGGATAAACCAAAGGTTGGTTATGTGATTGGTCATGGAGAACCTGTTCTTGCAACACTGGATCAGATGACCAAGGAACTTTCAGTTTTATACGATCTTAAAACGATAGATTTGAATACACGTATGGATTTGAGTGAATACAAGGCTATCATGATATTATCCCCTTTCGAAGAAATAAAGCCGAGAGAATTTAGGCGTTTAGATAATTATCTGGCAACCGGAGGTGGTATTTTTGTGGGCATCGATAGAGTGAATGGCATCTTAAATCATGGGATTGGCGTAGGAGTGAATACGAATCTTGAAACCTGGCTGGAAGAGAAAGGAATTTTGGTTGAAGATGCTTTTATTGTAGATAAAAAATGCAGTACGGTGACGGTTCAGGAGAAGAGTTATTTCTCTTACCCTCAGCAATATAATTTTCCTTATTTGCCTTTAATTACAGAATTCTCTGACCATAGTATTACCGATGGTATTGAAGCTATGATTTTACAATTTGCCAGTCCGCTGAAATATGTGGGCGATTCTAGTTTGGTTTATCATGAGTTGGCCTGGACATCGGATATGTCCGGAAAATTGAAAGCGCCAGTGAGTTTCAATATTGGTCAGATTTGGGGTCCAAGTGACTTCTTATATCCAAGACAGACGGTTGCTGCAGCACTTCATGGCCCCATCGTTAGTGAGCAGGAAGCCCGGCTTTGTGTCATTGGAGATGGAAATTTTATTGTAAATGGAGTGGGTGAACAGAAGATTACCATTCAGGCAGATAATATTAATTTTGTTGCTAATGCGATAGATTGGCTGAGTGATGATTCTGGCTTGATGAGTTTGAGAACTAAAGGCGTTCAATCTCGTCCCTTGAAAGAATTAACCGATTCAAAAGTATTATTTATAAAATATTTCAATTTCTTATTCCCTTTGCTTTTAGTTGTTATTCTTGGTTTACTTCAATTCAGACGCAGAAGTAAAAAACGAACACGATTAATGAAAAATGGGGTTGTTAAATAGTCTGATTAGGATTACTTAATGTAATATAAATGATAAATTTACATTTTGATCGATGAGAATGGTTCTTGTTTGTTATAGGCTCTTTAGCCATCAAATTAAACTAATTTGTAGTACCTTTATCCTTTAAGAAAAGAAAGATACAGAGAATGGATTTTGAAAATATTAAGAAAAAACTTGAACAATATAAAAGTGAAGGCAAACGTATGTTTGCAAGTTCTTCATTTCAAACACATAGTATTGTTTTGCTTCATATTATAAGTCGTATCGATAAAGAAATACCCATTTATTTTATAAATACGGGTTTCTTATTTCCGGAAACGATCGCTTATAAGGATCAATTAGCAAAAGAATTTGGTTTGAATATTATAGATACCAAATCAGATGTACCGAAATCTTTGCAGAAAGATGCAAAGGGTAATTTTTTGTTTACTTCCGATCCCGATCATTGCTGTCATATCAACAAAGTTCAGCCTCTTGACGGTGTTTTAGCTGACAATGATGTTTGGATTAATGGAGTGAGAGCTGATCAGTCAGCTGTTCGAAAGGCTATGGAAGTTGAACAGGAAGCCCCTCATGATGTGATTCGTTTTCATCCGATGCTCGATTGGAGTAAAAAAGATATTTACCAATATCTTAAAGAATGGGATTTGCCACGTCATCCGTTGGAGGCGCAGGGATACGACAGTATAGGTTGTGAACCTTGTACGAGAAAAATGATGATAGGTGATGACAGAGGTAGCCGCTGGTTTGGTATGAAAAAAACTGAATGTGGTTTGAATACCGATTTGGTTGTCAAAAAAAAATAGATTAACATTCTGAAAACCCTAGATATTATAAGCATATGAAAGTATTAATTACAGGAGGTGCAGGATATATTGGTACAGAACTTTGTATCAAGTTAGATAAAAATCCTAGAGTTAAAGAGATTATTGTTCTGGATAATCTTAGCAGAGGCAATTATAATTTGTTTTTGCATTCGCAGATAAAGCCAGGTAAGCTAAAGTTTGTAAAAGCGGAATTACTTGATTCCCGAAGCCTTGATAAGGTGGTCAAAGATGTTGATGTGGTTTATCATTTAGCTGCTGTAAATAAGGATGATGAGAAATTGCATCATTTGCATGAGCAGGTGAATAACTGGGGAACTGCCGAACTGACTTATGCTATTGAGGAAAGTCATGTGAAGCAAGTGATCTATTTAAGTTCGATTGCTGTCTATGGTGATTCTGATCAGGAGTTTACGACGCAATCAATCTTCGAGCCCAATACGTCTTTGGGAAGTTCCAAGAGGAGAGGTGAACAGCATATTGAACGTATAGGGGCTAAGATAAAAACACATATCCTTCGCTTGGGTGAGGTTTATGGTTACGGAGCAAGTTTGAATATGGACGGGCTTTTGAATAGCTATATGTTCGATTCTCATTTTGTTGGTCGTATTTCTATTCAAGGAAATGGAAATCAGAAGCAATCCTATATTTCTTTAAATAAAACGGTTGAGATTTTGGCTAATTTACTTGATCATGAGTTGGCAGGAGGAACCTACAATTTGGTTGATGATCAGAAATCAGTTTTAGATTTGATTGACGCATTGAAAGAATTGAATCCGGATATGGAAATGGTTTTCACGAACAATCATCTAGAATTACCCAACCATATTTCAAAGGCTGACGATGCCTTAATGGCTTTGTACACCAGTCCTGAACTTAGTTTTGAAGAGGAGCTTGAAGATTTTAAAAAGCACTTGCAAACATCAAGTTTATAGGTGAAATTTAGATAAAATATAGGGAGCCACACATCGTAGATGTGTGGCTCTTTTTACATAGGATCGACATCAAATTGAATCATTACCGTTTTGAATCGTTCGATGGCTTTTAAGTTATTAGCCTCTCTATTAAGAATCCATTTTGCTTTTGCAGGTGAACTTTTTTTCTCGATTTTCAAAAGAATATTAACGATGTAATAGTTCTGAATACGACTGATTAAAGGTGCTTGAGGACCAAAAATGCGAATGCCAAATATTTTTCGTAACGAATTGGCGAGCACGTTGGCAGCCTGTGTTAAAATTCCATTGTTTTTGTGTTTGAGGGTGATATTTATTAATCGATAAAAAGGAGGATAAATAAATTCTTCTCGCTCTGACATTTGAGTTTGATACATGCTCAAATAATCATTCCTAATGACAGACTGAACAATAGGATGTTTGGGGTCGTGTGTTTGTATGATTACTTTTCCCTGTTTGTTTTTTCGCCCCGCTCGTCCTGAAACTTGGGCCATCATTTGATAGCTACGTTCATGGGCTCTAAAATCAGGAAAATTGAGCATGGTGTCGGCATTTAAAATACCCACCAATGAAACATGGTCAAAATCCAGACCTTTTGAAACCATTTGTGTTCCTACCAGAATATCCAGTTCCTGATTTTCGAATTTATAAATAAGTTTTTCGTAGGCTGATTTACTACGGGTGGTGTCTAAATCCATTCGTGCAATTCGAGCTTGAGGGAAAAATCCACGCAATTCATCTTCAATTTTTTCAGTGCCAAAGCCCTTGTCAACCATATCAGTCGATTCGCATTGTTTGCAGCTATTGGGCGGTTGTGTGCTATGTCCACAATAATGGCAGACCAGTTGATTGTTGTACTGGTGATAGGTTAAACTTACCGAACAGTTTTCGCAATGGGGGACCCAACCACACGACTTACATTCCAGAAATGGGGCATAACCTCGTCGATTTTGAAAAAGAATCACCTGCTCTTTATTATCAAGGGCGAGTGTAATTCCCTCATAGAGCTCAGGTGTGAAGATGGATTTCATTCGTTTTTTACGCTTGGCTTCTTTTAAATCAGCCAATTGTATTTCGGGCATTTTAATATCTTGGAAACGGTGCATTAATTCGACCAAAGCATACTTGCCTTGTTTGCAGTTGGCATAGGTTTCTATAGCTGGTGTGGCTGTGCCTAAAAGCGTTTTTGCCTGATGCAGATGTGCTAAAAACAAGGCTGCATCCCGAGCATGATAGCGAGGTGCAGGATCGAATTGTTTGTAGGTGTTTTCGTGTTCTTCATCGATAATAATCAGACCTAAGTTATGAAAGGGCAGAAAGATAGATGAGCGCACGCCCAAAATGACCTGATAGGATTTTTCAGGATTATTCTGTTGAATATTATTATACACTTCAACCCGTTCGGCATCGTTAAATTTTGAGTGATATACGCCAACCCGGTTACCAAAAACACGCTTCAGTCGGCTGATGATTTGGGTGGTCAAAGCAATTTCGGGAAGCAGATATAAGACCTGTTTGCCCAAGTTTATTTGTTCCTGAATCAGATGAATGTAAATCTCAGTTTTACCACTGGACGTAACGCCGTGTAATAGAGTCGTATTTTTAGACTTGAAGTTATCCCGAATTTCGGATATGGCTTTTGATTGATAGGCGTTAAGTTCCTTTAGCGGGGTAGTTTCTGAGTCAGAAAAATCCAGTCGATCAGTACTCTCGAAATAGATTTCCAGAATTTTTTTATCAACAAGTGCTTTCAAAATCGATGAGCTTGATTGACTTGAAAGTAAAAGTTCTGCAGCTGTTACCTTTTCAGGTTTTTCAGCGATACTATGTTTTGACAGGTTAAGATAGGCAAATAGGATCTCCTGTTGCTTTTTAGCTCGACTGAGCCCATTTAAGACTTCTCCCAGTTCATTTTCAGAGAAATCCCGAAATAGCTTAACGTATTTAATTTGCTTCTCCTTATAGGAACTTAAAACACGTTCTTCAACTTCAATAGCGCCTTTTTCGAGTAGTTTTTTTAATTGAGGAAGTGCATTTTTCAACCCACTTGCCTGGTTTAGAGTTTGAATATTAACATCCTTCGAGTTTTTAAGGATGCCCAAAATCAACTCTTCGGTTTTTGAGAGTTGCTTGTCTGCCGTAAAATCTTTTCGATATGATATTTTGGTTTGACTCTCTAATTTTAAACCTGCAGGAATGGCAGCTTTATAGACTTCTCCTAAATTACATTGGTAATAATCCGATATCCAATCCCAAAATGAGAATTGCAGATTGTTGATCAGGGGGGATTCGTCGAGACAGGCAACAATATCTTTCACTTCATATCCTTCCGGAGGATTTGAATGGATGTTTCTGACAATGCCTGAATAGATTTTTTTGCTTCCGAAAGAAACAACAACCCTTTTGCCAACAGCTACTTCATTCTGTAATTCCCAGGGAATCGAATAAGTAAATAGGCCAGCTAGGGGAAGTGGAAGTATAAGATCTGCAAAAAGGGAGCCTGCGTTCATAATTCTGACATTTTTCTCAAAGTTATGTCTTGTGACGAATATCTCAAGACTTGAGGGGGAAAACTTTTAAAAAAAATGCAGTGAAAACGCAGTGGCCTTTTGCAGAAATTAATGTTTAATTAGATAGAAAGAATATCATTAATACTAACCAATGACTCTTTTACCTTCTTTTTATTCTTAATGGTTTTGTTGAAAGGCACGTGAGTGACTTCTCCGTGTACCATTCCTACCATAATACTTTTTTGATCATCAAGTAAAGCATCTACAGCAGCCACACCTAATGTACTGGCAGTCACACGGTCGAATGCTGATGGGGCACCACCACGCTGCATATGTCCCAGAATCGATACTCTAATATCATATTCAGGATGCTTTTTCTCTATCTCTTTAGCAATGGTATAAGCTCCACCTGATTTATCCCCTTCGGCAACAATCACAATACCTGAGTTTTTATGACCTTTATAACCTTTAGCCAAGTATTTTTCAAGATCTTTTGTGTGTGTTTGACGCTCTGGAATCAAAATCGCTTCAGCTCCTGTAGCAATACCACTTCTTAGGGCTAAGAATCCGGCATCACGTCCCATCACCTCGATAAAGAATAAACGGTTGTGTGCACTGGCTGTGTCACGAATCTTGTCAACAGCATCGATAACGGTGTTTAAAGCCGTATCATAACCAATGGTGTAATCTGTTCCGTAAAGGTCGTTATCAATTGTTCCTGGAATACCTACAACCGGAATGTCATATTCCTGTGTAAAGATACGTGCTCCGGAAAAAGTACCATCACCACCAATTACGACTAATGCGTCTATTTTAGCAGCAAGCATCTGTTCGTGTGCTTTCTTTCTTCCTTCAACGGATCTAAACTCCTGGCTTCTGGCAGAACATAAAATTGTTCCTCCTTTTTGGATAATGTTACTTACATCGTATGATTGCATAGGCATGAAATCACCATGGATTAATCCTTCGTAGCCTTGTTTAACTCCAACGACTTCCAGATTATTATAAATGGCTGTTCTGACTACGGCACGAATTGCTGCATTCATTCCGGGCGCATCGCCTCCTGATGTAAGCACCCCAATTTTCTTAATTCTCGACATGCTAATAATTTATTTAATTTCTAATTTGATGTTCTGTGCTATTTGTTCCATTAGCCAACTTGGTGTAGAGGTTGCCCCGCTAATTCCAATCGATTTGGCTTTGGTTAACCAAGTCATTTCAACTTCATCGGGATGAGAGACGAAATAACTTTGAGAATTCTCTTGCTTACAAACGTCGAACAAGAGTTTGCCGTTTGAACTTTTTTTTCCACTTACAAAAATGACCACATCGTGTTTTCTTGCAAATTCACGAATATTGGGCATTCTGTTTGATACCTTTCGGCAAATGGTATCGTTTATTTTTAATTCACTCTGACATTTTACTTTTAAAACCTCAGATATTTCGTTGAATCCGGAAATGGTTTTGGTTGTCTGTGAGAATAGAATCACAGGCTTGTCCCAGTCCACTCCATTTAAATCTTCAATACGTTCAATGACTATCGCTGAGCCTTGGGTTTGTCCAACTAGACCATTGACTTCAGCATGTCCTTTTTTTCCGTAAATAAGAATTTGTCCTCCCGTCTTTTTCGTTTCCAGATACGTTTTTTTAATCCTTTTCTGTAGGTTTAAAACAACGGGACAAGAGGCATCTATAACCTCAATATTGTTCTCCTTTGCTTTTTGATAGCTCGCCGGAGGTTCGCCATGAGCTCTGAATAAAACTTTCGCATTCGAAAGTTTTTCAAAATCTTCATGGTTAATTGTTTTTAAGCCCTGATCTTTTAATCGATCAACCTCAATATTGTTATGCACTATGTCTCCTATGCAAAAAAGTGTTTCATTTTTTGCAAGCGTTTCTTCTGCTTTTTCAATGGCGTTAACCACTCCGAAACAAAAGCCTGAATTAGGGTCAATTTCAATAATCATATTTTAGCGCCATTAGATTACAGAATTGAGATTAACATTCGATTCGTTTCAGATTCGAGCAATGATCTCAGTTCATAGACCTAAATTATTCAACTTCTGCCATTCTGGCAACAATCCAATCCAACTGTTCTTCTTTGGTCATATGACTGTTGTTTAATACAATGGCGTCGTCTGCCTTTTTCAAAGGACTTTCATCTCTGTTTTCATCGATGAAATCTCGTTTCTTCACATTTTCACGAATGGCATCTAAAGAAATATCATCTCCCTTTTCTTTCAGTTCTTTATATCTTCTGATGGCTCTGACTTCAACATCAGCTGTCATGAATATTTTTAGGTCGGCATTTGGGAATACAACCGTTCCAATATCACGACCATCCATAATGACAGCACCAGCTTCGCTTAGTTTACGCTGAAGGGCAACCATTTTTTCGCGAACAAATTTGATGGTTGCGATTAAGCTCACGTTGTTAGAAACTTCGAGGCTTCTGATTTCATCTTCAACCAATTCATCGTTCATAAACGTTTCATGACGTTTTAACTCATCGTTATAGCTGAAACTGATGTGAATATCGTTGATTAAGTGAGCTAATTTGTTTTCATCAAGTTTGTCGCCATTTATCAGATTATGACGCATAGCAAAAAGCGTAACAACCCGGTACATGGCACCACTATCAATATAAGTGTAATTTATTTTTTTTGCTAAATCTTTTGCCACGGTACTCTTCCCGCATGAAGAATGACCATCAACGGCTATGATTAGTTTTCGTTTTGCTGTGTTCATTGTGTTTTGTTGTCGATATATTTTGTGATATCGTCAACAAAAGTATAAAGAAAATCCTTGAAAAGGTTAGATTTTACGGGCAAAATTGACGCCCTGCACCCCTGTTTTTCTCTGTAAACGATTGCAATAAGGGGTTTGCTCAAATATATTTTGATGAAGGAGTTTAAATATCTTGAATTGAAGGAGATGGAGAAGAAAAAAAAGGGGATTGGCTTTTTTAGCTAAATGATGAGTTGGTATTCATCATTTAGCCTGAATATTTTATCCTTTCAAGTAGTGATCTAGAATTTGTCTTTCTGTGATTTTAAACGATCAACTACTTCATATACAGCCGGACAGTAGTGTGTGTTTTTAAGGGTTAAATTTAATATCTGATAAAAACGTTTTCTGTCGGTGTGAGGGTACTCCCGACAGGCTCTGGGGCGCTGTTCATAAACCATGCAGTAGTTATCCGGCATAAGAAAAGGACAGGGAGCCTCCTTGAAAACATAGTCATTTTCATGATCCAAATTCAAGTACTGGTCAATAAAAGCCGAAGGTTTCATTCTCAGATGTTTTGCCATTCTTTCAATATCCTTATCGATAATAATGGGGCTGATGCTTTTACAGCAATTGGCGCATTCCAAACAATCAATTTCTTCGAAAACCTCGTTGTGAAGGCTATGTGTGATATCGTCGAGTTGTTTGGGTTTTTTCTTTTTAAGTTTCGCAAAAAAAGTCTTTGTATCAGCTTCCGTATTTTTTGCTTTTTCCTTTAAAGCTTCTATATCGATTTTATATGTTGTCATAATTTATACTGCTTTTCTTCTAAATTTAAGCTGCGATAAAAATAAGCCGCTTATAACGACCATCATACCTGCAATTTTTTGAAAATTTAAAATCTCACCTAATACAAAATAAGCGAATATGGCTGTAAATACGGGTATCGCATTAATGAAGATGTTGCTTTTGGTGATTCCCAAATGAGTTAAGCCGTAAGTAAAGAAAACGAATGCCAAAGTTGAAGCAAATACTGCAAGTAAAAGCAATGCAATCATCACTTCCTTAGTTGGTGTTGCATGGATGAAATTTTGCCAGTCGAATATTAAGAAGACTGGAAGAAAATAAATGATCCCCAGTGTATTCTGATAGGTGATTAGGGTGACTGCGTTGTATTTTGAAGCCAGGTTTTTTAAGACAAGTGAATATGCAACTGCAGATCCTACAGCAACAAACAGGCAGAATAAACCAATGGGAGATACAATCAAAGAAAGACTTTTGTCGAAAATAATAATCCCAACCCCCAATATGGAAACTATGATGCCTATGACATTCATGTTATTTAATTTTTCCTTGTGGAAATAATAAGCCGCTATGGATGCAAATAGGGGAATGGTTGAGATGACAACAGCGCCAACGGTTGAGGAAACAAATTTTAATCCAAAACTTTCGCCCATGAAATAGAGAAAAGGTTCGAGAAACGCCAACACCAAAAGACTCGGTCTATCACTTTTATCAATTGGACTTATTTTTTTGAAACCTTTCCCAAAAGCAAATATAAGCGCAGAGGAAATGAGTAGGCGCAGGAAAACAGTTGTGACGGGGTTGTAAACCAAATAAACAACTTTAACCCACACAAAAGAAAAACTCCAGAATAACATGGCTAGAATTATACTGCCATACACAAGCAACGATTTTCGATTCATTGTTTTGGAACTAAATTTAAGGTGTGCAAAAGTAATCAAAAGCTCGAATGATTTATCTGAAAGTTTGGACATAAAAAAACGCAGATACTTTTAATTAAGTATCTGCGTTTTGCATTGGGTGGATGATCGGTTTCGAACCGACGACCTCTGGAACCACAAACCAGCGCTCTAACCAACTGAGCTACAACCACCATTTGTTCCCTTTTGCGATGCAAAGATATGAAAAACTAAAGTTAACTTCCAAACACAAATGTAAAAAAAAGTGCAAAAATATTTCCTCTATAAGCGATTGTTGTTGCAAAGCAACGAGTTAGACATATATTTTTTTTTCAGAAATTTATTTGTTTTCCTTTGTAGGGTGAAAAACTAGACTTTAATTCGTAGAATTATTGAAAAAACAGATCTAAAATGGAATTTTATATAGACGATGAACAGGTAGAAAAACAATTTCAGGAATTGTTTAAAGAGATTCTTCAGTTAAGAAACGGGGAAGTTCATTCTGAAATGAAAAAATATGGATTGAATTATTCGAAGGCTCTTGGAGCTTCAGTAATCAACTTGAAAGAATTGGCTGAAAAATACGAGCCGAATCATTTGTTGGCTCAGAAATTGTGGAGTAAGGCTTTTCGTGAGAGTCGTATTGTTGCGACGCTTCTCGAGCAACCCGAAGCAATGAGTGAATTGCAGTTGAAGCGATGGGTTGAGGAATCTGAAAGTAACGAGATATTGGAGCAGTTATGCATGAATCTTTTAGTTAATCTATCAGATTTAGAGAATCTTTTGCCAAACTGGATGACGTCTGAAGACGAGAAGTTAATCCTTTGTGCAACGATGATTGTCGGTCGATTGGCTTTAATTGACAAAACCAGAGAGAGTAGATTGTTTGAATCTTTTGTCAGTTTACTGCCAGCCTGTCCGCGACACACTTATTTGATAAAACAATTGCCACGAGCTTTGGGAAAGATTGCGCGAAGAACAGATGAATTGAAGGGATTGGTATTTGCCCAAACGCAAAGCCTGAAAGATTCTGATGATAAGTGGCTTGAAATATACGAAGAACTAATGGCTGAATTTCCAGATGAAAAATGAGATCTGATCTCAGAATTTAATTACTGAAATGTGAAATAATTCACCTAAATTTGGGTTTCATAAAAAAACATAATGGGAAATCCTTGCGCTGCTTTTGTGTTGAAGGGTTTTTCTATAAATAATATAACATTATCAGACAGGTACAAATCTGTTGTGATAGTTTTAACAGAATTAATAAATACGATTATGAGTTTAACAAAGAGTTCAAATCCCGCTTTTAGTGATAAGTTTTTTGCAAAAGCAAGCTATGGTACTTATGAAGATACCATGACGGTTAGTGGCACTGTAAACAAAATTGCCTTAATGTTGTTGTTGGTTGTTTCTGCAGCGAGTTATACCTGGGGCTTGTATTTTGAATCGGTTCAGACGGGTGGTTTATCTACAGTGATTATGCCTTGGATGATTGGTGGCGGTATTGCTGGTTTTGTATTGGCTTTAATCACGATGTTTAAACCTGTATGGTCACCGTTCACAGCTCCTGTTTATGCAGTTTGCGAAGGTTTGCTTTTGGGTGGACTTTCAGCCTCTTTCAATGCGATATACCCGGGTATCGTTATGCAGGCCGTTGGTTTAACTTTTGCCATCCTATTTATGATGCTTTTTGCGTATAAATCAGGAATGATAAAAGTAAATAAGAAGTTTAGAACGGGTGTTATTGCCGCGACAGGAGGTATTTGTCTGTTTTATTTAGCATCGTGGGTTTTAAGTATGTTTGGTGTAAATATGGGGTTTGCTTTTGGAAATAGCTTGGTCAGTATTGGCATTAGTCTTTTTGTGGTTGCAATTGCATCTTTAAATTTGGTTTTAGATTTCGACTTTATTGAAAAAGGTGCTCAGAAAGGCGCTCCAAAATATATGGAATGGTATGGCGCTTTTGGTATCATGTTAACTTTAATATGGCTTTATCTTGAGATTTTAAGATTACTTTCAAAGATCTCCAGTCGTAACTAATTTACTCGATAAAGTAATCCCAAGTTGTAATATTTATATCAGCAAATGAATATAATAGAAGTTGTTAATGATAGTCAAAAGCAGTTGTTTTTAGACCTGTCTCGAATTCTTTATAAAAATGATCCTAATTTTGCTTGTCCTTTGGATGGGGAAATTGATGGCATATTCAATCCTAAGGAAAATTCGTTTTATAAGCATGGTGAAGCTATTCGTTGGATACTAACCAATGAGTCTGGCGAGCCGATTGGACGAATTGCAGCTTTTATTAATACCAATAAGGCTTATACATTCGATCAACCTACAGGAGGTTGTGGTTTTTTTGAATGTATAGATAATAAAGAGGCCGCTTTTTTACTTTTTGATACCGCAAAAAACTGGTTGAAAGAAAGAGGAATGGAAGCCATGGATGGACCGATCAATTTTGGTGAAAATGATAACCATTGGGGCTTGTTGGTTGATGGTTTTATACCACAGGGGTATGGTATGCCTTATCACAAAGCCTATTATCAGAATTTTTTCGAATCTTATGGATTCAAGGTCTTTTTTGAACAATACAGCTATCATTTGGATAGAACGAAGGGATTGTCAAAACGTTTTTTGAAAATTGCTGAATGGATTGCGAAAAAACCCGGATTTGAATTTGAACACTTTAAGTTTTCTAATTCGGAGAAATATATCAACGATATTATTGAGGTTTATAATGAGGCTTGGAAGTTTCATGATAATTTTACACCTATTGATATTGAAGACATTCGCAAAATAGCCAAAGAAGGTAAGGGGATACTTGAAGAAGATTTTATTTGGTTTGCGTATCACGAAGGAAAGCCAATTGCGTTTTTTGTGACCATGCCGGATTTAAATCAGATTCTGAGAAAAATGAATGGGAAACTCGGTTTTTGGAATAAGTTGAAGTTCTTTTATTATCTCAAGCGGAAAACCATTACCCGTGCTCGTATTACGATTATGGGGGTGGTGCCAAAATATCAGCGATTCGGAATTGAGTCGGCAATATTTTTTCATATGAATGAGGCGATTAAAAAGAAACCTCATTACACCGAATTGGAGTTGTCCTGGGTTGGTGACTTTAATCCTAAAATGATCTCGATTTATGAGTCGGTTGGTGGGGTTAGAATGAAAACACATTACACCTATCGTTACCTTTTCGACCGCAATAAGCCCTTTAAAAGAACACCTATTATCCCTCTGGAAAACAGAGGAACTAAGGCTTCTGAAGAATAAGTGGAATAAATGTTAGATTCTTTGACCATTTCTTTGCAAAATTAATTACAATATATACCTTTGCAGTCCATTGGAAGAAGATTATAAGAAATTTTAAAGAGAACAAAATGAAACAAGGAATACATCCGGAAAACTACCGTCTTGTAGCTTTTAAAGACATGTCAAACGAGACTGTTTTTATCACTAAGTCAACAGCTAGAACTAAAGAGACTATCGAGATTGATAACGTTGAGTACCCATTGGTAAAGCTTGAGATCTCTAACACTTCTCACCCTTTCTACACTGGTAAGATGACTCTAATCGATACTGCAGGACGTGTTGATAAGTTTATGAACAAATACAAGAAACACCTTAAGAAATAATCTTATTGTGTTTTTAGAATATAAAAAAAGCTCCGATTTATCGGAGCTTTTTTTATTTTTGATTATCCAAACGAAAATAAATACACAATGAACTATATTCTTTTTGATAATGAAAGCTGGCAGAACTTTCTGCCATTAACATTTACACGTCCGATCTCTGAAATAAGATTGGGGATTCTAAAGATCTCTGAGAAGTGGACTAAATTCCTCGATCAGGAAATCAGCTATTTGACTCAGGATTATCTTTCGAAAAAATATCCAACTAAGCGAGACTCTGAAAATATTCTGATTAATGCCTGTGTTTTACCCAATAAGGCGTTAGTTGATGCGATTTCATCATTATCTCAAGGACAAGCAATAGTTTGTAATGGAATTTTAATTGCAATTGCATTAGATGCCGAGGGCTTGTCGGGCTTTGATGCTTCATTACCTAAAATTACTGAGAAGCTTACTTTTGAAGGTGAATTGCAGCGTATTGAAAAGACTTACGACATTTTTCAATTGAATGATAAAGCTCTTCGCGATGATTTTGAACTCTTAACTGCGGGAAGAAAATCTCAACCGATTAGTAAGACTGTAAATGTACTTGGTGAAGAGAATATCTTTTTGGAAGAGGGTGCAAAAGTGGAATTTGCGACACTTAACGCAAACGAAGGTCCTATCTATATTGGCAAAGATGCCGAGATTATGGAAGGGGCATTGGTTCGTGGTCCTTTGGCTATGTGCGAACATTCAGCTTTGAAGCTTGGAGCAAAAGTCTATGGTGCAACAACTTTAGGTCCTTATTGCAAGTCGGGAGGGGAGTTGAGCAATGTGGTATTTTTGGGTTATGCCAATAAAGCACATGATGGATTTCTTGGTAATGCAGTTATTGGTGAATGGTGTAATATTGGTGCAGATACCAATAATTCGAATTTGAAAAACAACTATTCGGAAGTGAAGCTTTGGAATTATAAATCAAATCGATTTGATAAAACAGGTTTGCAGTTTTGTGGGACCATAATGGGTGATCATTCCAAATGTGGTATCAATACCATGCTAAATACAGGAACTGTTATCGGTGTTAGTGCAAATGTGTATGGAGCGGGTTTTCCCCGAAACTTTATTCCATCTTTTTCAATGGGAGGAAATCATGGTTTTCAGGAATACAGATTAAACGCCGCACACGATGTGGCCCAATTGGTGATGCAACGCCGAGGTCTGGAGTTCGATGAAATCGAAAAAGACATTATGGATCATGTGTTTGAGATGACAGCTAAATATCGAAAATCTTTCTAATTGTTTGTTTCTTGGCACAGGTATTGCCTATTGACTGTGTAGTGTGAAAAGAGAGTAAGAGTGCGTCAATATGTCACGATCTGTTGACTGTTATGGCATTCTTGTATTATAATGACAGAAATAAGACTAAGATAGATATGAGTAGTAAGATAGAAATCAATATAGGAAACATGGGCCTAACTAATTTGATGGATGAGGACTCTGATTTTATTCCAATTATTGCGGATGAGGATGAGAGTGCCATTGATGAATTTGTTGTGCCTGACAGTTTGCCAATTTTACCACTTCGAAATACAGTGCTTTTCCCAGGTGTGGTTATTCCAATCACAGTTGGGAGAGAGAAGTCGTTAAAGTTGGTAAGAGAAGTTTATGCGAATAAAGGACTTTTAGGGGCGGTTTCACAAATTGACTATGAGGTTGAAGAACCTGAAGTTGATGATATGCACAAAATTGGTACCGTGGCACAAATCATTAAGATTTTAGAAATGCCCGACGGAACCACCACTGTTATTTTGCAGGGGAAGAAACGTTTTGAGCTTGAAGCCATGTTGCATAATGAACCCTTTCATGTTGCAAAAATAAACACGCTTAAGGATATACGTCCGGAAAAGGACAATAAAGAATTCAAGGCTCTTGTAGGCTCAATAAAGGATATTGCTATCAAGGTGATTAAGTTGAGTCCTCATATTCCTAATGAGGCGACTTTTGCGATTAAGAATATTGAAGGTTCATCTTTTCTAATCAATTTTATATCGAGCAATTCGGAAATAAAATTGAAGAAGAAACAAGGTCTTCTTGATATCAGTTCATTGTATGACAGAGCAATGAAACTATTGGAGCTTTTATCTGCTGAGGTTCAAATTTTAGAGCTGAAAGATGATATTCAGTCTAAGGTGAAAACTGACATGGATCAGCAACAGCGAGAGTACTTGTTGCATCAGCAAATGAAAACCATTCAGGACGAGCTAGGAGGAAACCCTGGTGAGGAAGATGTGATGGAGCTCGAAGAAAAGGCTCTTGAAAAAATGTGGAGTGATGAAGTGGCTGAAGTTTTTGAGAAAGAACTGAAAAAGTTGCAACGTCTGAATCCTGCAGCTGCTGAATATTCAGTGCAGTTGAATTACCTTCAGGAAATGATTGATCTGCCTTGGAACGAATATACTAAGGATAATTTCGATCTGAAAAATGCACAGAACGTGTTAGATGCCGATCATTTTGGATTGGAGAAAGTAAAGGATCGTATTATTGAGCATTTGGCTGTTTTGAAATTGAAGGGAGATTTAAAATCACCAATTCTATGCTTATATGGCCCTCCGGGTGTTGGTAAAACTTCACTAGGGAAATCAATTGCCAGTGCACTTGATAGAAAATACGTGAGAATGTCACTGGGTGGTTTGCACGATGAGGCCGAAATCCGTGGACATAGAAAAACATATATAGGTGCCATGCCTGGTCGTATCATTCTAGGTATGAAAAAGGCGAAGTCATCTAATCCGGTTTTTATTTTAGACGAGATTGATAAGGTGGGGGCAGATCATAAAGGTGATCCGTCATCAGCTTTACTTGAGGTTTTGGATCCGGAGCAGAATAATGCTTTCCATGATAATTTCCTTGATGTGGACTACGACTTATCTAAGGTGATGTTTGTTGCGACAGCAAATAATGTTGGTGCTATTCCAGCGCCTCTGCGCGATCGTATGGAAATGATTGATGTGAGTGGTTATATCACAGAGGAAAAAACCGAGATTGCTAAACGTCATCTGATACCGAAACAATTGGAAAATCATGGCCTGACAAATGATCATGTTACGATTTCTGATGAAGTGATTGTTCAGATTATTGAGAAATATACACGTGAATCAGGTGTGCGTGGTTTAGATCAGAAGATTGCCAAATTGATGCGTGGTGTCGCTAAGAAAGTGGCTATGGAAGATAGTTACGGCAAGGCGATAAAAGTTGAAGAACTGAAATCCTACTTGGGTGCCGAACGTTTCAATCGTGATAAGTATCAGGGGAATGAGTTTGCAGGTGTTGTGACCGGTTTGGCCTGGACATCAGTAGGAGGAGAGATTCTTTATGTTGAGTCAAGTTTAAGTCCGGGTAAAGGTAAGTTAACACTTACAGGTAATCTGGGAGATGTGATGAAAGAATCGGCTCTATTGGCTCAGGAATATTTGAGAGCACATGCAACGAAGCTTGATATTAAACAAGAAGCCTTTGATAATTGGAATCTTCATATTCACGTTCCGGAAGGAGCAATTCCTAAGGATGGACCGTCTGCAGGTGTCACTATGATTACATCTATCGCTTCAGCGTTTACGCAACGTAAAGTGAAGAAAAATCTGGCTATGACCGGTGAGATTACTCTAAGAGGAAAAGTCTTGCCTGTAGGAGGAATTCGTGAGAAAATTTTGGCTGCCAAGCGTGCAGGAATCAAAGAGATTATTCTTTGCCACGAGAATGAAAGGGATATCGATGAGATTAAACCAATTTATTTAAAAGGTTTAAAATTCCATTATGTAGAAGATGTAATGGATGTTCTTGATATTGCTTTGATGAAACAAAAAGTAAAGGAACCCGTTAAAATTTAAAACTCATCCTTTGTTTTAGACAAAGGGAATTGAGCTATAAATAATTTTTTAGGGACTGTCGTTTATACACGGCAGTCCCTTCGTTTTTTTATGCTCTTATCGATTGCTCAATATTTTTATTAATTTTAATCGAATAAAGAGAGCAAAATTCGCTTCTTTGTAGTCTATACACACTATATTTTACTGTAAAATGAACCTTCTGTTATGAATGGAAAAGGGAAATATTTAATTGCGGCTGTCGGGATGCTTTTTTTAGGGCTTATATTTTGGTATTTCAGTGCCATATTAGCCTATATTGGAATTGCTGTTGTACTTTCTTTTATTGGGCGTCCGGTTGTCGATTTTCTCAATAAAGCAACTATTAAGAAGCATCCTATTCCAACAAGTGTTTCTGCCGGTTTAACCTTGGCTTTACTTTGGTTGGTTATGATCGTATTTTTTCGAACTTTCATTCCAATGATTGTTGAAGAAGCCAAACAGCTATCCGATATTAACGTGCAATCAGCCGTTCACAGCTTGGATGAACCCATTCGAAATATTGAAGCTTTTGTCTCAAAATATTCTACGGAAGGAAGTGATTTTAAAATTCAGGCCTTGATAACTGAGAATCTTTCTTCTGTTCTTAAATTTTCGGATATATCCTCTGTTTTTGGATCTCTTGCAGGAACCGTTGGGGGATTGTTTATCGCCTTATTTTCCATATCATTTATCACTTTTTTCTTTCTGAAAGACAGCAGTCTCTTTGTAGATTCCCTTGTCCTTTTAGTTCCTGAAAAGAATGAGGAGGGCGTTCGTCATGTTCTCGAATCAATTAAGAATTTATTGATGCGTTATTTTGTTGGCTTGTTTTTCGAAGTGATTCTCGTCGGAACAATGGTAACTATAGGTTTAACGATTGTGGGGATGGGATTCAGTCATGCCGTTGTGATTGGTTTGTTTGCTGGACTTATAAATGTAATCCCTTATATTGGGCCAATTATTGGGACCATGTTTGGTTTGATTATCGGAATTGCGACGAATCTTAACGTCGATTTTTATACTGAGGTTGTTCCACTTTTAGGTTATACGGCTCTTGTGTTTCTAATTGTTCAGTTGATTGATAATATCCTTTTTCAGCCACTCATTTATTCCAATAGTGTGAATGCACATCCTTTGGAGATTTTCATTGTGATTCTTTTGGCAGGCTCTATGTCGGGTATTTTAGGAATGATGTTAGCGATCCCTGCTTATACAATCTTTCGGGTGATTGCTAAGGAGTTTTTCAATAAATATCGCTTTGTCAGAAAACTGACGGAGAAGATATGATTTGAAAATTGATATATAAAGGAAGGCTGTTTCATTTGAAACAGCCTTTACTTTTATAATGCTTTTAATATTTATTCTACAGCTTTTTCCTCGCTGATTCTATCCAGTAAAGCTTGTGGTAATTTTTTCTTAACCTTGGCGCCTAGTGTGCGAATTTTTTCAGCACGACCAACCAAATTACCAGTGCCATCATAAAGTTTTTTCATCGACTCCTGATACAGTTTTTGAGAACCATCCATTTGTTTGCCAAGCTTAATAAGATCTTCAACAAAACCAACAAATTTATCGTATAGGGCACCACCTTGACGGGCAATTTCCATGACGTTTCTATTTTGGTTTTCCTGTTTCCAAATGGATGAGATCGTACGGAGAGTTGCTAACAATGTGGATGGACTGACGACTACAACTTTGTTGTCCCAGGCATAACCGAAAAGTTCCTGATCAGCCTGTACCGCAACAGAGAATGACGATTCAATGGGTACAAACATTAAAACAAAGTCGGGGGTGTTTAAGCTATCTGAACTTTGATAGTGTTTCTCTGCCAGGCCTTTTATATGACTTTTAAACGAAGCAATATGCTCTTTTTGGAAGACTTCTCTCTCTTCGTCAGTCGTCGAATTTACAAAACGCTCGTAGGCTATAAGTGATACTTTTGAGTCAACAATAATGTGTTTTTCTTCCGGTAGACGAATGATCACATCCGGGCGGATGGATTGTCCATTGTCATTTTTCATGGCAACTTCTCTATCGTATTCCTGACCTTTGGTTAGTCCTGATCGTTCAAGAATACGTTCAAGAACAACTTCGCCCCAATTACCTTGCTTTTTCACATCACCCTTAAGAGCCTTAGTCAAGTTGTTGGCTTCATCAGAAATCTTTGTATTTAAATCGTAAAGTTTTCGTACTTCTTCTCGTAAGCTGATCTTATCGCGCAACTCTTTATCGTAGGTTTCTTCTACTTTTTTCTCGAAAGAGATTAGCTTTTCCTTTATTGGACTCAAGATTTCGTTCATGTTCTTTTGATTTGAACTGCTGAATTCTTTTGAGTTTTCTTTAAGGATTTTATTTGCAATATTCTCAAATTCAGTGGTGAAACGCTTTTGAAGTTCTTCGAGTTCTTTTTTCTGAGTATCGAGTTTTTCTTCAAGGTTCTTGCGTTCGGTAGCCGATATCGAAACCGAACGGTTTAATTTCTCGTTTTTGTCTCTCTCTATCGCAAGTTCTGTCTGTAATTCCTGTTTTTCATTCTGAAGATTGTTGGCTCTTTCTTCAAATTTCATTTTAGATTGATCCAATTCACTCTTCTCAAGAATAAACATATTCTCTTTTTTCAACAGTTCTGCACGATGATTTGCTTCGGCAAAAGATAATTTTTTCCTTAAAATCAGCCAGGCGATTATCATTCCTTTTAAGACTCCGATAGCGAGATATAAAAATTCCATAGAAAAGAATTTATTTGAAGTTTATTGAGATGTCGTTTTGTTAAGTTGAAGCTATGCTTCCGGTTTTTCAAAGTTCTTTAGCTCCATTGATTCACCATCGAAAACCGCATAGGTGAAATGAGAGATCCAATCCCCCGTATTGATGTAACGGGCGTTTTTGTCAAGTTGTATATCTGAAGGCCAGTGGCGATGTCCGAACACAAAATAATCAAAATCTTCATTTTTCAGAATATCATTGGCAAAGAGGACGAGCCATTCTTTGTCAGTGCCTCTAAATTGATCAGCTTCAACTTTTCCATCGCTAAGTCTGCTGTGCGAAGACCACTTGTGAGCTATACCAATCGCAAAATTGGGATGCAACCTGGCAAATGCCCACTGTAAGAATTTATTGGTGAAAATCTTCTTTAGCATTTTGTAACCTTTGTCGTGTGGACCCAGGCCGTCCCCATGAGCTAAAAAGAATTTTTTGCCATAAATTTCAGTTTTTATGACATCGTGATGAACGATAACACCAATTTCTTGAGGAAGATAATCAAAAACCCAAATGTCATGGTTCCCCGTGAAGAAATGCACTTCAATTCCTGAATCGCAAATCTCGGCTAACGTGCCTAAAAAACGGGTAAATCCCCTGGGAACAGCCTTTCGGTATTCAAACCAGAAATCAAAGATATCCCCCATCAGGTAGATTGCTTTTGCATCTTTTTTTACCTGATTGAGCCACTTCACAAACAACTTTTCTCGTTCGAGATTATTGTTTAGAGCAGGAGCTCCCAAGTGTACATCAGAGGCAAAATATATTTTTTTTCTGGTTGTCATGTTTTGGTCTGGTTAAACTATATATTGAGTTTGACAGAAACGATACCTTTCAATCAAACTCAATTGATTGTTTTTTTATTTGATGTAATCAGCTATCTTCTCTTCAAGAGCTATACCGTAAAGATTTTTTCCGACAATTTCACCTTTTTGACTGATTAGGTAGTTTGCAGGAATTTGTTGAACGTTAAAGTTACGAACAGCCAAACCACTTCCGTTTTCCAAATCGCAAACATTTATCCAGTTCAGTCCATCTTCTTTAATGGCCTTTTTCCATAGTTTTTCATCCTGATCAATCGAGACCTGATAGATTTCCAAACCTTTGTTTTTGTATTTTTTATAGATGTTTTTAAGCGTTTTGTTTTGTTTTCTTGAATTGACATCTTGTGAAGCCCAAAAACTTAAAATGATGAATTTTCCATCTAAAGAATTTAGATTTACCTCTGTTCCTTTTGTGTTTTTAAGGGTAATGTTTGGATAATTTGTACCCTTTTCTGCGATCATTTCTTTAACCTTTAAATTGGTCAACCTGTCTTGCATAGTTTTCAGGTTAGCTAAAACAGCTTTGGTATATTCATGTTCCGGATATAAGGCTCTCATCGATGAAGCAACGATTTTTGCATACTTGATGTCTGCATTCTCATTTAGTGTGTATGTGTCCTTATCAATTTTCTGATAAAGGGCTAAGTAGCTCGAAAGAGAGGTTGCATTTTTCATGATGAAGTTTGCTGAAAAATCTCTTTGATCCTGAATGACTTCAATGTATTTAGCCAATAAATTTTGAGAAATACTCGAGTAGTTTGGGTCAGATTTTTTTTCTTTCAATTCTTTTTTGATGACTGCCAGACTATCTTTTGTTTTGTTTAATTTATCATTCAAATCTTTAACAAAGGCGGAGCCTGTTGATCCCGAAACAATATAGGCACTGTTCATATGAGAAGCAATTGAGTTGACTTCAACTTCCTCGTTGGGAGCAGTGAGTAGTGTAATTAACTTACCATTTGAAAGGCGTAATAAATAAAATTCAGGTTGTGTTGATTTGGTTTTAAAGCTGAATTCACCGTCCTTATCAAGTTGGACAGAGTCAATTGTTTCTTTGCTGGCCGTATGAAGTTTATCCAAATAAAGAGTGATCCCATCACCTTTTTGTATACGACCCGTTATTTTAATCGTATTTTCCTGATTACAAGCAAACAATAGGAGTAGGGGAATTGCAAATAATAGTTTCTTCATTTTTGTCGTTTTTTATGTCTTTTTAATAAAACGCACCCGTAATTTGATATTCAATATTGGATCTGTATGATCAAACGAAGTGCGCTATATTGTTAAAAATCTTTTTTGTAATAATTAAAGCCGAAAATAGTAATAATTTCCTGTATTTACACTCAAATTTATTGAACAGATTGAGTTTCTAATTATTTATAAATAGAGTTTTGATTAAGAAAAATTGTCATAAAACATTCGCGTGGCTAAATAATAAAGTTTAAATTTAGTGAGAATCGAGAATGATCACCTATACGAAAGGCTTATGCAAAAGGGAGTACAAAATCAGAAGTTCGGAACCGCACCCGTTTTTTTTACTGCAATATCGACCATACTAGGAGCCGTTTTGTTTCTTAGATTTGGTTACGCTGTTGGGAGTGTAGGTTTCTGGGGGGTGATTCTAATTATTTTATTGGGGCATATGGTAACCATCCCAACCGCTTTTGCAATTTCTGAGTTGGCTACAAATAAACGAGTTGAAGGAGGCGGAGAATATTTTATTATTTCCCGATCATTTGGTTTAAATATCGGAGCGACAATTGGCTTGGCTCTTTTTCTTTCTCAAGCTATTTCCGTTGCTTTTTATGTGATTGCTTTTACCGAGGCTTTTGAGCCGTTATTTAATTGGGTGCAATCGACTTACGATTTGTCTTTGCCAAGGCAAGTTGTTTCGGTTCCGGCAATGTTGTTGTTATCAGTTTTGATTTTGAAAAAAGGGGCTAATCTGGGGGTTAAAGCTTTGTATTTTGTGGTAGCTATACTTTTTATCTCTTTGGTTTTGTTTTTCTTTGGCGATACGGTACATGCTTCAGCCACAGAATCCAGTCTGTTAAATTTTGAATTTCGAAATTCTGGTGATTTTTATGTGATTTTTGCCATTATTTTCCCGGCATTTACTGGAATTACAGCTGGTGTTGGACTTTCAGGTGATCTGAAGAATCCGGCAAAGTCGATTCCCTGGGGAACAACAGCTGCGACTTTCATCGGCATGATTATTTATTTCTTTGTTGTTTACAAGTTGGCGAGATTTGCCAGTGTAGAAGATCTCTTGGGTAATCAATTGATCATGAGTAAAATTGCCATTGGTGGAGCAATTGCGATTCCTTTAGGTTTGGCAGCATCTACTATTTCCTCAGCTTTGGGTTCGGTTATGGTGGCACCAAGAACCTTGCAAGCTCTTTCAGTTGATAAATCTTTACCATCTGGTGGTTTGAACAGATGGCTATCCAAAGGGCGAAAAAAAGATGGCGAACCTATAAATGCCTCAATTGTGACCTGTTTGATTGCAATGTTTTTTGTTTTTCTTGGTGATATTAATGCTGTCGCTGGAGTGATTTCGATGTTCTTTATGGTGACTTATGGATCGCTTTGTTTGATCTCTTTTCTTAATCATTTTGGATCGTCTCCCAGTTATCGTCCTTCTTTTAAGTCGAAATGGTATTTATCATTGCTTGGCTTCATTGTCTCGGTTTTAGTCATGTTTAAAATAAATACCATTTACGCCATTTTGTCTATCGTACTCATGGTATTGATGTATTTGTACATCAATTCTTATCACAAGAATAGGAATGGATTGGCTTCTATATTTTTGAACTCCTTATACCAACTGAATAGAAATGTGCAGGTTTTTTTACAAAAATCAGGGAAAAAGCGTGTACAGGAGTGGCGACCAAGTGCAATCTGTATTTCAAAAGATTCTTTTGAACGAGACACTGCGTTTAAGTTATTAAATTGGATTGCTTATAAGTATGGTTTTGGAACCTATTTGCATCGAATTGAAGGGTATTATTCCAAGGCTACTCACGAGCAAGCTAAAAATGAACTTGATTTATTGGTTAGTCGGTCTGAGAATGTTGGAAATCATGTTTTTGTCGATACGATTATTTCACCGTCCTATACTTCTGCGATAGCGCAAGCTATTCAGTTGCCGGGAGTTGCGGGTATGGAGAATAATATGGTGATTTTTGAATATGACAAAGAAAATACTCAAAATTTAGATGATATTATCGAGAATTATGCACTAGCTAATGCGGGTAATTTTGATTTCTGTGTGCTGGGAAGTTCTAAGCAGCAATTTAAGCTGAAATCGGATATTCATATTTGGATAAAACCCAGTGATGCGGATAATGCGAATTTGATGATTCTTTTGAGCTTTATTATTGCTGGGCATCCCGATTGGAAAAAAGCAGACATTAAAATTTTTAATATCTGTAAGGCAGAACAAGCTGAAGAAACCAGAGCTAGTCTTGATGAGATGATAGCTTCTGGTCGTTTACCAATACGAAGTACCAATGTTGAAGTTTTACTTGTGCAGGAAAATGTTTCACCTAAGGCTATGATTAATGAACGTTCCGAACATGCTGGTTTAACGCTGATAGGTTTTAGAGGTGATATGGTCAAACACGAAGGTGCTGAAGTGTTTTTAGGTTACGAAAAATTGGGTCATGTCTTGTTTGTAAATGCGAACTCTAAGAAAGAAATTGGATAGATAATTTCTTACACGGTTTCAACTTGGGTGAATCTCTTAAAAAAAACTAAAGGCTGGTCCTGGCTATTTTTAAAGATTTGAATTTGTTTATCTTTGTTGGGAAAACAAATAAAAATACCGCTTGTGAATAAATCTGAATTGAATCGTATTTTCGAATCCTTCTCCGATTACAACATACTTATTATAGGTGACGTTATGGTTGATGCCTACGCCTGGGGCGAGGTTGATCGTATTTCGCCGGAAGCTCCTGTACCCATTTTTTCATGTTCAAGTCGCGAAAATAGATTGGGTGGAGCGGCTAATGTGGCTCTGAATATCAAATCGCTTGGAGCTAATCCTATATTGTGCTCTGTGATTGGTGATGATGACCGAGGAAAAGATTTTGTCAAACTTCTATCAGAAATTCAGCAGGAACAATCGGGTATTGTTGTGAGTTCGCATCGAAGAACAACAGTTAAAACCCGATTTATCAGCAACAATCAGCACGTTATTCGTATCGACGAAGAAGATACGCATGAGTTGGCTGATGAAACCGAAGTGGATTTTATTGATCATGTCCTGAATATATTAGATAATCAGCAAATACATGCCATTGTTTTTGAGGATTACGATAAGGGGCTAATTACAAAGAAATTGATTGAAACGATTACCGATAAGGCCAAGCAAATGGCTATCCCCGTTTTAGTTGATCCTAAAAAACGCCATTACGCCGATTATAAAAATGTCACTTTATTTAAGCCGAATTTTAAGGAGTTTCTTGAGGGATCGAATTTGATTCTGGAAAAAGGTGATATGGATGGTTTATTTAGAGCTGCAAAACAATTTCAAACTGAAATGGGCGTTGATAAGTTGTTAATAACCTTGTCTGAATTGGGTGTTTTTATCAGTAACGAGAACACCTATGAGCATATTCCGGCTGTAGTAAGAAAAATTGCTGATGTGTCCGGAGCGGGTGATACTGTCATTTCGGTGGCAACACTTTGTCTGGCATCAGGAATGAATGCTGCTGAAATAGCGGCCATTTCGAATCTTGCAGGGGGTATTGTTTGTGAAATTCCTGTGGTGGTTCCAATTGATAAAGAGCAATTGTTAAAAGAGAGTTTGAAACTATATACTGAGAATTAAGACCAGACAAATTGTTTATAACTTGATGCTTATTTTTAATAAGTCTGAGTGTATCCGGATTTTAAATGTCTTATAAAATATTATCTTTGAAACTATTGAAATTCTGATCTGATGAGACTGGGATGTAAGAGATTATACCCGGTTGTATTTTGGTTCAGTTTGTGCTGAAAGTAAGTGTTGTATCTACAGAGGAGAGATGAATTGTATTCATTTTCTCTGACTTAAATGGGAATTGTTTATGGCTAAAATAATCGCTCTTGCAAATCAAAAAGGTGGTGTTGGGAAAACGACAACAGCTATCAATCTAGCATCCAGTCTTGCCGTTTTGGAACATCGTGTTCTTATTGTCGATGCTGATCCACAGGCGAATGCAACATCGGGTTATGGTTTTGATGTTCGTGCTATTGAAAATAGCTTGTATGAGTGTATTGTTGATGGTACGAATCCAAGAGAAGCAATTCTTAAAACAGATATGGAAGGTTTGGATATTCTTCCTTCACATATTGATTTGGTTGGAGCCGAAATTGAGATGTTGAATTTGGCTAATCGTGAAAAAATCCTTTTGAATGTATTGAATACCCTTCGTGATGATTACGATTATATTCTTATCGACTGTTCGCCCTCACTCGGATTGATTACTGTGAATGCATTAACAGCAGCTGATTCAATTTTAATTCCTGTTCAATGTGAATATTTCGCACTTGAAGGATTAGGGAAACTTTTAAATACAATCAAAATTATTCAGAGTCGATTGAATCCGGATTTGGAGATTGAAGGTTTCTTACTTACCATGTATGACAGTCGATTAAGACTATCAAATCAGGTGGTGAGTGAAGTGAAAAAGCATTTTCAGGATATGGTTTTTGAAACCATTATTCAACGAAATACAAAACTAGGCGAGGCGCCATCTTATGGTAAGCCTGCTATTTTATACGATGCCGAATCAAACGGAGCAATCAATTATTTAAATCTGGCTCGCGAGCTGGTTGAAAATAATGCTGACGTAGAAGAGGAACATCAGGAGAACGAAATTGAGCAATAAAAAAATGCGATTCGATTAGGTTTTTCACTTGATCGAATTCATATTTTATAATGATATGTTATGGTAAAAAAGAGTGCACTAGGTAGAGGTTTAGGTGCTTTAATTGATGATAGAGATGATGTTCAAACACGTCCATCACGTCAGGAGCATGAACTTAGCAACGAAATTGAATTATCGAAAATTGAGGTGAATCCATTTCAGCCTCGAACTCAATTTGATGAGGATGCTTTAAATGAATTGGCCAAATCGATAAAAGAAATTGGTATTGTTCAGCCTATCACTGTTCGTAAACTCAATAGCAATTCATTTCAGCTTATTGCAGGTGAACGTCGTTTTAGAGCATCGAAAATTGCTGGCTTAACTAAAATTCCAGCTTACGTTCGTCTTGCCGAAGATGATAAGATGCTTGAGATGGCTTTGGTTGAAAATATTCAGCGTGAAGATCTTGATTCCATTGAAGTAGCCATTTCGTATCAGCGTTTGATCGACGAATGCGATTTGACTCAAGAGAGTTTGAGTGATCGAGTTGGAAAAAAGCGTTCAACCATTTCAAACTACCTACGTCTGCTTAAACTTCCTGCTGAAATTCAGAAAGGGATTCGCGAAAAGCTGATTCTAATGGGACATGCACGTGCTCTTGTAAATGTTGAAAGTATGGAATCTCAATTGTCGATTTTTAAGATGGCTGTGGATCAGGAACTTTCAGTAAGAAAAATTGAGGAATTGGTTCGTGAAGCCAATAATGGCAGCCCGGTAAAAGAGAAGGCTCGTCCAACTCGTTTGGCTGAAGAATACGAAAGCCTTAAGGAACATTTATCGAAGCATTTTGATTCTAAAATTGATCTGAAACGCAACGATAAAGGAAAAGGAAAGATTATTATTCCTTTTAAATCTGATGATGATTTGGAGCGTATATTAGGCGTTCTCGACCAGATGAAATCATAACTAGAACTCAAAAAAATACGATTTTGAATAAGTTAAAAACACTTCTTTTATTTGTAGTAGTGTGCTTTGTTGTGCTAATTTCCGGACAAAATGTGCAAGCACAAAAAATAGAATCAGATTCTGTTTATACACCTATAAAAGTTAAGGAACATTCGCCCCATAAAGCGACAATCTATTCGGCTATTTTTCCTGGTTTAGGCCAAATTTATAATCGAAAATATTGGAAGCTACCTATTCTTTATGGTGGAATTGGTGTGACTCTTTATGCCATTGGTTGGAATACCACACAGTATAATAATTATAAGGACGGCTATATCGATTTAACAAAGTATCTCGAATATAAAAATCAGCCTGTAGATGGAACAATTGAAGAACCCAGTTCCAAACGGTATGAAAAATTAATCGGAGATTTTGATTTTGAGAATTCTACTGCCAGCGAAGATAATTGGTATAAGACAAGACTTAAAAATGGGAAAGACAAATACAAGCACGATAGAGATTTAAGTTATATTATTCTGGTTGGTGTTTATGTGTTGAATATTATCGATGCGACTGTTGATGCTCATTTTACGAATTTTAATATCAATGATGATTTGAGTATGACTGTTCAACCCAAAATGAACTATTCACCTGTTTCAGGGAGTACTCTCGGTCTTTCTTGTCGCATTAATTTTTAATTTCGTTTGAAGAAATTGATTCAGAAGTGAATTATTATAGCCGTTTGCGAGAAGGTGGCTGAAAATTTAAAATAGTTGGAGTTTATACACTTTTTAGAATGAATGGAGCAATAAAAATTGCTCGAGTGCGTATAATCAAGAGTGGAGAGTGCGTGAAGCACTATTTTTAATTTGAATTCTATTTTTTTGAAATAGAGAAGAAGAAAAAGACAAATATGAAATTTAAATATTCCCTTTATTCATTGGCTTTGATTGCAAGCATGGCTTGTTCTACGAGTAAAACTGTTGTAGACAACTCGTCTGCAGATAAAGAAATTCCAGAAGTTTTTGCTCAGGAAAGTGAAGTTGAAAATCCGGTTATTGAAGAGGAGGATATGACGCCTGCCGTTGAAAAAGATTCTTTGGCTTTTCTGAAGATTAATCCGGTGGATGTTCGCTGGGATCTCAATGATAGTATTCAACCTGAGTTTAAAAGTAATTTGGATAAACTGGTTAATTCCTGGTATGCGGAAAATACATTTAAAACAAAAGAATATGAGGCGCCTGACACGCCTTATGTGAGAGAAAAAATTGCTGATTCGGTTTATATCAAACGATTAGAATCGATCCCGTCTATGTTCGATTTATCGTACAATAAAATTGTGAGAAATTATATCGAACTCTATACTCAGCGAAGAAGAAAACAGGTTGAGCTCATGATGGGAATGTCTGAGTATTATTTCCCAATTTTCGAAGAAATTCTTGATAAAGAGGGTTTACCTCTTGAATTGAAATACCTTCCAATTATTGAATCGGCGTTAAATCCTAAAGCTCTGTCTCGTGCAGGTGCGTGTGGTTTATGGCAATTTATGTATTCAACCGGTCGAATGTATAAGTTGGAAGTGAATTCTTTTGTTGATGAACGTCGCGATCCTGTAAAATCGAGTTATGCTGCGGCTAAGTTTCTTAAGGACCTGTATAAGATGTATGGCAATTGGCCTTTGGTGATTGCAGCCTATAATTGTGGTCCCGGAAACGTGAACAAAGCTATTCGTCGTAGTGGAGGGAAGAAGAACTATTGGGATATTTATTACCGATTACCTAAGGAAACAAGAGGTTATGTTCCTGCATTTATTGCGGCACTTTACTCTTTCAATTTTCATGAAGAACATGGTCTGTATCCTCGCCCCAATCAATTTCCTGATGTTTGCGATACCTTAATGATAAAGGAGCAATTGCACTTTGACCAAATCGCTCAATTTACAAAGGTTTCTAAAAGCAAATTGCGAGATTTGAATCCGCAATATCGCGCTGATATTATTCCTGCATTGAGAAAGTCTTACCCTTTGAAGGTTCCTTTCGAAGCGGCACTTGATTTTATTGATAATCAGGATTCAATCACGTCTTATAAGAAGGACTATTATTTCAACTTAAAAGATAAGGTTGTTAATCCGCGTGATAGATACCAGAAATATGCGCATGTTGTTCCTAAAGGAAAAGCGAAGATTTATTATAAGGTTAAGTCTGGTGATGCAGTTGGCCTGATTGCATCTTGGTTTCATGTTAGAACTTCCGATTTACGATATTGGAATAATATCAGAAGAAATATGATTCGTGTTGGACAGAAATTGGCAGTGTATGTACCAAAGTCTAAGGCTGAATTTTACAGGTCATTTAACTCCATGTCAAAAGCACAGAAACAAGCTACATTAGGGAAAAATTATATTGCCAAAAGCAGCTCACCAAAAACTGTTCGGAAAACCAATTCGGGTAGTGGTGATTACGTTTATTATACGGTTCGTAAGAATGATAATTTTTGGACGATTGCTAAGAAATTTCCCGGTGTATCGAATTATGATATTATGAGAATCAATAATATTAAGGATGCTCGCAGTTTAAGAGTTGGACAGAAATTAAAGATTAAACAGAGAGGTTAATCTATCAGCAATAAATAAAAAGAAAAGCCATCAGATTTTATATCTGATGGCTTTTTCTGTATAGTCGTTTTTTTTATTTTTTATCATTCATCACGTCGTTCTGAATCAGGATCGCTTCTTTGTGAATCATTCTAAGTAATTGGGTTAGGAATTTTTCTGAAAGTCCTAATGACTTTCCAAGTTCTGTTCCTTGTTCTCTTACTTTCTCCCAGCGCTTAAGTTGAAGGATGTTCAGATTTTTTTCAGATTTGTATTCTCCAATCTCACTTACAGTGTGCATTCTTTGCGCCAGCAATTCAATTAGCTGTGTATCTATCGAGTCAATCTGATTGCGATACTGCTCAAGTGGGTTATAATCTTCTCCATCTTTAATACTTAATCGGCAAATCAGACTGTTGAGAATTGTGTTTAATTCAGATGGAATGAGTTGTTGTTCCATATCACTCAGAGCTTCTTCCGGATTGCAATGACTTTCTATCATCAAACCATCCATATTCAAATCCAAAGCCTTTTGAGAGATTTGTTGAATGTATCTTCTGTCCCCTGCAATATGACTTGGGTCGCAAATCATGGGGAGGTTGTGAAATCTTGATTTTAATTCAATGGGAATTTCCCATTTAGGGATGTTTCTAAGGCTTGTTTGTTCGAAAGGATAAAATCCTCTGTGAATCGCTGCAAGTTTGCTAATTCCCGCTTTATTGATTCTCTCAAGCGCTCCAATCCAAAGGTTGATATCCGGATTAAGAGGATTCTTAATCATGACCGGCACATTCATACCTTGCAAAGCACTGGCAAGTTCCTGAATTGAAAATGGATTTGAGGTTGTTCTGGCTCCAATCCATAGAATATCGACATTGTGGCGTAGGCACATTTCCACATGCTTTGGCGAAGCAACTTCAACCGTCGTTAATAAACCTGTTTCAAGTTTTACCTGATTTAACCAATGCAGCGCATCGTCACCTCTGCCTTCAAAAGTGTTAGGACGAGTACGAGGTTTCCATATACCGGCTCTAAAAATCTTTACTTGGTCAATCTCCTTTAACTGACGAGCTGTATTTAAGACCTGTTCTTCAGATTCAGCACTGCAGGGCCCACTAATGATAATAGGTCGGCTGTCTAATTTTTTAAACCACTCATTAATGGGTTTCAAATTATTTAATTCGTTCATAGTCTTAAGTTAGGCCAAATGTATAAAGTCATCTTCGGCTGAAAGATTCGCACAAAATTACGCTTTTAATTCTTTTATGGAAATTCTAACCTCAATCAATCGATTAATGTCTTATATAACATGACGAACTTGTGGGACAGTTTGACATAGTTGATAAGATGTTTTGTTTTGGGTATTTAGACTGTTATTGAAGATTGCTGATAGATTCCTTTGATGAGCTGTTTAGAAAAATCGATAAAGCTTTTTGTGTTAGAACGATAGCTTTGTCTTGGAGTAGTTTTGCTTGTTAAATAGCTGATAATTAAGAGTAAGGGATCTTTTTAGATTTAATCTTGATAATAGATGTAGAGGTTTTAATTGCTATCTTATTAGATGTAATAAAAGTCATAAAGTTCAGATAAACAGGATTGATGAAGATTTTATCGCATCATAATGTAAGTGTTTGTGTTAATAAAACACTCGTCTTTATAAATGTTAAAATATCTGAAAATATTATTTATCTTTGAATGTTCTGCAAACGGTTTCATGTTTATCGTGGCTTGGTTTTCAGGATATTAGTATTAATGTATGAAGTGTAGAAATACACCTTTTGTCAATTCGATATGGAAGATCAAAGCGTGATGTTATCATATCGTGACTGAGCAAATTCTTGAGATATGACACAAAAAACTTCCGACAAGAGTAGACGAAATTTTCTAAAAAGTTTTGGAGTTACCGTTGGCGCAGCAGGGGTTGTAAGTAGTTTTTCGCTATTAGGTGCCGCAAAAGCCGCAGCCAAAGAACCTGAAGAAATGGTTAATTTACTGACTGCAGATGGGCAATTGGTTCAGGTTGATAAAAATCAACTCCGTCCAACTGTTACTGAACCTCTTACTGAACTTCAAAAAAGAGGACGAGAAGGAATTGCAGGCAAATCATTTGTAATGGTTATTGATTTGAGTAAATGTAGAAATGCACGCAAGTGTATGGATGCTTGTCAAAATCACCACCAACTCAGAGCTGATCAGCATCATATTAATGTTTTGCAGATGCAGGATTCCGAGCACACAGCTCCTTATTTTATGCCAAAACCTTGTCAGCATTGTGATAATCCGCCTTGTACAAAAGTTTGTCCGGTGGATGCAACATTTAAGCGTCAGGATGGTATTGTATTGATTGATAATGAGCGTTGTATTGGTTGTCGTTTTTGTATCGCAGCTTGTCCATATTCTGCACGTATTTTCCAGTGGACTGAACCTAAAGATTCTGAGAAATATAAGGACTTGACTTACAATATTGAAGCCAATGTTCCACAAAAGAAGGGTACCGTAAGTAAATGTTTGTTTAGTGCAGATCGTCTTCGTGAAGATAAGTTGCCATCATGTGTTTCGTCTTGTCCAAATGGCGTTTATTATTTTGGAGATAGAAATGAAGATGCTGTTACAAACGGAACAACGGGTGTTACGGTTCGTTTTTCTAAATTGATTGAGGATAACGCCGGTTATACTCTTATGAAAGAATTAGGAACTAAACCCCGCGTGTATTATTTGCCACCGAAAGACCGAGCTTTCGAATTCAACGGTGATTTATTAAATGAAGAACATCTTCATTAATACAAGTCGGAAATAGACCATACTATTATATTTTAAGATGTAATATTCATAGAAAATCATTTTACTTATGAATGACAATACGAAACCGAAAGAAACAACACTTTCGTTTGAGAAAATAAAACAAGATGTTCTTCGTCCGATGCAAACGCATAGAGGACTGGAGTTGTGGATCGTTTTTTTAATTGCTGTTATTGCGGTTTGTGGTTGGGCGTATTACGTGCAGCTCCGCGATGGTTTAGGTGTAACCGGAATGCGGGATTACGTTTCATGGGGTTTATATATTGCGAACTTCGTGTTTTTTGTTGCCGTCAGTTTGGTTGGTATGTTAATCTCGTCAATATTAGGTTTGCTTAAGGTTGATTGGATTGCACCCATTTCCAGGATAGCAGAGATTATAGCCGTTGCTTTTGTAGCTGTGGCAGGTTTAGTTATCGTTTTAGATATGGGACGTCCTGATCGTTTACTTAATGTTTTTATTCATGGTCGTTTTCAATCTCCGATTCTGTGGGATGTAACTGTTGTTACGACATATTTAGTTATTAGTTTGCTACTGTTGATTCTGCCCATGATTCCTGATTTGGCTATTTGTAAAAAGGAAATGAAGAATACATCTCCTCTTTTAAAGAAAGTATACAGTATTCTATCGTTTGGGTATACCAATACGCCTGAACAGCACAAACACCTTCACAGAATGGTTCGCACCCTTATGGTTTTAATTGTACCCGTTGGTTTGGCCATTCATACCGTGACTTCATGGTTGTTTGCTGCGACTTTACGTAATGGTTGGGATACAACAATTTTCGGCCCCTATTTCGTCGCCGGGGCGTTTGTTGCAGGTGCAGCTGGTCTTGTAATAGCCATGTATTTTTTTAGAGTGAATTATAAATTGCAAGACTACCTTACCGATTTGCATTTTGATAAAATGGGGAAGTTGATGGTAGCTGTTTGTTTGGTTTACATCTACTTCAATATTAATGAGTTCCTTGTTCCTGGTTATAAAATGAAATCAGGTGATAACACGCATTTGACGGAATTATTTGTGGGTTCATGGGCCATTATGTTTTGGGCTTCGCAATTATTGGGGAATATTATACCGGTAATTTTAATGGTAAATAAGCGTTTTCGTAAGCCTTTGCCACTGATGATTATTTCATTATTTGTACTTGCAAGTGCATGGTTCAAGCGCTATGTGATTGTGATCCCTACTATGTTACACCCACATCTTCCAATCCAGAATGTGCCCTTTAATTTTAAGCATTACGCTCCAACTCCAATTGAAATCGCGATTACAGTTCTTAGTTTTGCTTTAGCCTTGCTGATTATGACTGTATTGGCAAAAATTTTCCCAGTTGTTCCTATTTGTGAAATTGCCGATAAAGAGGGAATCGATTATAAAATTGAAGATTAATAAATCACGAAATAATGAAGAATACATTCAATATATTAGCGACCATTATTCTTGTACTGTCCTTATCAGCTACCGTTTGTGCTGAAGGCTGGGATGTACCTGCTTCGGCAAAAAAGAAACAGAATCCATACGAGCTGACTAAGAGAAATATCAGTGCCGGGAAAAAAATATTTCAAACGACCTGTAAATCCTGTCATGGTGATCCGGGTAAGGGGAATGCATTGCCTTTGCAACCCCCTCCAACTGATTTGGGGTCTCAAAATTTTCTCGTTCAGACTGATGGTGAAATTTTTCACAAGATTAGAACCGGAAAGGGAGCTATGCCAACTTTCGATAAAACGTTGAATGATGAGAGTAAATGGATGGTTATTACTTATTTGCGTTCGTTGGATAAGACTAAAAGGGAAGCTGTTGTAGCTAAGGAGATTGTGAATCCTGAGGTTACTGATGTCAAAATTGATCTTGATATCGATCCAGAACACAAAAAATTGATTGCACAATTAACGGGTCTTAAAAAAGATGGGAAACGTGTCGGACTACAAGGAATCGAATTGAGTTTTCTTGTAAAAAGAGCTTTTGGTCAATTAGATATTTCAGGTGAGGAGGCTTATACGGATGAAAAAGGACAATTAATTGTTCAATTTCCTACAGACTTACCAGGAGATAGAGAAGGTCAGGCAAATTTACTCGTGAAAATTACGGATGAAGAGAATTATGGACCAATTGAGGAGAAACGTGTTGTCTCAATAGCTGTTCCTACAAATCCTAAAAATATTCTTAGTGAAAGAGCAATGTGGGGAACCCGTGCCAATGCGCCTATTTGGATTATGGCCACTTATATTCTGGGAGTTATTGGAATTTGGGGTGTTATCTTCCTTGTACTTTTTCAGGTTTTCCAGTTGTCTAAAATGCGTGTAAAATCAAAATAAGATTTATTACTCTTTATCGGTCTTGTTTTTCCTGGGGCCAAAGCCCAGTTTGTAGAGTAAAAAACCGATTCCGAATAAAAAATGAGCAAGCGTAATGCCCGCAATAATATAAATTAGAGTTGAATCTGAGAACATTGTTTGATATTAAGACTTATAAGTCTGCAATATGACGAAAATAGCTGAAGATACAAAAAATCAAGCCTGCATTCACTGTGGTGATGATTGTGGTAAACATCCTGTCATTTGGGATGGAAAGCCCTTTTGTTGTTCAGGTTGTTCTACTGTTTTTCAACTGTTGAACGAGAATGAGCTGTGTTCGTATTATTCTATAGAATCGACTCCGGGTATTAAAATCGAAGATGGAAAATTCAAAGCAAAGTTTGCTTTTCTTGATGAAGAAGAGATTGCCAATCAGTTGTATGAATTTTCTGAAGATTCGATACGTAAGGTGAGTTTGTATACTCCAGGTATTCATTGCAGTTCCTGTATTTGGTTGCTTGAGCATCTTCATGTACTGAATAAGGCTGTGTTGAAATCAACTGTTAACTTTGTCAAAAAGGAAGTTGCTGTTACTTTTGATTCCAGCGAATTAAGCCTTCGTCAGTTAGCTGAACTTTTGGCATCTATTCATTACATTCCAGAGATTACATTGGATAACCTACAGGAAAAAAAGAATCAGGATGCCAATAAAAAACTCCTCTATAAAATTGGTGTAGCGGGTTTCGGTTTTGGGAATATTATGCTTTTGAGCCTTCCTGAATATGTACCTGGATCGGAATATCTAGAGACGCATTTCAAATCTTTTTTTGGAATGATGAATTTTCTACTCGTTTTACCCGTCTTATTTTATAGTGGAAGTGATTATATCATTTCTGCGTATAAAGGGTTAAAGCACAAGTTTATCAATATCGATGTGCCCATTTCTTTGGGGATTATCACTCTTTTTATTCAATCTTGTTTTGAAATTTTCACTCGTACTGGCTCCGGTTATATGGATTCTCTGACGGGCTTAATCTTCTTTTTACTGATTGGTAAGTGGTATCAAAGCAAAAGTTATCAGGCTTTGTCATTCGAACGTGATTATCGCTCCTATTTTCCCGTTGCTGTTAGTAAAATTGTAGATGGCAATGAGGAAAGCACTCAAATCAATAAACTGAAAAAGGGAGATCTAATTCTGATTCGAAATCAGGAATTGATACCTGCTGACGCCATTCTGACCAAAGGGGATGCTTTAATTGATTATAGCTTTGTGACAGGTGAATCCCGATCTGTTTCAAAAAAGATTGGTGATCATTTGTTTGCAGGCGGTAAACAAGTTGGTGGCGCTATTGAGATGTGCATCGAAAAGGAGGTGGTTCAATCCCGTCTTACACAACTTTGGAATCAATCAGAAGAGAAAGAAATCTATTTCTCAAAGCTGAATTCCTTAATAGATCAAATTAGTAAATATTTTACTCTGACCATAATTGCTATTGGTGCTTTAGCCGGTTTATATTGGTTATTAAATGATCCATCAAAAGCGCCATTTGCATTTACTTCAGTTTTAATTGTGGCTTGTCCATGTGCCTTAGCGCTTTCTTCTCCATTTGCATTGGGGAATACAATGCGTATGCTGGGTCGTTTAGGAATTTATCTGAAGGGGGCTGATATTGTTGAGGCTTTGAGTGGGGTGGATACCATCGTTTTTGATAAAACCGGAACGATTACTCAGGCTGATGCCGTGAATGTTAAGTTTGAAGGAGACGCTTTATCGGTTCAGGATTATAATGCAGTGAAGTCATTGTCTCGTCATTCTTCACACGTTTTGAGTACAATCCTGTACGAGCATTTAAAAGCTTACTCATCTGAAAAAGTCATTGATTTTAAAGAGTCTGTTTCTCTTGGATTATTAGGGATTGTAGAAGGTCGTCAAGTTAAAATTGGCTCAGCCAGCTTTGTGTTTGATTCAAAAGTCGAAAAAGAATCCGGCTCAACGGAAGTGTATGTTTCTATTGATGGTCAGGTGAAGGGGCGCTTTGTTTTAAGCAATCAATATCGTGTTGGTCTGAAGGAGATGATAACATCTTTGTCTTCTGATTACGAACTTCATGTTCTCTCCGGTGATAACGATGCTGAGAAGATAAATCTGCAGCATATTTTTCCTGAAAATTCGAATTTGTTATTCAATCAGTCTCCCCAAAATAAATTGGAATACATACAAGCACTTAAAAGTAAAAATAAGAGGATATTAATGATTGGTGATGGCTTAAATGACGCTGGTGCATTAAAGGTGAGTGATGTTGGGATATCCATTGCTGATGATATTTATCATTTCTCCCCAGCTTGTGATGCCATACTTAAGGCTTCGAAATTTCAGGAATTGAAGCGATTCCTGAAAATATCGAAACAAAGTTTGCTGGTTGTTAAACTGAGCTTTTTACTATCCTTTTCCTATAACATATTTGGATTATTCTTTGCCGTTCAGGGGCTTTTGTCTCCAATAGTAGCGGCATTGTTGATGCCAATTAGTTCCATATCGGTTGTGGCTTTTGCAAGTTTAACAACCAGTTATTTAGCCAGAAATAAGACTGAAAATCTGATTACAGATGAGAAGAATGTTTTAAGCAAGCTTAAAACAATAAGAAAAGAACGTGACAATTTAGTTGAGACTGTTTAATTATATAGAGTTAAAAAATAAAAATTTGAGTGTAATATTTGTTTTAATAGCGGTGAGTATGGTTGTTGCAGGAGGCTTCCTGATAGGCTTTTTGTGGGCAGTAAAGAAGGGACAATATGATGATCACTATTCGCCTTCGGTTCGGATATTATTCGATGATGAAGAACTTAAAGATCAAGAAAAAATAAAAACCAAAAATACAGAAGAGACTGAAACAGAATCAAAATCTTCAGAAGACTAAAATAGAATTCATTCGTAAATTTATTAAGCTATAACATACATGGAAACACAACATTTTTCGTACGATAACAAAATCGTCAAATATTTTGCTTACGCCACAATATTGTGGGGTGTGGTCGGGATGTTGGTCGGTCTTTTGGCTGCTTTACAATTAGCGTTCCCCATTTTCAACTTCAAGTTGGCTTACACAACTTTTGGGCGAATCAGACCCATTCATACCAATGCAGTGATTTTTGCCTTTGTAGGTAATGGAATATTTGCTGCAGTTTATTATTCGCTTCAGCGTCTGTTAAAGGCTCGTATGTTTAGCGATAAGTTGAGTTGGGTCCATTTCTGGGGCTGGCAGGCCATTATCGTATCAGCTGCTATAACTTTTGTACTTGGTATCACAACCAGTAAAGAATATGCCGAATTGGAGTGGCCTATCGATATTGCGATTACAATTATTTGGGTTGTTTTTGGCTGGAATATGTTCGGAACCATTCTGCGACGCAGAGCCGATCATCTTTATGTTTCCATATGGTTTTATATTGCAACCTTCGTAACTGTTGCTGTACTTCACATTGGTAACTCTATTGAGATTCCATATAGCTGGTTGCATTCTTATCCGGTTTATGCTGGAGTTCAGGATGCCTTGGTTCAGTGGTGGTACGGTCATAATGCTGTTGCGTTTTTCCTAACAACACCCTATTTGGGATTGATGTATTACTTTTTGCCTAAGGCGGCTAATCGTCCGGTTTATTCGTATCGATTATCTATTATTCACTTTTGGGCATTGGTTTTCTTATATATCTGGGCTGGCCCTCACCACTTGCTTTATACGGCTCTTCCTGATTGGGCACAGTCGTTGGGTGTTGTCTTTTCTGTCATGCTGATTGCACCATCGTGGGGTGGTATGTTTAACGGATTATTGACATTGAGAGGAGCCTGGGATAAGGTTCGCGATAATGCCACTTTAAAATTTATGGTTGTTGCGGTAACCGCTTATGGTATGTCTACATTCGAAGGCCCAATGATGTCTTTGAAATGGGTGAATTCATTAACCCACTATACGGATTGGAATATTGCTCATGTTCATATTGGAGCTCTAGGATGGAATGGTTTCTTAACCTTTGGTATGTTGTATTACCTTTTCCCAAAAATGTGGAAAACCAAGTTGTATTCTGAGAAATTAGCAAATGCTCACTTTTGGATTGGAACTTTAGGAATTATTTTCTACGCTTTGCCTTTGTACTGGGGCGCTATCGTTCAAACTCTGATGTGGAAAGAATTTACACCGGATGGTTTGCTAGCTTATCCAAACTTTCTAGAAACGATTACCCAGATATTACCCATGTATCACGTTAGAATTCTGGGAGGACTTCTTTATTTCGCAGGTTTATTCCTGATGGTTTATAATCTATTGAAAACTGCGGCATCGGGTAAATGTGCTGATAACGAAGAGGCTTCAGCACCAGCTCTTGTGACTTCTTCAAAACGTGCTCGAGGCGAAGGATTGCATCGTTGGTTGGAGCGTCGACCTGTTCAATTTATGGTTTTGGCTACTGTAGCTATACTTATTGGGGGTGCTTTTGAGATTATCCCAACCTATTTGGTGAAATCGAATATCCCAACTATCGAAAGTGTGAAACCTTACACACCTCTTGAATTGGAAGGGCGTGATATTTATATCCGTGAGGGATGTAATACCTGTCATACGCAAATGATTCGTCCATTTAGATCGGAAACCGAACGATATGGAGAATATTCGAAAGCTGGTGAATTGGTTTACAATCATCCACACCTTTGGGGATCGAAACGTACGGGACCGGATTTGGCTCGTGAAGGTGTTCCTGGTGGAAAAATGTATAAGACGAATGTATGGCATTATAATCATTTGCTCGATCCGCAAAAGATGAATGCCCAATCGATTATGCCAGCCTATCCTTGGTTGATTAAGGATGATTTGGATACTTCGAATACGTCGGCTAAAATTCGTGCGATGATTAAGTTGGGAGTGCCATATGATAAGGCGCCTTATCCTGCCAATTATGATGTTGTTGCTCATGAAGATATGAAAAAGCAGGCCGAAGAGATTGCAGCTGACCTGAAGAAAAATGGCGTTGAAGTTGCAAGTGAGAAAGAAATTATTGCTGTGATTGCATACCTACAGCGTTTGGGTCGTGATATTTCAGTGAAAAAATAAAATCAAGCAAATAAGGAAAAAAGGGGAAAGTCGATACATATTACTTTACCCTTTATCCTTTAAATTTTATAGTTATGAAACTAGTCAGCCATTATTTACAAAGCATTTCAGATGTTGGTCTTTATCCCAGCATCTCGCTAATTATTTTCTTTACCTTTTTCATAGGAATGATTTGGTGGACTTTCAAAAAGAGTAATAAAAACTTTTTCAATGATATGAAAAGTTATGCTCTTGATGATGACGGAATCAATTCTTCGGATCAGTCAGGTACCAATATCTGATGAATTGTTGCTTTGTAATTCAATATCTAAAACGATTTAAGACATTATAAAAATCTTCTGTAATGGAAAAAAATGATAAATTTCTTGAAGAAAATGAACACTTGATGAGTGATCATGATTACGATGGCATTCGTGAACTAAATAATCCGATGCCAACCTGGTGGCGTTATTTGTTTTATGTAACCATCATATTTGCTTTCGTTTATATGTTCCGCTATCATGTTTTTGGAGATGATCTTCAAATTGCTGAATATAATAAAGAGATGGCTTTAGCTGAAGCAAATAAACCCAAACCAACATTTGATGAAAATTCCTTGGTGTTGATGACGGATGCAAAGAATATTACCGCTGGTAAAGCGATATATGATAAAAACTGTGTTGCTTGTCATGCTACCCTGGGAGAGGGAAATGCTATTGGACCAAACTTAACAGACGATTACTGGTTGAATGGTGGTAGCCTTGAAGATATCTATAAGATAATTAAAGAAGGGAAACCTTTAAAGGGGATGTTAGCCTGGCAGAATCAATTGTCTCCTGAGCAGATGTTGCAGGTGTCAAGTTATGTGATGAGTTTGCATGGCACCAATCCTCCCAATGCAAAAGCAGCTCAAGGTGAATTGTACAAACAAGAAAAATAAAAGATAAAAAAAGCGAAATGCCCAACTTGAATTCGGATAATACGTATCGAGACCAACTCGCAACATTAAATAAGAAAGGGAAAAGACAATGGGTGTATGCCAAACAGCCAAAGGGGAAGTTATATAATTATCGAAATTTAGTTAGTTACTTCTTATTGACTATTCTTTTTGTAACTCCGTTTATTAAGCTGAATGGGGATCCTTTGATTTTGCTTAATGTCATTGAGAGAAAGTTTATACTTTTGGGGGTTCATTTTTGGCCCCAGGATTTCCATATCTTTCTTTTTTCGATGATTACTCTTTTTGTTTTCATTGTTCTCTTTACGGTTAGTTATGGTCGAATTTGGTGTGGTTGGGCATGTCCTCAAACGGTATTTCTGGAATTTATTTTTCGTCGAATAGAGTATTTGATCGAAGGAACGCCTCAGCAACAACGTAAGTTGAATGCTCAGTCAATGAATCCTGAGAAATTCATAAAGAAAACAAGTAAGCATACTTTGTTTTACCTGATTTGTCTGGCCATTTCGAGTACCTTTTTATCATATATACGAGGTGTTGATTTTGTAATTGATTTATGGCACACACCATCAAGTAATTCTATTCTATTTATTGCCTTATTGTTTTTTTCTACAGTGATGTATCTCGTTTTCTCAAGACTGAGAGAACAAGTTTGTGCAATGATTTGCCCTTACGGCCGTTTGCAAGGTGTCTTACTGGACTCAAATACCATTGTGGTAGCCTATGATTACAAACGAGGTGAGGAGAGAGCTCCACTGGAGGCTGGAGAGGATAGAGAAGCTGAGAACAAGGGCGATTGTATCGACTGTTATGATTGTGTTGATGTGTGTCCAACCGGAATTGATGTTCGTGACGGGACACAGCTTGAATGTATCAATTGTACAGCCTGTATTGATGCCTGTAATTCTGTAATGGCTTGGCAAGGGAAGCCTAAGGGCTTGATTCGTTTCGATTCAGAGAAAAATATTGCGGAAGGGATTAAGAAAAAATGGCCGGCCAGAAAGATTGCTTACACCAGTGTACTTGCTGTTTTGCTTTGTGTTGTGGTGGGTTTGTTTGCTTCAAGGAGCGATCTGGAAGCGATTATCCTACGCACACCTGGTCTGATGTATCAGGAACCCTCAGAAGGAATTATTAGCAATATGTACAGTTTTAAAATTGTGAATAAAACAACTGAAGATTTACCTGTCGAGTTTAAGATTCTTGGTGGGGAAGGAGAGATTCAGATTATTGGAGAAACATTCAATGCAGCTGCAAGTTCAATACATGAAGGCACATTCTTTGCTAAGTTTCCCAAAAAATCTGTATTAACAGATAAGACACATATACAAGTTGGCGTTTATGCAAAAGATAGACTTATAGAAAAAGTAGATCTAACTTTTGTGGGGCCTAATTAGTATTCTAGAATTTACGATATGAAAAAATTAAGTTGGGGAAGTAAACTTGCTATGTTTATTTCGGTATATGTGATTGGTATTTTGTGTTTTGTTGGTTTCAGTACCACCCAGGATATCAATTTGGTTTCTAAGGATTATTATCCTCAGGAAATGAAATATCAGGCTCAGATTGATAAGATAAAAAATGCACAGGCTTTGAAAGACAAAGTTGTCATTTCTCAGAATGCGGGCATGATAAAAGTTCAGTTTCCTGAGAATATGAGAACAGATGTGATGGGTAGTGTTATCTTTTATCGGCCATCAAATTCAGATCATGATTTGCGTTCAGACATTAATTTAGATGCTTCAGGTCTTCAGGAATTTAATGCAGATAGATTGATTAAGGGGCGATACGCGGTGAAGATCGATTGGACACATCAGAATAAAGCGTATTATCAGGAAGAAGCAATTTATCTTTCAAAGTAATATTAGACTCAATGAATTATAAAATATAATAAGATGATTTATTTATCAGCACTGACTCTTGGTCTTTTGGGTAGTTTTCATTGTGTGGGGATGTGTGGTCCTATTGCTTTGGCTATACCATTGAAAACGGATTCGTGGTTCATTCGAATATTAGGCGGACTTATTTATAATCTTGGTCGGGCCGTTACCTATGCCCTTATGGGAGCTGTTTTTGGTCTGTTGGGACAGGGACTTGTGATGAGTGGTTTTCAGCAATGGGTATCCATTATTATGGGAGCTATCATGATTGTATCTGTTTTGGCACCTAATCTGTATAAAAACAGATTCGACACTGAAAAATCCGTATTTGGATTCGTAGGCAAAGTTAAAGTTGGTTTAAGAAAATTATTCACACAAAGCAGTCATTTTTCTTTGTTTCTGATTGGTTTGTTGAATGGTCTGCTGCCTTGTGGTTTGGTTTATTTTGCAATTGCGGGTGCCATTGCTACAGGTTCATTTTATAGTGGGAGTTTATTTATGTTTGTTTTTGGCTTGGGTACCATTCCTATGTTATTAGCTGTATCATTAATTGGCAATTTGATTACTGTGGAGCTTCGTAAAAAGCTGACACGTGTCATTCCATATGCCATTGTATTTATAGGTATTCTATTTATCCTTCGAGGACTGAGCTTGGGGATTCCTTATTTAAGTCCACCGGAGAAAGCCATGACAATTCCTGTTGAACAAGCGGAAGAGACTGTGCCATCCTGTTGTCATTAGTCTAAAGTTGAGATAAATAAAAAATGAGTCAAAATGGAGAATCCGTTTTGACTCATTTTTTTTATTTGATTTTGTTAAAGATTACTCTTAATTTAAAGAAATGAATTAACCCAAATAAACCTAAATATTATGAACTTTCTAGATGCCGTCCTTAGCCTGTTTCGTTCTGATACTGAAAATTTTTATTATGTGAAAATTGAACGTAATGAGAAGTGTTATTGTAATAGTGGAAAAAAATACAAAAGCTGTCATTTCCCGAAACACTACAAATCGAGTAAACGGGCAGTGCGTAAAATAAGTGAAATTACAGGAGAAGAAACATTTCAGATTCTATCGGTTAAACAAATACGCAAAAATCATGAATTGTTTAAACCAAGTGTGATTCAGACCTGATCGCGATTTTTATAGTTAGTCAATACCATAAGATAGATTAGAGTTGCAAAACTGTTTTCTATCTTTTCTTTTTGATTGCTTTTATTGTTTCGAGATCCAGGTTGCCATATTCGTTGCCCCATGAATTTAGGATGTAATTAAAAACCAGTCTTAAATCCTCATCGCTGAGTCCCGACTCGGGCATATACGATTGGTATGTCACACCATTGACTTTTATTTTCTCACTACTCCCAAATTTAACCATTCGAACTGCATCTTCAATATTGTTTTTCAAATAATCGGACTTGGCTAGAGGGGGATAGGTGCGTTTCAGGCCTTCTCCGTTTATTTTGTGACAGTTCATACATTTGGCCCTGAATATTTGCCCTCCCAGTTCCATTTCCTGCTTTGAGATTGTCTTATTGGTAGTGATTGATTTTTTCTCAGTATTGGTGCACGAAAAAACTGAAAATACCGAAAGGATAATAAATATGAATCTGAGTTTTGTCATTGTAGATTGCGTTTTATTTCTAAAAATAAGTTGATTTTCTCTGATACCAATGTGCTTTAAATAGCTGCCATAAAGGTTTTGATATTTTCATTGTTTGGATTATATCTTTCAAATTCTTTACAGGGTATAATACCGCAAATTATTGCAAATAATAATCAATTTAATTTGAATTTCAAACAGGCATGTATTATAGGTTTTGATGTTATTTTATGTCTTGTTTCAGAAGTAGTTGTGATTTATTTTTCAGCTGCAAGTATTATTTATTATATTTAAAGGTAATCAAGTTTTAATTCAATTATCTCATCGTATTAATACAAGGAGGAGTTCAAATGAAATTATCACTTTTGTTATTTTTTGCCTGTTTTCTACACTTGCAGATTTTGTTTGGTCAGGATGTTGAGAAGAAAGTAGAAGTTGGAATTATAGAGCATCTTGATGAATTTGTTCCATCTGATATTCAGTTGATGAACGAGAATGGAGAGATGGTCAATTTAAAGGATCAGATTGATAAACCGACGGCTTTGATTTTTGTTTATTTCAGATGTCCGGGAATTTGTACCCCTTTGATGGATGGTATTGCTGATGTGATTCAAAAGTTGGATATGAAACTGGGAGAGGATTACCAGGTGTTCACAATTGGATTTGATCCACGTGAGAAAATTGATCTGGCTATCAAAAAGAAAAAGAATTACCAGAGTTTGATTACGAATCAGAATACAGAGGATGGCTGGCGATTTTTCACCTCAGATAGTGCGAATATAGCGAAAGTGACTGAAGCGCTTGGCTTTAAATACATTAAAGCAGGGACAGATTTTACACATGCCGCAGCAGTTATTGTTTTAAGTCCGAATGGAAAAATTACCCGATACTTAAACGGAACCTATTTTTTACCTTTTGAATTTAAATTGGCCTTGATCGAGGCATCTAAAGGGCATTCCGCCCCGACAATGAATAAAATTCTTCAGTTTTGTTATTCCTACGATCCTGTTGGGAAAGCTTATGTCCTAAATGTAACCCGTTTGGGTGGAACTTTAATTTTGAGTCTTGGACTCGTTGTTTTCCTCATATTGATTATTCGTAAACCACGAAAAAGAAACTACCCTAAGAATTAGACTATGACAGAAACACTGAAACAGACTCCTACCCCGAGTTTCCTGGAATATCAAGGTCGATTTAAAGGCATATTTGCCTGGATTTTTTCTACAGATCATAAGCGAATAGGGCTTTTGTATTTGTATAGTATGCTTGTCTTTTTTTCTATCGCCGCTACGCTTGGTTTGATGATGAAATTAGAGTTGATTGCTCCGGGCAGAACTATCATGGGAGCACAAACCTATAATAGCTTTTTTACCCTTCATGGTATTACCATGATCTTTCTGATTGTTGTGCCAGGCTTACCTGCAGTTTTTGGTAATTTCTTTCTTCCCATTCTGATTGGGGCAAAAGATGTCGCATTCCCAAAATTGAATCTTTTTTCCTGGTGGATTTATATTGTGGGTGCTTTTATTGCTCTTTCATCTCAGTTTTTAGGTGATGGACCACCGGACACGGGATGGACTTTTTATGCACCTTATAGTTTTAAAACGGGAACTAATATGTTACCTGCTGTTACGGGGGCATTTGTTTTAGGTTTCTCATCCATCGCAACAGGAATTAATTTTATTGTAACCATACATCGCTTGCGAGCCCCGGGAATGAAGTGGATGAAAATGCCCCTTTTCCCATGGGCATTATATGGAACAGCCTGGATTCAGGTTCTGGCAACACCAATAGTTGGCATTACTTTATTGATGGTTGTTCTGGAAAGAACGTTGCAAATCGGATTTTTCGATCCGGCATTGGGTGGTGATCCTATTCTCTACCAGCATCTGTTTTGGATTTATTCTCATCCGGCGGTGTACATTATGATTTTGCCTGCAATGGGGGTGATATCTGAGATTATCCCAACATTTGCACGCAAGACCATCTTTGGATATACAGCCATTGTTGTTTCAACTCTTGCTATTGCTTTTGTTGGTTATTTTGTTTGGGGGCATCATATGTTTACCTCAGGAATGAGTGGGGTCGCACTTTATACGTTTTCAATTTTAACCTTTCTTGTGGCTATCCCCAGTGCCATTAAAATTTTCAATTGGGTCGCTACGCTTCATAAAGCATCTATCGATTTACAAACACCTTTTTTATGGGCACTCTGTTTCTTGTTTGTTTTTATGATTGGCGGTTTGTCAGGGATGGTTTTGGGAGCTCTTTCGGCTAATGTTCATTTGCATGATACAGCTTTTGTTGTGGCACACTTTCATTATATTGTTTTTGGAGGAACGGGTTTTGCTTTTTTTGGGGCTTTACATTACTGGTTTCCTAAGATGTTTGGGCGTATGTATGATAAATCCTGGGCTAATATTGGTTTAGCTATCTTTTTTACGGGCTTTAATACGCTGTATTTACCCATGTTTTATCTTGGCATAACGGGCATGCCTCGTCGTTATTACGATTATGTGGAAAGATTTCACGGCCCCAATATTGTCTCCTCAATGGGAGCTATGCTTATGATATCGGGTTTGATCATTTTGATTACCAATTTAGTGCGGTCTGCCCGACATGGTGCTAAAGCCGGAAAGGATCCCTGGAAAGGGAAAACATTGGAGTGGACGGTGGATAGCCCTCCTAGCCTTGAAAATTTCGACGAAATCCCACTTGTAACTCAAGATCCTTATGATTATGACTGATCACGCTCATATTGACGAACACAGAGACGATGAAGGTGCCAAAACGGGCATGTGGATTTTTATTTTCACTGAGCTTTTGCTTTTTGGTGGTCTTTTTATAGTCTATTCGATATATCGATATTTAAATCCGATGGCCTTTCATTTGGCTGCTGAAGAATTAGATATTTTTATTGGGACTGCCAATACAGTTATTCTTTTGGTGAGCAGTATGACCATTGCTATGGCTGTTACTTCCATTCAGCTGAAAAATAAAAGACTGACCTTGATTCTTATGGGAATTACGGTTTGCCTTGCTCTCGCATTTATGGTGAACAAATATTTTGAGTGGTCGGGGAAGATCTCTCATGGTATTTTTCCGGGGAGCGAAATTCTTCATCAAAGCAGTCAGGGAGAGATATTGTTCTTTGGTTTGTATTATGCCATGACAGGCTTGCATGCACTTCATATTATTATTGGAGTTGCATTTATTGCCTATGTGATGTGGCTGGTTAAAACCGAAGATGTCAAACATGACGATTACGTGATTTTAGAGAATTCAGCTTTGTATTGGCATCTGGTCGATCTGATTTGGATCTTTTTATTTCCCTTGTTTTATCTCATTACCTAAAACCGGCATCATGGAAAACGCTCAACATACTCACATTGTAAAATACAAAACCTTCGTTGTGGTTTTACTTCTACTACTTGTGTTCACTTTTAGTTCTGTAGCCATAACCCAATACGATTTGGGTGTGTATTCGGTTACTGCTGCACTGATTTTTGCATGCCTAAAATCCATTTTGGTTCTGATGTATTTTATGCACCTGAAGTTCGATAAGAAGTTTTATACTATTATGATGGCTGGGATTGTTCTGTTAATTGTGTCTGTTATTACCATTACGTTTTTAGATTATTTATACCGATAGCCTATGTTTTCAAAAGAAATAGCTGATGCATCCAATTTTGTAAAAGGAGTCGACACAACTTTTGTTGTCATCTTTGCGATAATCTCTTTCTTTTTGATTGGGATAACGGCGACAATGATCTATTTTGTCTATAGATATAGAAAATCGAAGCATCCTAAAGCAGAACAAATTCATGGAAATACAATGCTCGAAATTATATGGACATTGATTCCAACAGCTTTGGTTATGGTCATGTTTTATTTTGGATGGATGGGCTATAAGCCCATGAAAGAAGTGCCAGATGACGCATTCGTAATAAAGAGTATTGCACGTATGTGGCATTGGCAGTTTCAATATGAGAATGGAAAAGTAACCGATACGCTTTATGTTCCTAAAGATCGGGATGTAAAATTAGATTTGGTTGCATTGGATGTGATACACAGTCTTTATATTCCTGCTTTTCGATTGAAGCAGGATTTGGTCCCGGGTAAAGATCAATTTATGTGGTTTAAAGCAGGACGGGAAGGTGACTTTGATTTGTTCTGTACGGAGTATTGTGGCCTTTCTCATTCATCGATGACAACATCTGTTGTTGTGATGGACTCTGATAAGTTTGATAAATGGTATATTGATACAACAATTGTTGCCCCTATAATAACTGATAAACCGGGAGCACTTGGTTTGAGAATTGTTCAAATGAATGGTTGTCTGGCCTGTCATTCTTTGGATGGTTCTAAAATAGTTGGACCGAGTTGGAAAGGCTTATTCGGATCTGAAGAAACCGTGTTGACCAATGGGGTTGAAAGGAAACAAATCGTTGATAGTGCCTATGTCGTAAACTCAATATATAACCCCAACGATGATATTGTAAAGGGTTATAAAAAAGGGTTGATGCTTTCTTATAAAAATGAACTAAAAGAGGAGGATATCAAAGAAATTATTGAATTTATGAAGACATTGAAATAATTATTGTTAGAAAGAGACAACAAAATCATAGAACCTGAATAGGCTCTATGATTTTTTTTATTCAGCTGTCTGTAATTTGTTTTTGATGTAAGTTGTGATAAGCCATCTGTCTTCCTGACTAATTTGTGAAGCATGTGCCCCCATCACACCCCAGCCAACAGAAATCACATGGAATATTTCTCCGTCAGGCGCTTTTTTCATTTTATCAGATAATAAGTTTGCAGCTTTATAAGGGTAGCGATCACTGGTTACCAGGTATCCTTTCCCATTACCAAGTTCTCCATGACAAGGCATGCAGAAAATTTCAAAACGTTCTTTTCCATGTTTCAGATTTTCATCATTAACAACAATTGGGTTTGTCATGTTAATTCCTGCCAAAGCTCTGTTTTCATCCGTCTTTTCGACATTATATGGGATTATTCCTCTTGGAATTGTTCCATCAACAGGCAGACGTGCCGACGAACTATCTGCAAAATTTGGGTTTTCTGAGTAGCTTTCATAAGCACGGGATTTTACCATATCCGGGAAATAGGAATGCCCCGGGTGATTCCGATCTCTATCGCATGCAGATAAGAAAAGAATTGCGAGGGAAAATACAATGATATACAAATTGAATTTAAGCATAATATAGATCTTTTGTAAGCAGTTTATGTTTCATAATGAAAGCTTTCTTCAAGGAAAGGATCGTTTTTGCACAACAATGGTTTCTTTGAAAGAGAATTAAAGACGACAAAAAGAAAACTTCCAAGATATAAACATGCACCTCCAATTTCCAATAAGCCAATTTGAGCAGTTTTGCCTAAAATCCCAGGGCTTAACATGAGATAAAGATTCAACCATTGCCCTATCAGAACGACCAGGGCAACAAAGGCTAGCCATTTGATATTGCGTTTTGCGTTTCGTGTCATTAAAGCTAAAAACGGAAAGAGAAAGTTTAAGATGAGTATGGTGAAAAAGAGGATCGGAAACCCATGCAATCTTTGTGCGAAATAGATTGTTTCCTCGGGTAGATGACCATACCAAATTAGCATGTATTGGAAAAACCAGAGGTACATCCAAAAGATGCTAAAGCCAAAAAGATATTTTCCCAAATCATGCAGGTGTTCTTTATTTACAAAATTGAGATAACCTTGAGCTTTGAGAAAGGTAATAATTAGGATGAAGGCAGCTACCCCTGATACAAAGAGTCCAATAAAAACAAACCAACCAAACAGTGTGCTATACCAATGCGGATCGACAGACATAATCCAATCCCAACTCATAGTCGAACTACTCACGGCAAAGAATGCCATAAACAGGCCTGCTAAAATTCGACCTTGTTTGTGAAATTTAGAATCATTTGAAAGATCCTGGGACGATGAATTTTTACGAAGCAGATAGCTCAGTCCTATCCATCCGGTGAAATAAACAGCCATCCTGATAAAGAAGAATGGTAGATTCAGATAGGCCGATTTACCTTCAATTATAGGATCTTGCAGGTCGTGGAGTGACCAATGGTATAAATCGTGCATGCCGAAAACAAGCAAAAACATGAGAACAGCAGAATAGGGGAGAAAGGTGCTGAGAGCTTCGGGAATCCGTTTTAAACTTACATGCCAGCCAGCATGAGCAATTTTATGGAGCGCAATAAACAGAGCCCCAAAAAGTGATAGAAAGAGGAAATATAGATTGTTTAGCAAAATATTCATCCAAACATTTTTGCTTCCGGGATTTTCAAACAAAAAACCGAGTGCAATCAAAAAGATTCCTATTGCAGATATTGATAGGAAAATCTGTTTTGTTTTTTTAGATAAGATATAAGTGTCCATCAGCTTGTGATTTTGTATTTTCTAGTTATTCTCTTTGAGTTGAATATCATGAGCATCTTCTTTTTCTAGAATAGTTTTAACATTATTATAGTGCTCTTCATTTCCATTAGCATCAATAATGATTAAAAAACGATCATCAGTTATTCTTTCGTCGTGTATTTTGTTTTTGGCTCCAAACCCCAAGTGTGATCTGAAAAGGAAAGCAAAAACCATGGCGAGGGCAGCAAATAGAATAGTGATTTCAAAGGTGATTGGGATAAAGGCAGGAATAGAAAAATGAGGTTTACCTCCAATGAAAAGGGGGTAATCAACGACAAAAGCCCAGGTTTGAAACCCAAAAGCAGAAATTGTTCCTATTGCGCCAGAAATAAACCCGACGGTGGGTATTTTTGATTCTTTCAATCCTAAAATTTTATCCAATCCGTGAACTGGAAATGGTGTTAAAACGTCAAGAATTGCAATATCCTTTTCTATCAAAGTTTGGCTAGCTCTTAGTAGGTTTTCTTCATCAGTGAAATAGGCCGAAATATATCTTTTCATAGCGTTTCATTTTTAAGTTCTTTTTTCCCCGGAGCTTTTAATAACTGTTTTAACTTCAGCAATGGCAATCACTGGGAAAACCCGAATGAATAAGAGAAAACAAGAAAAAAAGATGCCGAGTGACCCAATAAAGATTCCAACTTCAACAATTGTTGGCGAATACATCGACCAGCTTGATGGAAGGTAGTCGCGATGCAATGAGCTTACAATAATAACAAAGCGTTCGAACCACATACCGATGTTAATAAAAATGGAGAGGATAAAAGTAAATGCGAGATTTCGCCTGAGTTTTCGAAACCATAACAATTGGGGTGAAATCACATTACAAGTCATCATGATGGCGTAGGCCCACCAATAAGGTCCCGTGGCTCGGTTTAAAAAGGCATATTGTTCAAATTCGACACCAGAGTACCAGGAAATAAAGAGTTCGGTCATATAGGCAATACCAACGATAGACCCTGTAGCAATAATGATTTTATTCATCGATTCAATATGCGCCAGAGTGATGTAACTTTCTAAATTCAATACTTTACGTGTAACTACCAGTAAAGTGAGTACCATGGCAAAACCAGAAAAGATGGCTCCAGCTACAAAGTATGGAGGAAATATGGTGGTATGCCAGCCCGGAACAATAGAGGTGGCAAAGTCAGCACTTACAATACTATGAACCGAAAGAACAAGAGGTGCGGCGATACCTGCTAGTATGAGACTTAGTTTTTCGTGTCGTTGCCAGTGTTTTACCGAGCCCGTCCAACCAAAACTTAGTAATCCGTAGATGTATTTTTTCACTTTTGAACTCACCCTGTCGCGCATGGTTCCGATATCGGGAATCAGGCCCATATACCAAAATAAGAGTGAGACCAGTAAATAGGTTGATATAGCAAAAACATCCCATAAAAGGGGAGAGTTAAAGTTGACCCACAAGCCACGTGTATTGGGATAGGGGAATACAAAAAATGCCAGTAGTGGTCGTCCCATGTGGATGAGGGGAAACAAACCTGCACATAAGACCGCAAATATGGTCATAGCTTCAGCAGATCGGTTGATACTGGTTCTCCATTTTTGTCGGAAGAGTAGTAGAATCGCTGAAATAAAAGTTCCGGCATGTCCGATCCCGACCCACCATACAAAGTTGGTGATTCCCCAGCCCCAGCCAATGGTTCGGTTGAGTCCCCAGGATCCGATGCCTTGCCAAACGGTATAACCCATCATTGCCAGACCAAAAAACATGGCTGATAAACTCAAGGCAAGTCCCATATACCAAGCCTTGCCGGGTTTGCCTTCAATTGGGGCGGCAATATCCTTGGTGATTTGGCTGTAAGTTTTGTTTCCTTTTATTAAAGGTTCTCGAACCGGAGATACATACATAGGGCAATATTCTAGTGGGTTTAACTCTTTATATTTCTAATTTTTGTGAGATAGCTGACTGAAGGAAGCGTGTGAATTTCTTCCAACAGATGGTAGTTGCGTTTGCTGGAGGTAACTTTAAATAATTGACCTCCTTTATCGTTTAAGTCACCGAATAGAATCGCTCCTGCCGGGCAAGTTTGCTGGCAAGCGGTTTTTATGTCGCCATCTTTTACGGGACGATTCTCCAGTTTGGCTTTTAGTTTACCCGCCTGAATGCGTTGAATACAAAGAGAGCATTTTTCCATAACTCCCTTGGCTCTAATGGTCACATCAGGATTGAGCACCATTCGTTTCAGATCCAGAGTCATATCAGTAACATCGTGCCGATTGTTTGGAATGGAGTCGGCCCCTGTGAAATCAAACCAATTAAAACGCCGAACTTTGTACGGGCAATTATTGTTACAATATCGGGTTCCGATACATCGGTTATAAATCATCTGATTTAGCCCTTCACGACTGTGATTAGTTGCCGCTACAGGACAGACATTTTCACAAGGCGCGTTGTCACAATGCTGGCACATAACGGGTTGAAAAACGACTTTGGGTTTATCTTCATTGCCGGAGAAGTAGCGATCGATTCGAATCCACGACATTTCGTGAACCCGGATGACTTCTTTTTTACCGACCACAGGTACATTATTTTCTACCTGACAGGCAATGGTACAAGCACCACAACCGATACAGGCATTTAAATCGATGGCTAATCCCCAGCGGTGATCAGGGAATTCCGGTTTTTTATAGATACCGGCATCATCGTATTGATGATCAATCTCATTTCCTGCTGCAGGATTCTTTTTATAGTCTTCAAGACTGGCTTCCCGAACAAGAGATCTCCCCTCCATAGAATGGTGAGTTTGAGTCATTGCAAAAGCATATTTGCCTTCGGCTTTTTCAAGTTTGATTAATGAATAATCCTGACTCAAATCATCTTTAAAATTGACTAGTTGAGCCACATTTATTCCGATTTGTTTACCGACTTTTCCGCAAGTTTCGCGACCGTACCCTTTTGCAATGGAAACAGTTTCGTAGGCCTGTCCGGGTAAGATGTTTACAGGTAATTGAATGTTAGACTCAAACCTGACGAAATCGCCGGTTTCAACACCAAGTTCTTTAGCTTGCTTGGGAGAAATGTTTAAATAATTATCCCAGCATATTTTACTGACCGGATCGGGCATTTCCTGCAGCCAGGGATTATTAGCCATGCTGCCATCCCCCATAGAGACCTTTTCGTAAAGCTGAATTTCGGTATCAGGTGTTTGTTTTTTGTTGCTGATATGATTCATCACTTTTTGAATGTCAATATCGGCAAATCGGACTTTTACTTTCGATTCAAGTCTTGTTTGGAATACGCCTTCCTGAAGTGTATGATCCCAAAAATATTTAAAATTGGTATAAGTCTTCTGCAACGGATATTGATTTGTTTTCCAAGTGTCCATTAGAAAGCTGTGGTAGTCGTTCTCTTGATTCGACCATTTCAGCAGAGATGATTGAAATTGACGCGTATCGAAAAGAGGATGAATGACAGGTTGCATTAAACTGAATGAATGCTGCTTTATTTCAGCATCGTTCCAACTTTCCAAATAGTGATTATCGGGTGCGACGAATTGCATTAGCGATGAGGTTTCGTTAGGGGCCTCGTGTATGGACAGACTAAAAGGAAGTGCTTCTATAGCTTTTCGAAATTCGTTTCCTTTTTGATGATTATATACCGGGTTAACATGGTAACAGATTAAACCTTTTACCTGTCCCGAATTAAGATCATTTAAGAGTATATTCATTTCTTCATCATGAGCCTGACGATTGAGCAATGGTGTATCGAGACTAATGCAGGAATCAAAACTATTTACTTCGTAGTTGATTGCATTAATCAGAATTTGTGCATTCAAATCCTGACTGCCCGAAACAACCAAAGCATGAGATTGTTCTTCAATTAAGTCTTTCGCAAGCTCTTTTATGACAGTTGAAGGCGGCGTTATGTGATAAGTCGGTTTGCCCTTTAAACTTAAAATTTCATTATAAAGTTGAGCAATCAAAAGATTTAATTCCGATGGTTTTATGGCATGCCTTTCATCGGCATTACTTCCGGTCAAACTCATTCTCGACTCGAATTGAATATGTCTTGACATTTGACTGAGCGAGTCAGATAATTTTCGGGCATCGGTATAGGTTTTGATGTATTCGCTTGGGTTGATCCAGCTACCCAGAAAGTCGGCATCGAAACTGACAATGAGGTTTGCCTTATTAAATCGATAATCAGGAATAATTTCCTTTCCAAAGCATAATTTTTGCGCTTTTAAAATGGCACTAGCCGATTGAGTATCGTATTGAATCCAACTGATATTTGGATGTTTTTTTGTGAATATTTCAATGGCTTTTTTGGTAGAGGGGCTGTAAATGGTCGGTGTTAATAATGCGATTTGATTTTCTTTATTAGCTTCCAGGGCTTTGATAATCTCTAAATCAAAATCATCCCAGGAAACTTTTTTATTATCGATTTGTGGAAACTGATAACGAGAGCTGTCATATAAACTTAAAATGGAGGCCTGAACCCGTGCAGAACAACTCCCATTGCTGATGGGGGATAAATCATTTCCTTCAATTTTAATGGGACGACCTTCGCGCGTTTTGATCAGAATGCTGGCATAATCACTCCCGTTGATATAAGTAGAGGCATAATAGTTGGCAATTCCAGGGGTTATTTCTTCAGGTTTGTTCAGATAGGGGATGGCTTTTTGTACCGCATTTTCACAGCTTGACACCAAGGTTGTGACTGCTAAACTGTAACCACAGAGTTTTAGAAAATCACGGCGATTGCTCTTAGCTTCAACAGTTCCATCTTCAAAAATATCTAACATTTGTTCCAAATTTCCTTTGGGTTCATGTTTCGTTTTTCTGATTTCAGAATCGAAGTCTTTATCTTGCTGGCTTCTCCAGTATTTTTTCATATTTCGGGTTATTTCGGTTCGATCTTAAGCTTAATTAGGCTCACCTTAGTTTAGTAATGGCAACGTCCGCATTCACGTCCACCAATATCTTTAACTCGAAGACTGTCAATGGTCCCTTTGGTTAATTCCTCATGTAATTTTTTAAATGAATTTGTATAATAGTGGTTGCGATTGTAATCAACAACGGTTTTGTCATGGCAATCCAGGCACCAGCCCATTGATAGGTCTTTAACCTGTCTGAGAATATGCATTTTTTCAACCTCGCCATGGCATTCCTGACACTCTCGTTTACCCACTTTTACATGTTGGGCGTGACTGAAGAAAACAAAATCAGGCAGTTTGTGAATTCGGACCCATTTGATAGGTTTATTGTTTTCAATGGCGGCATGAATTTTATTGATTTCGAACTTGCCAGAATATCGCCCTTCGCGTACAATAAGGTGGCAGTTAAGACAAACATTGGCAGAAGGTATAAGGGCCGATTTGCTTGTTTCAACTCCTGTATGGCAATACCTGCAATCTAATTTGTTATCGGTTGCATGTACCTTATGAGAGAATTTTATGGGCTGATCCGGTGCGTAATCCTGATTTCGTCCGAGAGCCATAGCATCTTCACCTATCATTTTCATTTGATAACCCAGGGCTATTAAAAAAACAAAAATCGGAATGAACTTGTATTTGATCTTTTTCGTGAAAAACAAATCGATTAAGGCAAGAGTGATAAGCAAACCCAGAAACAAAAACAGGATGAGATTATTTATAACAGGTTTTGTTTTCGGAGTACCATCATGTTTTAGTTTCAGTAAATAGTTTTTTAAATGCCCCAACTCCTCATCGCTATATTGAAAGCCAGCATGTACCTCTGACATCTTTTTCGCGATGGGATTATTTATTACAGAATTGAAATCAGAGATTTCTTTTTCAGAAAAACTATGAGCGATATCCCATGCAGACGGATTCCAATTAAGTGTGTCAGAATGGGCGAGGTTATGACAAGAAATACATGTTTTTAATTTACTTCTTTTGAGTAATAAGCCTTTAAATAAACGTTCCCCTTGCTTTGATGATTCCAAAAAATTGTGTTCAGATTTCTCGTGTTTTTCGTTATTCTGATTTTTTGAAAAGGAGGGTTTTATCGTCAGAAGAAAAAAGACAATAGAAATGAAAAGGCAAAGTTTACTCATGGTAGAATGATTTACAAATGCTTTATATAAATATGATGTCTATTTGCTCACTAAGGAATCAGTTTTTATTTTAATAAATTTGAAATGATTTAGTCCTTAAATAATTATACTCCTCTTACAAGTTATAAATTTTACTTAATTAATCACAGTTCCGCTTTTAAAATTTTGTAATATAGAATATCAAGATTGATTTTATCTCGTGAATTATTTTTGGTTAATGCCTATTTGGAGGAATATCATGAGAAATTTGACCTGCATTATAAAAGGGAAAATGGTTCATAATTAAGGCCAAGTGTTTCCTGTAAAAATTATTGATATAGAGCGATTCATAAATAAGAAAGCCCTCATTCGCTGGAATGAGGGCTTCGAAATATTTTGAAGTTTGGCTTTATTACTTTCTTAAATTATCAATCAATGAGAACAAGATATAAACAAAGAGAATAAGAGGGATAACCAACCACTTAAGCAGTAGTGCTAAAATTACCAGAGTAATTAGAAATAAATAGCGAATCTGATTTTCTTGCCATTTCAGACTTTTAACTTTTAGTGCGAACATCGGAATTTCAGCAACCAGCAGGTATGATGTGACAAGAACGGCTGAAATAATAAGCCATTGGTTCGAAAGCAAACTTTCAATCATTGGGTAATCACCAAAATGCAGAATAATGGGTAATGAGGCCCAAAACATGGCATTTGCCGGAGTTGGAACACCAATAAACGAACTGGTCTGGCGGGTATCAACATTAAATTTGGCTAATCGCAATCCTGAAAAGATTGAAATGAGATAAGCTGATAAGAGAATGGCTATTTGCGAATAACTTAAGCTTTCAGGAGAGAAAGCAGCTCCACTATCTCCCAGAACGGCTAGACGCAGGTAAGAAAAAGCGATGCATGCTGGTGCAAAACCAAAACTTAGCATATCGGCCAATGAATCCAACTCTTTTCCCATTGGAGAGTAAGCTCCCAGTAGTCTGGCAAACAGACCATCCATAAAGTCAAAAACAGCTGCTAGTATAATGAAAAGGGCAGCCGGAAATAGATAACCTTCTATGGCTAATAAGCTGGCAACACATCCTGAAAAAATATTTAAACAGGTAATGGTGTTGGGAATATGTTTTGTAATTGACATTTTAAGTGGGTTTTGATCAATAGCTATTGCTCAGTACAATGAGCATTGCAAAATTAATCTAAAAATCGGAATGCAATGAAAAGTTTGGAGGAGAATGTCGTCGAATTAAAAAAGCATTGTATTTTTACCTTTCGTTCAAAGACAATAGCATGCAGAAATACCTAGTTTTAATATTCTTCTTTTTTTCAGGATTGACCTTATTAGCTCAAACCACAGCGCCTAAATACAGTAATGAATTCCTTTCGGTGGGAATTGGAGGCCGTGCTTTTGCAATGGGGAACGTTGCTGTTGCCTCGCAAGGAGGTGTAGAGGCTGCTTATTGGAATCCTGCCAATTTGGTAGGATTGAATAGGAAATATGACGTTTCGGTTATGCACGCTGAATATTTTGCTGGGATGGCAGCATACGATTATGCGGGCTTGGGAATTAAACTGGATGAGAAAAGCGCTTTGGCTTTTAGTGTGATTCGCTTTGGTGTTGATGATATTCCCAATACGCTTGAACTGATTGATAAGGATGGAAATGTTCGCTACGATTTAGTGACGACTTTTTCGGCTGCTGACTACGCTTTCCTATTTTCTTATGCCAGGAATACCAAGGTTCAAGGTTTGTCAATCGGAGGGAATGTGAAGGTGATTTATCGGCATACGGGTGATTTTGCTTCAGCTTACGGTTTTGGTATTGACGCGGCTGTAAGCTATAAACGGGGCAATTGGCAATTGGGAGCTTTGTTGAGGGATGCCAGCTCGACCTTTAATGCCTGGGTGTTCAAAACCGACAATCTGGAACAGGTTTACGATATAACAGGAAACGAAATTCCAGAGAATTCAACGGAGATTACTTTACCCCGATTGATATTGGGCGTGAGTCGTGATTTTACATTGACAGACAAAGTTTCTGTTTTGGCAGAGTTGGATGCAGATCTAACCTTTGATGGGAAACGCCATGTTTTAGTAGAAGGTGACCCTATGAGTGTGGATCCCCATTTGGGTTTGGAATTTCGGTATGAATCTCTTATTTATTTACGTATGGGTGTGGGAAACATCCAACGTGAAATGGATTTTAATCAGAAAGAGTCAATTGTGTTTCAGCCTAATCTGGGTTTGGGAATTCATTACAAGGGGTTTCGTTTAGATTACGCACTGACTGATATTGGAGATCAGTCCATAGCCAAATATTCAAATGTCTTTTCACTGTCTTATACCTTTAATTAATCTCGATGATTGGTTGAGATGATGTAGCTATTAGAGACCGAGAATCATTTGATTCATTTTTCCTTTCTTCCAGAGTTTTTTTAACTTGTTATGCTCTGAATTTTCACTACTTTCGATACCTGTAAGAGCTATTTTTTAACTGAAAACTCATTCTCATATGCGTATCTCAATTATCGATTTGGGTACCAATACATTTAATTTGCTTGTCGCTGAAATTACAGTTGATATGCAAATCAATATACTCCATAGATCTAAATATCCGGCAAAAATTGGTGCTGGGGGGATCAACCAGAATTATATTACTGAAGAGGCTAAACAGCGAGCACATTTGGCTCTGACTGAGATGAAACAGATTATAACCGAATATCAATCGGTTAAAACCTTTGGATTTGCAACTTCTGCTATTCGCACAGCTAAAAATGGGGAAGAATTTGTCACCCAAATTCGTCGTGATTTTGATATCGATGTGAGGATTATTTCAGGTAACAGAGAGGCGGAGTTAATTTACTATGGAACTCGTGAGGCAGTTGGTTTGGATGAGGAGATTGTTGCGATTCTTGATATTGGTGGGGGCAGCAATGAAATTATTATTGCCAACTCAGAGAAAATATTTTGGAAGAAGTCTTATCCTATTGGGATGACGCGTTTGCTTGAACAATTTCAACCTTCTGACCCTATCAAAATAGATGAGTTAAGAAATATTGAAACTTTTCTTAAGGAACAACTTCGTGATTTAATCGAAGCTTTTCAAACCTATTCTGTCAAAACCTTGATCGGGTCATCGGGTTCTTTTTCAACTCTGCGTCAGGTTCTGCTTGCTGAAGAAAAAATGGAGATGGAGACTGATAAAACACATTATCATATTAAGCTGGAAGATTTTAATAGTCTGCATCAACGTTTTCTGAATTCGACTCTTGAAGAACGTATGCAGATGCAAGGTATGGATATGGCAAGAGTTCATTTGATGGTTATTGCCAGCATCTTTATTAATTTTCTGGTTAAGGAAAGCGGTGTGTCCATTTTGTTTCAATCGGCATATGCATTGAAGGAAGGGGCTTTATTTGATTACATTAAGAGGATAAAACAATCGGAAAAATCAGTATCTTCAGACTAGAATTTTAAAAATTAGATCATTATTTAATACTATAGCATGTCAAAAATTTTAATTGTTGATGACGAAAGAAGTATCCGTAATACGTTAAAAGATATTTTATCATACGAAAACTATCAGGTAAGTCTTGCCGAGAATGGCATGGAGGCCATTAAAATGGTCAATGATAATGAATTCGATGTGATTCTGTGTGATATTAAAATGCCCGAAATGGATGGGATAGAGGTGCTTGAAAAGTTGCAGGAAATTGCATTTGATGTGCCCGTTATCATGATATCAGGACATGGAAACATCGATACCGCGGTTGAGGCTATTAAAAAAGGCGCTTTCGATTTTATTGAAAAGCCTTTGGATCTGAATCGCATCTTAATCACAATTAAAAATGCTTTAGACAAGGCTGTTTTACTGACTGAAACCAAAGTTTTAAAAAGAAAGGTTAGTAAGAAATACGATATGATTGGCGAATCGAAAGCCATCATGGAATTGAATGAGATGATAGAAAAGGTTGCTCCAACGGATGCACGTGTTTTGATTACGGGACCCAATGGAACCGGAAAAGAATTGGTAGCACATCGAATTCATGAAAAAAGTAATCGATTAAAAAGCCCGTTTGTAGAAGTGAATTGTGCAGCAATCCCTTCTGAATTGATTGAGAGTGAATTGTTCGGTCATGAAAAAGGCTCTTTTACATCGGCTCATAAACAACGTAAAGGTAAGTTTGAATTAGCCGATGGCGGCACGCTTTTTTTGGATGAAATTGGCGATATGAGTCTGTCCGCTCAGGCTAAAGTGTTACGAGCCTTGCAGGAAAATAAAATTACGCGTGTTGGTGGCGATAAGGAAATAAAGGTGAATGTGAGAGTGATTGCAGCAACCAATAAGAATCTCTCCGATGAAATTGAGTTGGGGAAATTCCGTGAAGATTTATATCACAGATTAAGCGTCATTCTGATTAAAGTTCCAGCTTTAAATGAAAGATTGGAAGATATTCCTCTATTGGCCCAGCATTTTATTGACTTGATTTGTAATGAAATGGGATTGCCTCCAAAATCGATCGCAGAAGATGCCATTGCAGAGCTTTTAAAATTTGATTACACTGGGAATATTCGTGAGTTTCGGAATATTATTGAGCGTTTAATTATTTTAGGTGGGAAAGAGATCACACTAGAGGATATTAAACTATATGCAGGTGCAAATAAAAATTAGCAGGAGAGAATTATTAGAATAAGACTTAATGAAGACTAAAGATCATAAAACACATATCGGTATCTACGGGCGTAGAAATCTGGGAAAATCGTCCATAATAAATACTTTGGCCGATCAGCAAATTGCCATTGTTTCTGATACGGCGGGTACGACAACCGATCCGGTTAAGAAATCATTTGAGATTCTTGATTATGCTCCTGTTATTCTGGTCGATACGGCAGGAATTGACGATACTGGCGATTTGGGAGCAAAGCGAATTGAAAAAACCGTACATTCGATCTCTACCATCGATTTGGCGATACTGGTGATTGCAGATAATGAATTTGGTGATTTTGAAAAGGACTTAATTAAGAAATTTGACTATTATAAGACACCGTTTTTTATCATTCACAATAAGTCTGATCAGAACAAAATTAATGCGGATTTAAAAGCAGATCTGGAGGAAACATACAAAACCTCAGTGATCGATTTTTCGACAATCAAGCCGGATAATTTTGAAGAGGTGATTGAGCTTATAAAGAAAACGGCACCGGAATCGTCCAAGGTTTTTAAAACCATTATTGGCGATTTAATTCAACCTAACGACGTGGTGATGCTGATTTGCCCGATTGACTCTGAAGCTCCGGCTGGACGAATGATTTTGCCACAAGTTCAATTGATACGAGATGTTTTGGATAACCATTGTGTGAATATTGTTTTGCAGCAAGATCAGGTGACCGAATTTTTCAAAAATACCAATGTGAAACCCAAGTTGGCTATTACCGACAGTCAGATATTCGATTTGGCAGGCCAATTAGTACCCAAAGATATTCCTCTGACAAGTTTCAGTACGGTTCTAGCGAGACAAAAGGGTGATTTTGAAAACTATTTAAAGGGGACTCCAAAGATTGATGACTTGAAAAGTGGTGATCGGGTTTTAGTTTTGGAATCCTGTTCTCATCATGTTTCCTGTGAAGATATTGGTCGGTTTAAACTGCCGGCTTGGTTGAGAAAATATTGCGATTGCGAGTTGGTATTCGATATTGTTTCAGGTTTGGATGCCATTCAACGTCCCATTACTGATTATGCCATGGTGATTCAGTGCGGAGGCTGTATGATTACCAAGAAACAAATTCGGAATCGACTTTTACCTGCAATTGAAGCCGGGATTCCTGTGAGTAACTATGGTTTGGCCATTGCTTATGTACAGGGAATTTACCAGAGAGCTGTCGAACCGTTTAAGCTTTAATTTCACTTTGATTTTTTTTGTACACTATTCTTAAATTGAAACTCATTAAAATACATGGCTAATAATTTTGCAAAACCCACTGCTAATTTTGGGACATTACCCGTTTTCATGACGGCAATATCGACCATTTTGGGTGCTATTCTTTTCTTACGCTTTGGCTGGGCTGTTGGGAATGTCGGTTTTATTGGTGTTATCGGAATCATTATTTTAGGACATATGATTACCATTCCTACCGCAATGGCCGTTGCTGAAATTGCAACCAATCAGAAGGTGTTGGGGGGAGGAGCCTATTACATCATATCCCGATCTTTTGGAATGAATATTGGGGCAGCAATTGGAATTACACTCTATCTGTCACAAGCTATATCGGTTGCATTTTATATCATTGCTTTTGCCGAAGCTTTTGACCCAGTCATTCAGTGGATCGCTCACAATTTTGGCTGGTTAATTTATGATAAAAGAGCCATTTCTGTTCCGGCAATGGTTTTGCTTTCGGGTCTATTTTTATGGAGAGGCTCAAATATGGGAATGAAGGTTTTGTATATTGTTGTGGCAACGCTGGCAACATCTCTTTTTATGTTTTTTATTGGTTCGCCGGCAGATGCACCTCAGGATATTGTTTTGGATGCAACCATTGAGAACCCGAAAAGTTTTTTCTATGTGTTTACCATTATATTTCCAGCATTTACAGGTCTTGCAGCAGGTTTGGGCTTGTCTGGCGATCTGAAAAATCCAAAGAAATCAATTCCCAGAGGAACCATATGGGCAACTATAGGGGGCTTGATAATTTACTTATTGGCAGCTTATAAATTTACGGTTTCAGCTAGTCCCGAAGACCTGGATAGCAATCAACTTATCATGAGTAATATTGCGATATGGGGGCCAATTATTCCTATTGGTTTGGCAGCAGCTTCTCTCTCATCGGCTTTAGGTTCTATTATGGTGGCTCCACGTACTTTACAGGCTATTGGGATGGATGATATCTTCCCCCAGAAAGGTTTAAATAAATGGTTGAAAACCGAGAATAGAAAGACGAAAGAGCCGTTAAATGCTTCGGTTATTTCAATTGTTATTGCTTTTGTATTTATATTGGTTGGTGATGTTGATTTTGTTGCTCAGATCATTTCAATGTTTTTTATGGTGACCTACGGTGCCATTTGTATGATTTCATTTCTTGAGCATTTTGCCGCTGACCCTTCATATCGACCAACCTTTCGTTCGCGTTGGTACCTTTCTTTGATGGGAGCCATTCTTTCGTTCTGGATCATGTTTAAAATGAATATGGTTTATGCCGTTGTTTCATTATTAATAATGGGGGTTATTTATTATGGCATCAATGTGAGTAATAAGGAACATCGAGGCCTGGCCAAACTTTTCCGAGGGGTTGTTTTTCAGTTGAGTCGATACCTACAGATTTTTGCTCAACGAGCGGAAAAAGTCGATCGTGAAGTGAGTTGGAGACCTTTTGCAATTTGTATTTCTCAGGATACGTTCAAGCGCCGTTCAGCTTTCGATTTATTGCGATGGATTTCCTATAAGTACGGCTTTGGAACCTATATTCACTACTTAGATGGTTTTTTGAATGAGAAAACCAATGACGAATCGAAAAAAGTGATGAAACGATTGATTCATCTGGCATCAGGAAGTCGAAATCGTGTTTTCTTGGATACCATTATCAGTCCTTCGATGACTTCGGCTATTGCCCAGGTGATGCAGCTTTCAGGTATATCCGGACATGGGTATAACTCGATTCTGTTTGAGTACTCACGCACAAAACCCAAGCAACTGAATTATGTGATTGACAATTACGATTTGATTGAGTCAACTCAATTTGATGTTTGCATTTTGAATACTTCTTATAAAGGGTTTGGCTATCACAAAGAGATTCATATCTGGATTGGATCGGAAGATTATGAGAATGCGAATTTGATGATTCTGTTGGCCTATATTATTCAAGGGCATCCGGATTGGAAGAAAAGCATGATTAAGATTTTTGCGATGTATCCTGAAAAAGATCTGGAAAAGGAACAAGGCAAGTTGTTGAGTTTAATTCGTTCAGGACAGTTGCCAATTTCGTCGAGTAATATTGAGCTGATTGGAATTGATCACACGGATAAGAAGAAGGAAATTATGAACAAATCGATGGATGCTGATTTAACGATTCTAGGTTTCAATAGAGAAGATATTGATCGCGATAAGTTGGATCTCTTTACCGGATTCGATGATATGGGGAATATCCTTTTTGTGAGTTCCTACAAAAAAATTAAAATCAAGTAATGGGGATTGTTAATCATTCAATCCTACGACTTTGATTAATTATATCTAAGTTTGTATTATTAGTTTATCAAAATATGAGAGAATTCGGCACTGTAAGGATGATCTCGGAAAATTTATTAAGAAAAAAATGGAGCGTATAGCCATATTCCCAGGATCGTTTGATCCATTTACGGTAGGACACAAATCAATTGTCACACGAGCATTACCCTTATTCGATAAAATCGTAATTGCCATAGGTTATAATGCTGAGAAAAAACAGTTTTTCCCAGTTGAGAAACGGATTCAGTGGATAAAGGAGAGCTTTAATAACGACCCAAGAATCGAAGTTGAGATTTATGGTGGCTTAACGGTGGAATATTGCAAGTCAAAAGGGGCACAATTTATTTTACGAGGCTTGCGAACAGCTGCCGATTTCGAATATGAGCGCGCCATCGCACAAATCAATAAAAAAATGGAGTACGATTTGGAATCGATTTTTTTATTGACAACACCAGAACATACCATGATTACATCAACCATTGTGCGTGATATTATTCGTCATGGGGGAGATGCTTCACAATTCGTGCCGGTGGTGCAGGATCCCGATGCTTACAAATTGTAACCAATAAGATTTAACAGATTATTCGTATTCGATGTTAATGAAGGATACGAATACCTGTTTTTCCTGATATTCACTTATAAAAATTTGAATATGCGATCACTATTTTTCTTACTGATATTGACTCTTGGAGTTCAAAGTACATTTGCTAAAAAAGTAAAGTTGTTTGGGCAACATGCGGCCTATGCCAATATGCAAATCAAAGTATTGTGTTATGACGATGCTTTCTCGAAAACTGAGAAGCAATTAGCTGTCATGAAACTTGATAAGCAAGGTCAGTTTTCGGTTGAATTTGAAATAGCTGAAACGCAAATGATATTTTTACCTCTTGGTGTATTTCGAGGCTATTTTTTTGTTGAAGCAGGTAAGGAATATCAGGTCAGTTTACCACCACGAAGAGATTTATCTCCTGCACAAAAGTTGGATCCTTTTTTTGAACCTCAGGATGTGTTTCTAGGTTTTAGAAATGCAGATAAAAACGGACTGAATAGTTTGATTCGTCTGTTCGATAATCAAATTGATAATTTCATCAATCAAAATTTTGATGGCATTTACAATCAAGGCTCATCATCTCTTGGGATAGATTTTGCGAAGCAAATGAAAACAAATTTTGCTGATGTGAAACACCCGTATTTTCGGGTTTATTTGGAATATCGTTTGGCTTATTTGGATTATCTGGCTTCGCCGGAGGCTTATATTCGCATGGAGAATCAATATTTTGCAAATCGGGAAATAGCCTTGAACAATTTGGCTTACACAACTTTGTTCAAGAAAATTTATGACAATCCTTTGGCTTCAGCTTTTCATCGAAGAGAAAAATCCAAGTTTAACAAGGCGCTTGAATCGTCTGCTCCCTATCAGGCTTTGAATGATGTTATGAAAACCTATACGGTTTATCAGGATAAAAATTTTAGAGACATTCTATTAGCCAAGTCAGTGTTCGATGGAACTGAAAATGGGCTGTTAACCCGAAGAAAGGCGATTGATATTATTCAAAAAATCAAGCTGAATTCTCAAGATGAAAACCTGAGTAAGTTGACTCGAAATTATCTGATTGAACTATCGCATTTACTTAAAAACACAAAGGCCCCTCAGTTCAAAGTGGGTAACATTAGTCTGGAAAACTATAAGGGGAAATATGTGTATCTGAATTTTTGTAATACGACAAATTCAGTTTGGGAGCGTGATTTTGAATTGTTGAAGAAATTGAAAAAAGCTTTTGGTAAGGATATCGAATTTTTAAGTTTGGCCAGTGATGTTGATTCTATTCGTTTTCAGAACCGTTTGAAAAGCCAGGAGGCAACTTGGCCTGTTGTGCAGATTGATAAGGATAATACAGTTTTGAGAGATTATAAGATTAAAGTGTTTCCAACTTATATTATTATCGACCCCGAAGGGAAAGTCTATCAGTATCCTGCAAGAGGACCTCATGATGGGATTGAAAAAACATTTGTGAAGATTCAGAGACAAATCCTCCGGGAAAACTATTCCCAAAAGTGAACCATTGGATTTTGTACTTGAATTTAGGCCAGATTTTTTAAGACTTCGAGAATTGAAGCATAGGTGTTGGATTTGAATTCGTCAAGTTGATTTGTCGGTATCCAAATTACTTTTTCGATATCTTCTTCGGTCTGTGGGACTAATTTTTCATTGCCGCTATAGCTCATTTTAAACCAATAGCTGCGTTTTAGCACCCACGAATTATTCATCCAATACGTATGATAAGTCGATTCAAGTTCTTCCTTCAGTTGTAAATGGCTGATGCCACACTCTTCTTCAACTTCGCGAATGGCAGCTTCACTTATTGTTTCATCCTCTTCAACTTTTCCTTTAGGCAAATCCCATCTGCCCAGACGGTGAATAGCCAGAATTTCATTTTCCTGATTGAAAACCAGTCCGCCTGCGGCTTCAATGTACTTGAATTGATTTTTGAATTCTGAAAAAAGAGCTTCCACATCCTCAGCTGCAAAAAATAAAGCGGTCTTATTTTCATCTTGATCGAAATCAGTGACGATGGCTTCTAAACTATTTCCTTCTGTCCATAGATAAACCATGCCATGAAAATTCAAGCTTTCAGTCTTATCGCCTAAGAAAATTGCACGATCTTTAAAAAATACTTTATACATTTGCGGATGATTTCAGATTATGAGACTGGTGTTGTAAAAGTTTGTATCACTGTGGTATAAGCTTGAGTATTTCACTCAGTTTTGTTTAATCAACTCATATTTATCGAACCATTTAATCCAATAGTCCTATGCAAAGTACTGCAAAACAAATCGCTGAATACCTTTTGCAAATAAAAGCAATTAAGCTAGAACCTACAAACCCATTCACATGGGCTTCGGGATGGAAGTCGCCAATTTACTGCGATAACCGTAAAACTTTATCGTATCCTCAAGTAAGAAATGATATTAAAAAGGCTTTCGCAAAGGCAGTTTTAGCAAAATATCCGGATGTTGAAGTGATTGCAGGTGTTGCAACAGGAGCTATTGCACTTGGTGCTTTGGTTGCTGATGAATTGAATTTGCCAATGGTTTATATTCGTTCTGCCGCAAAAGCTCACGGGATGACCAATATGATTGAAGGAGATTTGAAAGCCGGACAGAAAGTTGTTGTGATTGAAGATTTGATTTCTACAGGTGGATCAAGTTTGAAAGCTGTTCAAGCACTTCGTGAGGCAGAATGTAACGTGATGGGTATGCTTGCCATTTTCACTTACGGATTCCAAACTGCTGAAGACAACTTTACAAATGCAAATTGTGTTGTTGATACCTTGAGTGATTACAACACAATGATTGATTGTGCACAGGAAATTGGCTATGTAAAAGCGGAAGATGTTGATCAGTTGAAAGAATGGCGAAAGGATCCAGCCAATTGGAGAAAGTAAAAAATAAGCTCAAATAGCGAATAAAAAATAAAGCAAAAGAGAGTGTCTTATCATTGGGCACCCTCTTTTGTATTCTAAAAGAGAAAGTATATGTCAACAACGAAGATTGTAAGTGATATCAAAATTATTCCAAATCATGTGAATAGTATCTATTCATTTTTATCTGATTTTAGAAAAATTGCGAAAGTTTTTGAATTGGCTGCTGAGAATCCAGAGGTTCAAGCCAAGATTGAAGAGCAAACGGATAAAAAGATGAATTTTAAGGATAAAATTGAACATTGGGAAGCTACAGAAGACAACTGTTCTTTTGTAATAAAAGGTTTTGGTGAAGCCGGCTTGCAGTTTGTTGAGAAGGAGGAGAACAAAACCCTTAAACTGACCGGATATGGCCGCAGTCCTTTTGAGTTTTACTTTTGGATTCAGTTGATTGAAAAAGGGCCTTATGAAACAAAGCTCAGACTAACCGTACATGCTGAGTTGAATGCTATGATGAAGATGATGTTGAAGAAGAAATTGGAGAAAGGCATTGAACAACTGGCTGAAGGCATGACTCAGATTCCATATCAAAATCTTCAGAATCTTAACTAAGATTAATCCCATATCAGATACATATGTAAAGCTATTGACTTGATCAATAGCTTTTTTGTTTGCTAATTTTTATTGATTAGATTTGTGATAGAATGAATCAAAATAGCAAACATCGTTTTCTGGCTTGGCTTCTTGCTTTTGCTTTTACTCTGCCTATAGTAATAAAGGCGGAGCATTTGATGTTTCCTAATCACGAACATCATGGCTATTCATGTCAGCATACAGATTCTGACATTAAGGATGTTTGTGGCATCTTAGAATTTGATTATTTCTTTTTTGTGGCTTCCGATATAATCTGTATCACTCCGGTTGTAGCCATTGAATTAAAATCTTACCTGTTTACTTATTATCAAGCAAATTCCTTCGATTACGAATTTGGTTATAGCCATAGAGCACCTCCATATGCAGTAAATCTTTTTGTTTAAGAGATCATATCGACGAGTTCATATCACTTTTAAAAAACTGTTTAGTGATGTGTCTTTTTACCCTTGTCTTTGTTATTCATTAATGCTATTCGCTAATGTGTTGGCATGTGATGCTTATGATCTCTATTTTCTGACTATTCTACTGGTCGGAATGTACGTGTGTGGTTTTAGTTAGTAAACACCATATGCGATTGTTTCCCTATGTTTTATAAAAAAAAGAATTTGCAAATATGATTCGTTATATATGGGCAGTATTATTTCTATTGCCACAAATGGCGTTGGCTTCGTCAGACCTCAAAATAAATAAGCTGTATGGTACTGTATCTGACCAAAATGATTTAAAAGGTTTGGCAGGTGTCAGTATTTTTATACCTGAACTCCAAAAAGGGACTTTGAGTCAGACGGATGGTTCCTATCAACTAGATGCTTTACCCAATGGAAGTTTTACAGTTCAATTTTCATATATGGGCTATGAAACGGTTATTAAAAAACTCCAACTAAAAGATTCGGATTTAAACTTGAATGTTAATCTTGTTTTCACATCCGTCACAACCCAGGATGTTGTTGTGTCCGGGGGATTTCCATCTTCGCAGCACGAGAATCCAATAAAGATATCTGTCATGTCCAAACAGGAATTCGATCGATTGCTTACGCCATCTATGGGGGAAAAACTAGCACATATCCCCGGTGTGGATCTTATTTCGAGAAGTCCCGGGGTGAGTTCGCCGGTCATTAGAGGTTTGTCGCTTAACAATCTGATCTTTCTTAATAATGGTGTCCGACTGGAAAATTTTCAATTCTCTGTAGATCATCCGTTTCTGGTAAACGATCAGGGGGTTGACCATATTGAAGTGATTAAAGGACCTGCCTCCTTATTGTACGGATCAGATGCCATGGGGGGAGTGATAAATATTGTGCGTGAAAAACCGGCTCCGGCCAATGCAATTAAGGCAGATGTCAGCACTGAATTTTATAGTGTGACCGAGGGGTTTAACAGAAATATCGGTGTTAAAGGCAGTCGGGAAAATTGGTTTTGGATGTTAAGAGCGAATCAGCAATCTCATCATGATTATAAGGATGGTAATGGTGATTATATTCCCAATACCCGTTTTAATTCAAAGGGCTTGCAAGTAGGACTGGGCTTGATTAAGAATTACGGTAGTTTTAAAATTTATTACGACTATCTGCGTCCAAAATTAGGAATGACTAATGAAGAATCAATTCCTTTGGTAAGAAAGGGCTTGCTTAAGAATCGATTTTGGTATCAGGATTTATCCCAGCATTTAATTGCATCGCGAAATCGACTTTTTATAGGAGACTTTAAGCTTGAATTAAATGCAGCTTATCAATTCAATCAACGAAGACTGAACGGGAATCCCGAATCAACCACTTTTCGATTGGTAGATATGGATTTAAACACCTTAACATACGACAGTAAGCTTTATTTCCCAACATCGGAAGGCACGGAGTTTTTAGTAGGGATTCAGGGGATGCATCAAACGAATAGAAACAACAAGGCGCCCAATCGTATTATCCCGAACGCTAATATTGATGATTTTTCTGTTTTTGCGCTTTATAAAAAAGAGGTTAATTTTTGGGAATGGCAGTTGGGACTTCGATATGATAACCGATTTCTTTATGTACCGGAGCAAGAAGCCGGAGGCCATTCTCACAGTGAAGCTGAGGTGCATGATGAGCATGAAGAAATGGTACATATTAACAGGAAGTATAATAATCTGAATGCATCGATCGGGACTACATATCATCTCTCTGAAAATATTCTTCTGAGGACCAATATTGCCAGCGCCTATCGGGTCCCGAATTTGGCCGAATTGTCGCAACATGGTATGCATGGAAGTCGTTTCGAAGAGGGGAACACCAATTTAGATCCTCAGAAAAGTATAGAGTCTGATTTGGGCCTTCACTACCATACGCAGAAACATAATATCGATGTTTCTGTATTTTATAATCGGGTTTATGATTTTATATATCTGGCACCGACTGACGAGATCTCACCAGAGGGAACCGGTTTTGTGTATGCCTATGACCAACAAGATGCAAAGCTTTATGGAGGCGAAGTGGCCTTTAATGTTGTTCCGTTTAGTTTTATGAAATTTCATTCTGACTACGCAATGGTCATTTCGAAGTATGATGATGGAAAAGCTTTACCATTTGTACCACAGCATAAGTTGAATAATGAACTGCGATTTATTTTAAAGGGGGCAAGTTTTTTTGATTCTCCATTCCTGAACCTGTCATGGAAGCATGCTTTTAGGCAAAATCAACCCGCTATGTTTGAAACAGAAACTGCCGCTTATAATTTGTTTGCTATACAAATGGGGACATCTCTAAAATTAGGGAAGTATACGACAAATTTGGTATTCACTGCAGACAATATTTTCAACGAAAAATACATCGATCATTTATCAACACTAAAAAGCTTTGATTATTTAAATCAGGGACGAAATATCAGCTTGAAGCTTACAGTTGAACTTTAATCAGTAGAGGGGTGGGCTATCTTAAAAAGCTCACCTCTTTAAAATTATAAGTTCTAATTTTCTTCTGTTCATCTTCAATTTGCAGTTGTCCAAATTCTGTGATGCCGATAATTTTTCCTGAAAACGTTCCTTCTTCATCTTTGAAAGAATGTACTTCATTAATCCAATACAAGGACTTTAGATAATCCTGCTCAATAATTTCGCCCCCATCATTGAATAATTGAAAGTAGCGTTTTTCAATAGCTGCCAAAAGTTTTAGCAATTCATCTTCCAGATTATATTCTTTTTTAGTCAGTATATTTAGAGAGATGGGATTGGGAGCATCGGAAATAAATTTACTTTGATTGATATTTAAGCCGATGCCACATACCGAATGTGACAGGTAAGCACCCATAATTGCTTGCTCGATGAGAATACCTGCAATCTTTTTATCTCCAATATAGATATCGTTTGGCCATTTGACACTAACATTCTCTGTATAAGCTCTTAGGTAATCTGAAACCCCTAGCGAAATAATCATGGAAACCTGAAATTGATCCTGAGCCAGAATGAAGTCGGGACGAAGAATGAGACTAATGGTAAGGTTTTTGCCGCTTTCACTTTCCCAGGTATTTGTTTGCTGTCCGCGGCCTTCTGTCTGATTTAATGCCATAACGACAGTGCCACCTGACGTATTGTTGTTTTTTAACAGATGGAGAGCATGCGAATTGGTTGAATCAAGTTGATTGACTCTAATTATTCGATCTGGGTGAAATAAATTTGGCATAATTTGATTTAAATATGATTTGGATACAAAATTAGGATGAAGATTTCAATTTCTAAGACTTCAAACTCTGTTTTTATCAGATCTGGCTAAATCTATAGTTTGCTTTATTATAATAGACTTAAAAAAAAATTATCTTTGTAAGATTAAAATTAATATATGACTAAAAAAAGAGAACATTCACCTGAAAAATTAGTCGATACGATTATTGAAGCATTAAAAGATTTAAAAGCTGTAGATATTGTAAGTGTTGATTTAAGAAATGTAAGTGGTGCGGTATGTAAATATTTTGTTATTTGTAATGGAACTTCAAATACACATGTTTCTTCGCTTGCCGATCATGTTCAAGATGAAACATTGGAAGCATTAAATGAAAAAGTGTGGCGGAAAGAGGGGCTTCGGAATGCGCAATGGGTGCTTCTGGATTATGCCGATGTCGTTGTTCACGTTTTTCAAAAAGAATATCGCGATTTTTATCAATTGGAACAACTTTGGGCTGATGCTAAAATCAACCACATATCAGATGTTCTTTAATTATTACAAATAGAATTATACAATAATATAATGACAAATAAGAAGATGCCTAATACACCTCCACCTCCTAATAAAAAAGGAAAAGGACCTGCTAATATGATGAAACCACCTAAGTTTAATGCTTATTGGATTTATGGAATAATAGCTCTTACTTTTTTAGCCATTCAATATTTTACCTACCAACAAAATCCAAAGGAAACAAGTTGGCATAAGGTGAAAGTTGAGATGTTGCGCAATCATGATGTTGAAAAAATTGAGATTGTTCGTAACCTGGGTAATGTAAATGTTTATATCAAGGATGCGAATTTGGATAAATATCCTGATCTATTCTCAAATTCATTTGATTCGCCGTCAAAGGCAGGACCACACTATTTCTTCACCATTGGATCGATTGAGAATTTTGAGAAAAATCTTGAAAAGGCTCAAGAATCAATGCCTGAAGCTGATCGTGTAGCTGTAAAGTATGTCGATCATAAGGATTACTTTGGTGATATTCTGGGATTTATTTTTCCAATTTTGATTATTCTTGCGATCTGGTTCTTTGTATTTAAGAGAATGAGTAAAGGCGCTGGCGGTGGTGCTGGTGGTGGCAATATTTTTAATGTTGGTAAATCAAAAGCTAAGGTTTTCGATAAGGAATCAGATATTAAAACAAACTTTAAGGATGTTGCTGGTTTGGCAGAGGCTAAACAAGAGGTTGAAGAGATTGTGGAATTTCTAAAATATCCTGAAAAGTACACCCAATTAGGTGGGAAAATCCCCAAAGGAGCTCTACTTGTAGGCCCTCCGGGAACAGGTAAAACTCTTTTAGCAAAAGCTGTAGCTGGTGAAGCTCATGTCCCTTTCTTTAGTATGTCAGGTTCTGATTTTGTTGAGATGTTTGTTGGTGTTGGTGCCAGTCGTGTGCGAGACCTGTTTAAACAAGCTAAAGAGAAATCACCTTGTATCATTTTTATTGATGAGATTGATGCCATTGGTCGTGCCAGAGGTAAGAACCCTAATATGGGTGCTAACGATGAGCGCGAGAATACTTTGAATCAACTATTGACTGAGATGGATGGTTTTGATACCAACTCGGGTGTGATTATTCTTGCGGCAACCAACCGCGCTGATATTTTGGACAGAGCATTGATGCGTGCCGGTCGATTCGATCGTCAAATTCATGTTGAATTGCCAGACTTAAATGAGCGTGAAGAAATTTTCAATGTTCACTTGAGACCATTGAAATTGGATGATTCGGTAAAGAGTGATTTTTTGGCCAAACAAACACCAGGTTTCTCTGGAGCTGATATTGCCAATGTTTGTAATGAATCGGCCTTGATTGCGGCTCGTAAGAAAAAGAATGTGATTGAAAAGCAAGATTTCCTTGATGCGGTTGACCGTATTATTGGAGGTTTAGAAAAAAAGAATAAAATTATATCAGTAAATGAGAAGAAGACCATTGCTTATCATGAAGCGGGTCATGCGACTATTTCCTGGTTATTGGAATATGCTCATCCATTGGTTAAAGTAACTATAGTTCCGCGTGGTAAAGCGCTTGGAGCTGCCTGGTATTTACCCGAGGAAAGAAGTATTACCACAAAAGAACAGTTGCTTGATGAAATGTGTTCTGCTCTTGGAGGTCGTGCTGCTGAGGAATTAACTTTCGGGAAAATATCAACTGGGGCTCAAAACGACTTGGAGAAAGTAACCAAACAGGCAACAGCTATGGTGTCTATATTTGGTATGAGTGAGAAAGTTGGTAATGTTAGTTATTATGATTCAACCGGACAGGCTGATTACGGATTCTCTAAGCCTTATAGCGAGAAAACGGCTGAGCTTATTGATTCAGAAGTTAAATTGTTGATTGAAAATTCTTATAAGAGAGCCAAGCAAGTTCTTATGGATAACAGGGAAGGTCATGAAAAATTGAGCCAGTTGTTATTGGAACGTGAAGTGATCTTTAGTGAAGATTTGGAAGCTATTTTTGGAAAAAGAAAGTTTGGATTAAATCAAGTTGGAGAGGCTAAGTTACTTCTAACTGAAGAAACAAAGAACGAAGAAACATCAGAAGAAGAGAACAACTCTACGGCTGTATAATTTCTGATATAAGATATTTTTTAAAGCTAAGGTGTCAATGAGAGTTGACAACTTAGCTCTTTTTTGTTTAAATTGGCGACTTAATTTTTTGTGTTGCACTAATATGATTCTTGTGGGGGATTTTTTTAAAAGAGTATTTACAGCAGTATTATTTGTAATCGTATTGATCGTGGGGATATACGTTCATCCTATTGGTTTAATTGCTACCTTTTTGGGCATAGCTCTTTTAGCAAATTATGAATTTTATGGTTTGGTAAAAAAAGCCAATGCGTCTCCTCAGTTAGTTACAGGTTTGATAGCCGTTGTATTATTGTTTGGTGCAGTAGCGTCGCATATTTATTGTGGGAAAACAGTTCTGTTCCAGTTGTTGATTCTCCTCACATTCCTAAGTTTTATTATTGAATTGTATCGTAAAAAGGAAAATCCTTTTGCAAATATAGCATACACTTTATTAGGCGTTATATACGTGGCATTACCTTTTGCATTGCTTATTTATCTTGCTTTTCAGAATGGTGCTGAACAATTCAGACCTGATATTATAATGGGTTTGTTTGTTATGATTTGGATCAATGACACGGGTGCCTATTTGGTTGGTGTTAATTTTGGGAAACACAGATTGTTTGAACGAATCTCTCCTAAAAAATCCTGGGAAGGAAGTATTGGTGGTGGTATTGCCACTTTATTAGCAGCCTGGGCTTGCTCGTATTTCAGTCAGGAGTTAAGCTTATTGATATGGTTGTCAGTAGGTCTTATCGTTGCTGTTATAGGTGGTTTAGGCGATTTGGTAGAATCTCTGTTTAAGAGGAGTATCAATGTTAAGGATTCGGGAACAATTTTACCTGGGCATGGTGGGATTCTCGATCGTTTTGATGCGATTTTGTTAGTGGCACCAGTAGTTTTCGTTTTCTTAGAAATTATAAAGGAATTCAGTAAGTAAACTGGATTTATTATCAAATATAAAAAAAAGCGATCGACTGATAAGTTGATCGCTTTTTTTGTGTCTTTGCTTCAGGTTACAATCCACGCATCCATTCGGGTCTTAGTTTTGCGTTGTTTGGATCATTTAGTACGCCGTTTATCCGATTTAAGAGCTCATCTTTATCTCTGCTAAGGTTACCTTTTAGAATGAGATAATTCGAGGCATGATCGCTACGAAAGACGGTGTTTTCGAGACTCAGTGTTTCTATAAACACTTTCATTTCGGCAATCAACTCAATCGTGTTTAGAGGAATAAATTCATCGTTGAATTTTTGTTTGAAATGCTCTTCGCCGTGGGGATAGCTTAAAACTAATGTTGATAAAAATTCAGGTTGAATTTCATTGACTAGTTTGGCTGAGTTGATCGCATGTTGTTCTGAGAATTTTTGCCCTCCCAAGCCATTTAATATCATAACTGATAACTTGATACCTGCCTGTCTCGCTTTTTGTAAAGCTTGGCTTGTACTCTTAAAACTTTCTCCCTTGTTGATGACTTGAAGTAATTCATCGTCGCCGGATTCAATGCCGACATAAAGTAATTTTAAACCTTTGGAGGCTAGAATTTGCAATTCTTCATCTGTTTTTGATTCAATATCACGAGGCAAGGCATAAGCAGAAACCCGATTGAGTTTTGGAAAGCAAGCATTTAGTTTATCTAACAAACGACTTAATTTATCGAAGGATAAAACCATGGCATTTCCATCGGCTAAAAAGACTTTTCGAATCTGATCGGAGTATGGTGAAAGCGATTCAATCTCGGTAAATACGTCCGTTTCAGGTCGAACCCGAAATTGTTTGCTACTGTACATTTCACAAAAAGCACATTTGTTCCAGGCACAGCCCAGACTGACTTGTAGTATTAGTGAATATGCCTCACTTGGTGGGCGAAATAAGGGTTCATCATAGTTAATCATCTTGCAAAAATATCAAATTTTGAATAGTGATTCATAAAAAATGCCTCGTTTAAAACGAGGCATTGATTAAAATCTATGAGTTGAAGATTTTATTGATGATAATTGGATAAGTATTTAAACTCTAAATCATCACATCAGCAAATCCTCATATCACACATTATCTGTGATAGCGTAACCATTTCCATATTTCTTTGTAGGAAACCTTTTTGCCATACATAAGAATACCGGTGCGGTAGATTTTTGCAGCCACCCAGGTTACAAAAATAAAGCTTGCAACCAATAGAGTCATTGATAAGAGCAACTCCCACAATGGAACGCCAAAAGGAATACGTACCAGCATGACAATTGGTGATGTCAATGGAATGATAGATCCCCAGAAAGCAATTGCACCTTCGGGATTTTTGGCAGCTGCCATACCAATGTACAAAGCAAGGATCAGTGGTAATGTTATAGGGAGCATAAATTGTTGGGTTTCTGTTTCGTTATCAACTGCTGAACCAATGGCAGCAAATAGGGCTGAGTACAATAAATAACCAGCTAGAAAGAAGAAAATAAAACCTCCAAGAATACTCATGATATATCCAAAATCGAATGTGCCAAGCACATCTTGCATCATGTTGAGTTGCGCCTGATTGATGCTTTGTCCGGCAGCTGGTAATTCACTTAATGAAGAAGCTTGCTGAATGCTTGCAGCATCAATGCCAGGTAGGAATACAGCACTACCAATAGTAATAATAGCTCCCGTTAGTATTACCCACATTAAGAACTGAGTTAAGCCAACCATGGCAACGCCCACAATTTTTCCCATCATCAATTGAAAAGGTTTTACCGATGAGATAATCACCTCGACAATACGATTACTTTTTTCTTCAATCACACCACGCATCACCTGTACGCCATACATGAAAATAAACATGTAAATGATGAAGCTCATGGCAAAACCAAGTCCCATTGCAATTTCCGTGGAGCTTTGTTTTATCTCGCCATCTTCACCAAATTTGATGGTTTTTACCGATATAGGTGTTTTCGTTGCCGCTAACTTTTGCTCCAAGTCTGGCATATTCGCTTCGGCAATTATCTTCGAGCGTTTTATTGTTTCGATGTGATTGCGAATCTGAGATCCAACCTCGGATTTGACCTCGATGGTTACTTGCTTGAATGAAAATAGTTCTGCTGTTTGTGACTCCAAAACATCTTGCGGAACCTTCAGAATCGCGTAGTATCCTTTCGTATCGAGCATCTTTTTAGCTTCTTCGAAGCTTATATTGTTTAGATATTCGAAAGTGGTGTAATCTTTAGATTCCACCGGGTTGACTAATTCTGATTCATTAATAACACCAATGGTTCTTTTTTCGGTATCGTCCTTCATCATCATCCAGATCATGAAAGCATAAATACCTGCAATTAAAATGGGCGTAAGGAAGGTTAGTAGAAGGAAGGATTTCTTTTTAACTCGTGATAAATATTCACGTTGAATAATGATTAATATCTTGTTCATTGTATTTATCTGTATGTCCGATATGATCGGAATGAAATGAATTATTTTATCTATATAAGGGAATGGAATTATTCCATGTCGAGGCTCAGATTTTTTTCATTCACAACGCGAATAAAAATATCATTCATACTTGGAATTATTTCGTTGAATGAAACAAGCTCAACATGTGGGAGGATTTGTGAAAGGAGATCATTCGAACTTGTTCCATTATTCAGTTTCAATTTTAAGGATTGAAATTCTTTTCCTGATTGATGTTCCAAAATCTCAATATCACTCGTTAGGTTTGTCTTTAATTCTTCGAGTTCACCCTTAAATGAAATGTTGTAGGTGTGTGTACGGTATTGCTTTTTGATATCCTCAAATGATCCATCCAGTATTTTTTCTGATTTATGGATTAAGGCAATATAGTCGCAAATTTCTTCTACTGAACCCATATTATGGGTTGAAAAAATAATGGTACATCCCTTATCGCGAAGTTCCAGAATTTCTTTTTTCAGAAGATTGGCATTGATGGGGTCGAAACCACTAAAGGGCTCATCGAAAATTAATAGTTTGGGTTCGTGAAGGATGGTTGTAATGAACTGAATTTTTTGAGCCATCCCTTTAGAAAGTTCTTCAACTTTTTTGTCCCACCATTCGAGGATATCGAATTTTTTGAACCAAGCCTGAAGTTTGGTTGTGGCATCTTGTTTGCTCATGCCTTTAAGTTGAGCC